>CAZHET010000008.1:0-30842 GCA_964531585.1 uncultured Planctomycetaceae bacterium | reverse complement strand
CGGGCCACAGCAGCCACGACAGGCCGACGGAGGCTCCGACGATCAGTGTGATAACAGCCAGCGATCTCAGCATGCCGCGGTGAATCCATGCGTTGATGCCGACGATGACCGTTACGAAACCGTGCCCCATGCTTTGCAGAATTCGCATCACGGGGTTGGAACGAATCGAAGCCGACAGAGCCGACGAACCGGCCGTAACATGCTTTCCGTTGGAAGACGCAATGGATGCACGTCCTGTCGCGTGCGCTTCGCCGGGACCGGAGTCCCGTCGAACGGGCTGTTCTCGAAACAGGCGAGCCGACAACGTGGGGATCAGCGTGAAGGAGATCACCATGGAAAGCGAGATCGCGCAACTAATGGCCAGAGCAATATCGCGGAACAACTGACCGGCCACGTCCTGTACGAACAGCACAGGGAGGAAGACAGCAATTGTTGTCAGTGTCGATGCGACAACGGCCCCCCAGACCTCTTCTGTTCCCTTCACCGCGGCGACGAACGGGCGTTCTCCGTTTTCATGGCGCCGGAAGATGTTTTCCAGCACGACGACGGCACTGTCAACAAGCATGCCAACGGCGAACGCCATACCCGCCAGGCTGATGACATTCAGTGACCGGCCCAGCATGCCCATCATCAAAAAAGTTCCGACGATACTGGTGGGAATGGCCAGCCCGACGACGAGTGCTCCACGGGCCGAGTGAAAACCCACGACAATGATGATCGCCAACGTTGCGACGAAGAACCACGGCGAGACATAGGCCGCCATCAGGGCGGTCGCGCCGATGAACGGAGTTGCCAGAATCGACAAGGCACTTCGGTTCAGAAACAGCATCAGTACGATCATCGTCAACGCACCGCCGATAAAGATGTTCTGCTGAACCAGCCCAAGGGCGGAATGGATGTATTCGGTTTCGTCATACTGCTGAAACAGTTCAAGCCCGCGTGGACGCAGGACAGTTTCATTGACCTCGGCCGCGGCGAGGCGAAGTTCGTCCATGACTTCCAGCACGTTGGCTTCGGCAGTTCTTTGAATGCCGACTCCAATGCTTCGCATGCCGTATCGGCGCGAAAAACCATCCGGCTTCTTGAACCCCAGTGCGACGGTAGCGACATCTCCCACGTACACAGGCTGTCCGTCCTGAACAGTCAGCAGTTGCTTTTCGACGTCTTCGGTGCTGCGGAACTGGCCCAGAATGCGCACTCCGTACTGTCGTTTTTCTTCCCAGAACTCGCCGCCGGACGTGTCTTTGTTCTGCCTCTGCAGCGCATCACGCACCTGAGCGATGGTCACCTGCCGCGAGGCGAGTTGTTCCGGGTCGACGATGACCTGAATTTCGTCTTCGGCTCCGCCGTAGACGTAAGCATCGGCGACTCCTGGGACACGAGCCAGCCTTGTCGCGACGTTGTCTTCGACAAACCGCTGAAGTTGCGACAGGTCAACTTCTTCAGGCTGCAGTTCAGCGACGGCCGGGTATTGTTCGCCATATTGCCGGACGACACGTTCCAGCCGCAGCAGCGCGAGTCCCGGATTGTTCGTCTGGCGAACAGGTTCCAGTGCGTCGCGCAGTTCAGGGTGAGCCGCCTGAACGGCAGCGACTTCGTCGGCAGTCGGCGGAATCGGGCTGAGAAAGTAGCGCGCAATCGGCGAGTCTGACGTGTCCGACAGGCGAATTCGTGGCTCGCGCGCGTCCGGCGGATATTCGCGTACCTGCTGCAGTGCGGTACTGACCTGCAGTAAAGCTTCATGCATGTCGGTCCCGACGACAAATTCCAGCAGGATACGTCCGCTGGAATCGCCGCACGTCGATGTCAGCTTCACAACGCCTTCGACGCTGCGAAGCTGTTCTTCCTGTTCCAGAACAATTTCACGTTCGACTTCCTGAGGGCTGGCACCGGGCCATGCCGTTTCAATCGACAGCACCTGCCGCAGGACCCGCGGAGTCAGTTGCTTCGGCATGTTGATGAATGACACCGTGCCGAACAGCGCCACGATCAGCACGCCGACCGTAACCTTAACGGGATTCCTGACGAACGATTCGATGAGTGACATCTGTGTTATTCCAATACTGTGACCGGCTGTCCGGTTTTCAGTCGTTCATTGCCTCGCACGACCACGCGGTCACCGGCTTTGACTGCCCCGCTGACCTGAATGTAGTTGCCCTTGCTGACTCCCAGCGTGACGACCACTTCTCGAACGCTGGCTGGTCGGCCTTCTTCGGCAGGTTCCAGAACATAGACGAGGGGCCTGTCACCACCCAGCACCAACGCGTCTTTCGGCACAAGCGTGACCAGTTGCTGCTGCCCCGTCGGCAGGTGAACCCTCGCGAACGCTCCCGATTTCAGAGCAGGCGTCCCGTCTTCAATACGATTCGTGATCCGCACTTCTACCGGAAGTGTGCGAGACCTCACGTCGGCCTGCGGCACGATGCGATGCACCTTGCCAGTCCATTCCTGAGGTGCGGCGGCAGGGACTTCGATAGAGACTTCTGATCCCACTTTCATGTCGCGAATCTGTTCTTCGAGAGCAAACACCTGTACGTCGACAGCGCTGAGCTGAATGACCTCGGCCACCGGATCACCCCTCGCGAGCCACTGGCCGACTTCGGTGTTCTCCGCCACGATGAACCCGTCAAACGGGGCGACGATCGTGTGCCGGTCGATCTGTTCCCTGAGTTCGCCGACGACAGCCTGCTGAATGGCGACGCGCGCTTCCGCCTGAGCGATCCGTTCCAGACGCGGCCCTTTGACAGCCTGATCGTAGAGTGCTTTTGCTGCCAGGTAGTCCTGAGCAGCGGCGAGCGATTCGGACCGCTTGGAATCGACGTCGCTTTGAGTGGCCGCTTTGTTCTGTTTATACAGGCTGGCAATGCGATCGTATTCCGCCTTCGTGAAGTCACGCCGTGCCTCCGCGCCGCGCATCTGAGCGTCCAGGTTGGCGATAGTTTCCGGTTCCGTACCGTTCTTCAGTTCGGCCAGTTCCTGCTGCCGCATGACAAGTTCGGCTGCTGCGGCGTCAAGCTGCAGTTCCAGCATTTCCGTGCGGACTCGGGCAAGTGCCTCGCCGGCCGCGACAGCATTTCCGTTGCTCGCCAGAAACTCTACCACACGACCGTCGACGGCGCTGCCCACGATACTTCTTCGCGCTGGCATCACCGTGCCAACCACGGTGTGCGTTGCGGTCACGTGTTGTTCCACCACGTCAGCAACCGTCACGGGAGCCGGCGGAGCGTCACCACCCTTCGGCGGTTGAACGGCGGTGCCCCGGACGGTTGGGGCACATGACGCCGCCAGGAACGTGGCAGCAGCAAACGCAGAATAGAAGAAGGGGCGTTTCATAGGCGGGAATCCGGCGAGAGCGGAAGGAGGCAGGCTCATGATGCTACCGCTGAGTTGTGGCAAAGTCGAGTAGCCGGTCTGCTCAACGGCGTGAACTTGTCTCCCGCCGATGTTGCAGCCCTGCTAAACTGACCCGCCAGTTGCGAACGAAACGCACACGAGCGTAGAAGGACCTGCTATGCGGAATCTTAGGGACAAGACAGCCTTCGTGACCGGTGCCGCGTCCGGAATCGGGCGCGAACTGGCTCTCCAACTGGCCGGCGAAGGCTGCCACCTGTGTCTGGTGGACGTGGACGACGCCGGCCTGAAAAAAGTGGCTGGCCTTGCCAAAGACTGCGGCGTGCGAGTCTGGATCGGTGTGTGCGATCTGACCGATTCTGACGCCACGACGTCCATTGTCCACCAGGCGGTAACGGCCTGCGATTCGATCGAGATTCTGGTGAACAACGCCGGAGTCGCCTACTACGGTCCCACCGAGGAAATGACTCAACAGCAGTGGGACTGGCTAATGAGTGTCAACCTTCTGGCTCCCATCCGGATTACTCAACAATTGCTGCCGCACCTGCTGCAGCGCCCGGACGCACACATCGTGAACATGTGCAGCATCTCGGGCCTGGTCGCCGGTGGACGCTTCGCCGCGTATCACACGAGCAAGTTCGGATTGGTTGGTTTCACGGAAGCCGTGCGAGCGGAATACGGTCGTCGCGGGCTGGGAGTTTCCGCGATTTGTCCGGGGCCGGTCACAACGAAGCTGTACAGTGCTGCGGCGACGACTCCCAGTCGAACCGTGCCGCATCCACCCACATGGCTGTGTGCGTCACCTGAGCGAGTCGCCTCACTGACAATTCGGGCGATCAGGAAGAACAAGCGGCAGGTGCTGATCACGCCAATGGCACACGGGCTGTATCAGTTGAAAAGATTCGCGCCGTGGCTGATCGACTTCGCGAATCAGTTCAGCCGCAGCAAGAGCAAACGTCGCCGCCAGCGGATTCAGGCCGACCTCGCCAGACAGGCGGAACGACGCGCGGCCGGCTCACAGCAGGACGCCCGGCTCTCCGACAGCGGCGCGTCGCGCGCAGCATAGCCGGTCGCGGGTGATCATAAACCGGTCGCGGCCGATCACGGCAACCGCGCACGTCGCACAGTGCTCCCGCATGATACAGTGCTCCCGCATGATTTTGGTCTGTTACATGCCGGGCAGCCGTTGACCGCCAGCTTACTTCGAATACACTCGCCGCATGACGCGGAAGCAGATCTCGGCACAGTTTGAAAACGTTCTGAAGACTGCCCGCCGGCTGGCTGACCTGTCATCGGCTGCGGCTGTCGTCCTGCTGGCGGAGGAGCTGGTTGACTTCACGGCCGTGAAGAAGCTGCTGCGGGGCACTCGACTGCTGGTGGCTTCCGACAAAGTGGAGATTCAGAACGCCGTCCGCGAGGACCAGCTGGCTGTCGTTCCCATTCTGCACGAGCCGCAGACGCGCAGCACGCAGGTCACGCAGGCTCTGCTGGAAGCCATTGCCGACGAACTGCTGCAGTCCGGCGATGTGATCGTGGCCGTTTACGCCAGCTTCGAACGCAGCGCGTGCGACACCGTCAGCCTGATTCACCTGGCCGACCAGCTTGCCAAACTGACGTCGCGGGATCTGCAGCGGCTGGAAACTCAGGTGCCCCTCGAAACCCTGCGGCTGGTTGTTGACCTGGCCTGCGAAATCGGCAGGGAAGGACGCGAAGGCAAGCCGGTCGGAACTCTGTTTGTCGTCGGAAATCACCGCAAGGTCATGAGCCTCTCACAGGAACAGGTCCATGATCCGTTCCGCGGCTATTCCAAAGCCGAACGCATGCTGCGCAATCCTCGCGTCCGCGAAAGCATGAAGGAGCTTGCTCAGATCGACGGTGCCTTCATAATTTCCGCGGATGGCGTCGTGCAGGCCGCCGGCCGCCATTTGCGGGCGTCGGCCGAAAACCTGACCCTGTCGAAGGGGCTCGGTTCCCGCCACTGGGCCGCGGCCGAAATTTCCAAGGCTACCGACGCCATTGCCATCGCCGTCTCGGAATCCACCGGCACTGTGCGGATTTTCCAGAACGGCGTCGTCGTGTTACGGCTGGAACCGATGGACACCAATATGAAGTGGACGGACTTCGACACCGAACCACCCGCCGGCGACAGCTAGCCCGGATTATTCTCGCAACTCGCGTTTTCTGACACACGTGTCAGCGACAGGTTTACGCCGAGTGGCGAAAAAGCACACCGTACGATGGGACTCTGATCCCGTCGCGGCGATTCGACGGGATCGGAGTCCCGTCGTACGAAATCGTGAATAATCCGGGCTAGTTCCGAGAACCGCGGCTTACCGGTTTCCGACCTTTCGCCAACGAATACCCTTGGCGCCTCGTAGGTCTGGCGGGATGAGGCTGCGCAATGATCTTCAGCCTTACGGAGTTTCCGGGGAATTGCTGCAACATCATCATCTGCAGCAAATGTTTAGCTCACTGCCGCCGTGCCCGAGCGTTGCTGTATAGCTGAGTCTTGCTGAAAGAACGACGCGTGACTGATCCGACCGACGAAAAGCCAGATGAAAAAGCGAATTCCGACAGTACCGGTTCTGATGCGGAAAATCCCCGCGATGGTGATTCTGTCGGCATGTCTGATCCGCCGGAATTGAGCCGCAGTGTGTCAGAAACGCACACGCCAACGGAGGAGCTTCCCGACGAAGAGGAGCTGACTCCGGAACTCGTCGAAGAGGAGGCCATTCGCGGCGATTTCATGCTGCGGTGGGCTGCCATCTTTCTGGCCGTACTGTTCGGATTTTCGTACATGGGGGACAGCCGGACGCTGGTTCATGTCCGTTCCGGTGAACAAATGCGCGATGGCGGTTTGCTGCCTCAGGGAACGGACGCCATGTCGTTTGTTCTCGAAGGGCGACCGATCACGAATGTCAGTTGGCTTTTCGACCATGCCGTGAGTGCCGTCTATTCTGCCGGCGAAGCCCGGGGACTGAGTGTTTTCAAAGCGCTGCTGGCCGCTGTGATTGCCTATGTGCTGTCACGCATTTCCGTTCCGGGACTGCCGACCTGGTGGAGTTCCATCTGCGGTGTGCTGGCAATTGCCGCAGCGTCCTCTGACCTGATACCGATTACTGACCTGGCAACGCTGGTCGGGATGGTGTTTCTGCTGCGGTTGCTGCACTGGCATCGCGAAGGACAGTCGTCCGGGCTGATCTGGAAAATCCCGCTGCTGATCGCCGTCTGGGCGAACTTCGATCCGCGAGCCTATCTGGGAGTCGTGGCTGTTGTGCTGTATGCCATCGGCCACGAACTCGTCCGAGGACGTGAAGACGCAACGCCACAATCGTCGGGGTCGCTGTTGCCGGTCGGCGGGCTGGCTGCTGCAGCGCTGCTTGTGAACCCGTTTCCGCTGGCTTCGCTGACTTCTGTCTGGAGAATCTACACCGTTGACTTTCCGTCGCTGCAGACTCTGTATCCGCTGACGACCACCTCAGCCATGCGGCTGGACGGTCGGACGGAATACTATTCGCTGCTCAACTCCGGTGTTTTCCAGGGCTTCGAACTTGCCTACGTCGCGGGACTGGCAATGCTCCTGATCGGCCTGATCGTGCTGGCAATTTCGCGAGACCGACGGGAAGTGCCCTGGCTGGTCACGCTGATCGGCTTCGGCGCACTCGCCATCTTCCGGCTGCACGATCTGGCTCCGGCGGCGCTTGTCGCTGCAGTGGTCGCGTCAACCGTGGCTCAGCGTTGGTATCGCCGCACGTTTCCGCAGGAGTACACGATCGATCCCAGGGAGGTTCTGTTCAGCCGCGGCGGACGGGCGGCGACGGTTTTCGCATTCGCCGCACTTGCGTTTCTGATCGCAGCGGATCGCCTGCCGACTCGTTCCGCAATCGGCCTGGGATTCGAACCCGATCTGGCAACCACGATGAAGTCGCTCAGCCTGCAGTTTGAGTCTCTGCCGGATGACGCCCGCATTCTGCACACACGCCCCGAACAGGGCGACCTGCTGATCTGGAACGGTCGCCAGAGCCTTGTGGATTCACGCATCACGCCGTTCGGCAGCACCAACAACCCGGACTCGCCGATGGCCCGCTACGTGGCGCTGCTTGGCGGAATGTTGCGCCCGCCGGCGGGAGTCGCAACGGCCGCCGATACGGCGAGCCCCGTCGGCAACGCTTCCAACGACTGGATACCACAGTTCGAAGAGTGGCAGTTGAAGTACGCCATGCCGCGGCTGGCACCGCCCGGACTGCCTGACTACGAATCGCTGGCGCGTCTGCGGCTGGACCCGAGATGGGCGCTGCTGAAGCTGAACGGGTCCGGAGCCCTTTTCGAGTACATCGGCTCGCAGGCGGCTTCCGCTGACCCGGAGGAATTCGACGAGAGATCTCTGAGCATTGCCGACGTCGCCTTCCGGGATGCGTCGCCGATTGAGGCGAGCCGCATTGACTTCGCTCAGGAACCCGACTTCTACAAAAAGTACGTCTATCGACTTCGTGATGACCGGCCGGCTCCGCTGCGGGCGGCTCAGCATTATCTGCAACTCATGAGTATGGGACCGAGATCACTGGAAGAGGCGCTGGCATTTCCCACACTGGCGATTCGCGGAGCCGGCGAGGCACTGTTTCTGGATTCCCAGGACGCGGAGGCTTACAAGCTGCTCGGCGTTGCGTACGCCCGCCTGAGTCAGGTCGAGCAGAACCTGGCGCAGATGCTGGTCGCGCGGGCTCCTGTCGAACTGCGCTATTTCGAAGCCGTTGCAGCACTGCGGCAGGCGGCACTGCTCCGCCCCACTGATCCCGCCGTCTGGATTGAACTGTATGTGCAGTTCGAACAGCAGAACCGATTCGATCTTGCGGCGGAGTGCCTGGAAAAGTACCTGACGCTGACCGAAGACCAGCTTGTGCTGGACCCGCAGGTCGAAGTCCAGCGCGAGCAACACTATGAGCGGCTGAGCCTTTTGAAGGAACAGATCGAGAGCTTTACGTCCCAGGTTGAAGACGCCCTGCTGAAGCAGAAGTTTCCGGATGATCCGAATGAACACGGTGCCGCAAAGCTCGAGATCGCTCAACAGATGTCAATGCAGGGCTACGTTGTCGCGTCCCTGAATCTGATGCGCGACAGCGCTGACGTACTGCGGTCGATGCCGGAAGCCAGTGTCCTGCGCGGACAGCTGCTGCTGGAAACCGGCAAGCTGGACGAAGCTCATTTGACGTTGGCACAGGTTGCCGGGTTCGCCCGCGAAGACGCGGACCGCTACGCGAGCATTCCCTGGTATCTGCCGGTCGCGGCCAGCAACATCGCCAAGGGAAACTACATCGATGCCGTCGGAGCCTGGGCCGATCAGGCCAGACAGTTGCGATATTTTGTTGATAATCAACAAACCAATCAGATGCTCATAGCCTCGTTTCCTCTGATGACGGATCTGCTCGCCGACGCATCAGATCGGTCACCGGTCTGGCCGCTGAATCAGTTGCAGCATTGTCCGATTCCATTGCAGGCGGTGCCCCGCAGCCAGGCGGAACCACGTTTCATGATGGCTCTGGCGCACATGGAAGCTGCGAACCTGGACAATGCACGCGTGCTGCTTCAGAGCATCATTTCGGACTGCGGAGACAGCGAATTTCGCGGCCTTGCAATCGTTTATCTTGACCTGCTGTCCGAGGATGCGGAGCAGCTTGTTCAGGAATCCACACTCGACCAGTGGGAAGCATGGACGCTGGAGGGGCCGGTCGAAGAACCTGCTGGTGGCGAAGCAGGCACTGAGGACTCCGAAACTGCCAAAAGTGACTCCGGTCAAACTGCCGCCGACGAAAATTCTGCCGAGCCGCCTGCTGTGTCGGATCCGCCCACCGCTCCAGCAGCAACAGAAACGCCCGTGCCGTCAACGGACAATGCGGCACCACCTGAACAATCTGCCGACGATGCAGCGGCCGCAGACGATGAAGCCGCAGACGATGAAGCTGCCGACGATACAGCTGCCGCAGACGAAGCGAGCAAGCCGGACGGCGTTGATCAGAACGACTCGTCTGCCGACAGCAACGCCGACGAATCCGCCACAAACTCGAAGGACGACGCCTGAGCGGGCAGTGGCGGATGTCATTCAATTCCTGCGTCGAAGCGTGACAATCGACACAGGTCGCCGCCGATTTCAAAAGTTCGACACGCGTCTGGCCGCAGGTCGTAGTGTCGGCACTGCCGCGTTGCTGTGTCGTACCAGACGCACGGCAACGGGTCGAAATGCTTATCTGCCGCTATTCGCTGGCGAACACTGTGCAGCAGTTCGTCGGGAACATCCTTCGCAGCTTCTTCCCCTGGCTGAAACGGCGGCACCGGTGTGAATTCGCAGCATGCCCCGCAACCGTCGCAGGATTCAATGACCGGCAGTGCTTGTGCCATGACCTGAACTCACTGTGCGAAAGTTGAATCGCCGCGTAGCGGTTCAGTCGCCGTGTGTATTAAAGAGCCGGTCGCCCGCATCACCGAGCCCCGGCAGTATGAACTTTCGATCGTTCAGCTCCCGATCAATAGCGCAGGTGAAGATGACCACGCCTGGAAACCTCTGCGTCACCAGACGCACGCCTTCCGGTGCGGCAATGACGGACAGCATGACAATGCGACCGACACCCCAGCTTTGCAGCGTTTCGATGGCCATGCAGGCTGAACCGCCGGTCGCCAGCATCGGGTCCAGCAACAGCGCGACATCCGCTGCACCGCCATTCGGCAGCTTGTCGTAGTACCGCACCGGCTGAGCAGTCTCTTCATCCCGGTAGAATCCCAGGTGCCGGATTTCGATGTCGGGAACCAGTTCCATGACGGCGGGCACCATGCCCAGGCCGGCTCTCAAAACGGGAATCGCCGCCAGACGACCTGCCAGCCTTTGCCCCGCTGTCTGCTCCATCGGAGTCGTAACGGGACAGGCTTCAACCTGCAGATCGCGAGTTGCTTCGGACAGCAGCAGCAGGGACAGGACGTGTACATGCCGGCGAAACTCCGCTGTGTCGGTCGTGACGTCTCTCAATGACGCCATGTGGTGCTGCACAAGCGAATGTTCGTCAAGCAGTCGAACTGTCTGCGGCCAGGAAGCTGTCATGTTCGCACACTTCACACCTGTCGTTTTACACCGTCCTCATCGTACACAATCTGATACAGGTCGCGCCGCCGGTCATTCCAGTTCTGGACCGAACCAGACTCCCGGTGACGCTGCAGCTGTTCCAGATCAAGATCGTGAATGATGAGCGTTTCAACGTTCGGTGTACATTCCGCCGCCACTGCGTCGCGGGCGAATTCTATGTCTGCCGGCGTAAAGATTCCGGACTGAGCGTAGTGAATATCCGCGTTCTCCACGAACGGAAGATTTCCCGTGCAGCCCGAAATCGCCACATACAGATGGTTTTCAATGCAGCGGGCCAGCGCACAGTGACGGATGCGCAGGTAGCCGTGGCGAGTGTCCGTGTTGAACGGCACAAAGATCATCCGCGCGCCTTTCTGCGTGGCGATGCGAGTCAGTTCCGGGAACTCAATGTCGTAGCAGACCTGGATGGCGATTCGCCCGCAGTCCGTATCGAAAACCTCCACGCGGTTACCCTGACTAACGCCCCACCATTTACGCTCACTGGGAGTCACGTGAATTTTGTATTGTTTGCCGATCGACCCGTCACGGCGAAACAGATACGACACGTTGTACAGTGTGTCATCTTCCACAACGAAGTGTGATCCGCCGATGACGTTGACGTCATACTTCACGGCCTGCTCGGTGAACAATTCCAGATACTGCGGCGTGAAGTCGGCCAGTTGCCGGGCCGCAAGCCCGGGACGCCTGGCTTCGACGCAGGACAGCAGCTCGGCCGTCAACAGTTCCGGGAACAGCACAAAGTCGCTCCGGTAGTCCGACGCGGTGTCCATAAAGAACTCCACCTGCTGAGCGAATTCATCAAAGCTGTCGATCTTGCGCATCTGCCACTGGACGACGCACAGACGGACGGGCTCGGTCGGATGATGGAACCGGCGCTTGCTTCCCGGACGGTAGTCAAGATTCTTCCATTCCAGAAAAGTGGCATAGCCGCGCGACGCTTCGTCCGCCGGAAAGTAGTTCGGAATCAGCCCCTGCACCATGAAGCCGTTGGATGTCTGAGCTGTCAGCACCGGGTCGTGCAGCGCTTTTTCCATTACGGCATCGATATATTCGCGAGCCGTATATTCGTCCGCGTGTTCGCCGTAACCGGGTATGCGGCCGGCGATGATGATCCGTTCGAGATTCTTTTCCCGGCACAGTTCCTTGCGAGCGTCGTACAGCCGCCGGGAAAGCTTCATCCCGCGAAATTCCGGATCCACCATGATTTCGATGCCATACAGCGTGTCGCCGTTTGGATTGTGATTGCGAATATAACCCCCGTCGGCCACAACCTTCCAGTCATGCCAGGCCATCTGAGGGCTGTAGTCGAGCATCAGACTGCTGGCGGACGCAGCCAGTTTGCCGTCACATTCCAGGCAGAACTGACCTTCCGGAAACAGCTTCAACTGACTTTCGATCTGATCGCGTCCCCAGGGATGCATGCCGGGGAAGCACTTCTTCTGCATTTCAATCAGAGCACCGAAGTCATCGATGGTCAGGTTTCGCAGTTTGAGATTCCATTCGTAGTCCTTGAGGTCGATTGGCTCCGACATTTCAGCTCAGTTCCTTGATGATGCGTTCAGTATTCTCCAGGCGGCCTTTCAGGCCCGCCAGAGTTTCGCGAACTCCATTCACGACGTCTGGCGGTGCCTTGTCCACAAAGCTGCTGTTGCTCAGCTTCTTCTCATGGCCGGCGATGTGGCCGCGAAGTTCATCCGCTTCCTGCTGCTTGCGCGCCAGTTCACCTTCGCGGTCAATGAGGCCTTCCAGCGGGATGTAACCTTCTGCGTCGTCGATTGTGAAGTGTGCAGAGGCACCCGGGCGGCTGATATCCAGACCTGCTGCTGTCAGCATCGTTTTCGAAAGATTATCAAACTGATCCGCCACGGCCTGCATCTGTTCGGCGACATCCGCTGAGCATCGCATGAACAGCTTTAGCGGCTCCTTCGGACTGATTTTGTACAATGAACGCACATTGCGAACCGCAACGATCGTGTCCTGCAAACGCTGAAAACGCTTCTCCAGTGCCTGATCAATCAGGTCGGTACCGACTTCCGGCCAGGCAGCAATCATCACACTCTCAGGCGCTGCGGACTGTTCGCGGAGCCCTCGCACCGGTGCCAGATCGTTCAGCATGTGCCACAGTTCTTCCGTAATGAACGGAGCGAAGGGGTGCAGCAGGCGCAGCAGATTGTCTGTGACGACCACCAAAACGCGTTGCGCTGCCGCGCGAGTCGCTTCACTGCGAAGACGCGGCTTCACCATTTCCAGGTACCAGTCGCAAAATTCGTTCCAGGTAAAATCACGGATGGCACGCGTTGCCTGATCGAACTGATATCGGTCCAGCAGCGTTGTGACCTCGTTGGCGGTCGTTGCGAGACGACTCAGGATCCAGCGGTCTTCCATCTGCAGGTCGGAATCGCCAATTGGTCCCGGTTCGTAGTCATCCAGATTCATCAGGGCGAACCGGGACGCATTCCACAGCTTGTTGCAGAAGTTGCGGCCGTACTCAAAACGTTCGCTGACAATCCGGGCAACCGCAGCGCCTTCGTCCGGAGTAAACCACGGACTGGGGAACTGAAATGACGTTTTGCACTTCGCACATTTGATGGACGGAGTCGCCCCGCCCATAGGCCGCATTTCCTGATGTTCCTTTGTCTGTGGTGTGACGGCTTCGCAGTGAGGGCATTCGTATCCAACGGGCAGCCGAACATCCTGAGTTTCCCCGGCCAGGGATGAGATCGTGAAGCGAACCGCGTCGGTCCCGTATTTGTCAATAAGCTCCAGCGGATCGACGCCGTTGCCTTTCGATTTGGACATCGTCTGCCCTAGGCCGTCCAGAATCTTGGGATGAATATAGACGTGACGGAAGGGAACATCGCCCATGTTGTACAGCCCGGTCAGGACCATTCGAGCGACCCACAACGTGATGATGTCTCGGGACGTGACAAGCACGGAGCCGGGATAGAAGTAGTCCAGGACCGCGTTTCTGTCGTTCGAAATCTCAGATTCGGAATTTGAGACTTCAGATCCGGCCAACGGAGGATCATGTTGCAGATCCGGCCAGCCCAGCGTCGCGTGCGGCCATAGTGCGGAACTGAACCAGGTATCGAGAACGTCGGGGTCTTGCTCGAAACCTGCGGCTTCTAATCGCGTTTCGAATCCGCTGTTGTCGACATCAACGCATATTAATACAACGTGCTGCCCCGGGACTGCGCCCTCAAGAATCGAGTAATGAAGAGGCAGCACCTGTCCGGAGACAGACCATCGCCCGTGGCAGTGTGTCGAATCGGTCGCCAGCGCCTTCGGCTCACCAACCAGAGATATCCCACTTATGTAGGTGCCAGATGAGACAGCAAGGATCTCGTCCAGAGCCCGCATTGCCAATTCAGCCCTTTCGCCGAGCTCAAGAGGACTGTCCAACATGTAGGTCTTCGACCAAATCGGAATCCGGTGTCCCCACCATAACTGCCGGCTGATGCACCAGTCGCGTTTTTCGCCGAGCCAGTCCAGATACGTCTTCGAATACCGCTGCGGGAAGATCCGGACTCGGCCGTCTTCGACAGCGTCCATCGCGGATTGAGCCAGCTCGTCCATCTTGACGAACCACTGATCGCTGAGATATGGCTCCACGGGAGTCTTGCTGCGGTCGCTGTGTTTGACGGGGATCTTTCGGTCTTCAACACCTTCGAAATGACCGAGTTCCTCCATCATGGAAACGATCGCTTCGCGCGCGGTGTAGCGTTCCATCCCGGCGAATTCACCGCCTTCGTCATTGATGGTGCCGTCCGGATTCAGGATGTTGATCATCGGCAGGCTGTTGCGCAGTCCGCAGGCATAGTCATTCGGGTCGTGAGCCGGGGTGACTTTGACAGCTCCCGTGCCGAGTTCTTTATCAGCCAGCAGTGCGTCGGCGATGACTGGAATGAGCCGGCCGTTAAGCGGGATCCGAACATTCCTGCCCAGAATGTCGGTATAACGTTCGTCTGTGGGATGGACGCAGACCGCCGTGTCGCCCAGCATCGTTTCCGGGCGCGTCGTTGAGAAGCTGATCTTCTGTCCGGTCAGCTGGCCGTTGTCGTCCACCACCGGATAGTTGAACGTCCAGAAATGTCCGTCGACGTCTTCGCTGAAGACTTCGTCGTCGGCGACGGCTGTCTGCAGGTGAGTATCCCAGTTAACCAGCCGCTTGCCTCGAAAAATCAATCCGTCGCAAAACATCCGAAAGAACGTGCGGCGTACGGCTTTGCTGCAGACGTCGTCCAGAGTGAATCGGACTCGCCGCCAGTCGCAACTGGCTCCGATCTGTTTGAGCTGATTCAGGATCCGCTGTTCGTACTGGTCCTTCCATTTCCAGATGCGTTCGACCAGCGCGTCGCGGCCGATATCGCGCCGAGTCAGGCCTTCTTCTTCCAGCATTCGCCGTTCGACAACGGCCTGAGTGGCGATTCCGGCATGATCGGTCCCCGGCATCCACAGTGCTTCATAACCCTGCATTCGCCGCCAGCGCGTCAGCAGATCCTGAAGTGTGCCGTTCAGGCAGTGCCCCATATGAAGTGCTCCCGTGACATTGGGAAGCGGTATCATGATTGTGTGGGGCCGCTTGTTGGAGTCTGGATCGGCGTTGCAATAGCCTTTCGACTGCCAATACTGAATCCAGCGCTCCTGCGCGGAGGAAGGGTCGTAGGTTTTTGGAAGTTCGGACATTGGGACAGGCTTCAGATATCAGAAGGCGGAATTCAGAGGTCAGACAGGGAAGTGCAGGGTTCCGGAAGCGGCGTCTTACCAGGCAACAGTGGCGAAGGTGCTGAAGACGGAATTCCTAGGGTCGACCATCGCCGACCGCACCCCGGTCTTTGTGAATCTTGTATTCGAACGCATCGACGAGCGCGATCCAGCTCGCTTCAATGATGTTCTCGCTGACACCCACGGTGTTCCAGATATCATCCTTGTCGCGGCTCTCGATGACAACGCGGACGCGGGCTGCGGTGCCTTCGGTGCTGTTGATTACTCGCACGCGGTAGTCCATCAGCGTCATTTCGGACAGACCGGGATAGGCCGGCGTCAGCGCCTTACGCAGCGCCGAGTCCAGCGCGTTCACCGGTCCGTCACCCTCGCCAACGACATGCTGCGGCGTGTCATTGACGGTCATTTTTACAACGGCTTCTGTCACGGGTTCCCGTGACTGATTCTCCACATTGACACGGTAATGGTCGAACTCAAAAGACGGCTTGTAGGTCCCGGCTGTCTTCATCACCAGCAGGTCAAATGACGCCTCGGCCGCTTCAAACTGGTAGCCCGCGTTCTCCATGTCCTGAACGGCGTTCAATATTCTGGCCTGAAGTTCGTTGTCTTCCTGCAGACGAAACTTGGTCGTCTTGGCGACGATATTGGAGCGGCCGGAAAGCTCACTGACCAATACCCGGCGAACATTGCCAACGGATTCCGGCGGTACATGTTCGTAGCTGTGAGCGACCCGGCTGACTGCATGGACGTGCATTCCCCCTTTGTGAGCGAAAGCGCTGGCTCCAACAAACGGCTGGCCATTGCGAAAGTTCATATTGGCCAGTTCGTAGACATAGCGGGACAGTTCGGTCAGGCGTCCGATTCCGTCGCCGGACAGCACATCGTATCCCAGCTTCAGCTTCAGATTGGCGGCGATGGAGATCAGATCCACATTGCCGCAGCGCTCGCCAATCCCGTTGATCGTACCCTGCACCTGCACGGCTCCTGCAGTCACTGCTGCCAGGGAATTGGCGACAGCCAGGTCACTGTCGTTGTGGGTATGGATGCCGATGGGCACATTCAGTTCCGCTTTCAAAGCGGAGATGGCATCCGCGAATCGGTCGGGCAGAGTGCCGCCATTGGTGTCGCACATGCAAATCATATCTGCGCCGGCTTCCGCGGCTGCCTGCCATGTCCTGAGTGCATAGTCAGGATTGTCGTGCCAGCCGTCAAAGCAGTGTTCCGCGTCATAGATGACTTCGCGACCTTCGGCTTTGGCGTACGCGACGGAATCGCGAATCATGGCCAGGTTCTCATCCAGCGAGACTCTCAGGACTTCGGTGACATGCAGGTCCCATGTCTTACCGACGATGGTAATTACAGGGGCCTTGCTGTTGACGAGAGCCTTCATACCCACGTCATCTTCTGCGGCTGTGTCTTTGCGGCGCGTCATGCCGAATGCAGCAACTCTTGCATGTTTCCATGGCATGTCCGCCGCATGCTGAAAGAATTCTTCATCCTTGGGATTCGAAAGCGGGTACCCGCCTTCGATGTAGTCGAAGCCCAGGTCATCGAGTTTGGCGGCAATCATCAGCTTGTCCTGCAGTGAGAAATTGACGCCTTCTCCCTGAGAACCATCGCGAAGCGTTGTGTCGTAGAGCTGGATTCGGGACATGATTTACCGACTGCCGTGAATAAAAAAACCCTCAGGCCGTACCTGAGGGTTTGTGAGCGTTGAATTCGGGGTTCCTCAGGAAAGTGGCGGCGTGCTGCTGACGATTACGTCGCAGCGGCTGATAATTCGGATGTCGATGAGGTCAGAATGCATCGCAAAAGTTCCTGAGAATGGCCGGATGCTAGGTATCAGCGACGTGAACGTCAACGGGTGCGCCTGCAGCGCTGTGGGCCGCCGAGACCGCTTGTCGGCCTATGTGCTGCTTTCCAGAGCGGCTTTCAGGGCAAGGTCGTCATGTCCGGCGATGGATTCGCGGCGCAGGACATTTCTGACAATATCGTGCCGGATAAGGTTCAGGCACGGCACCAGAATCAGCGTCAGTCCGGTGGCAAACAGGAGCCCGAACGTCAGGGTAACGGCCATGGGAATCAGGAATTTCGCCTGAAAGCTGGTTTCGAACATCAGCGGGATCAAGCCGGCAGCAGTCGTCAGAGTGGTCAGCAGAATCGCGCGCAGGCGTTTTTTGGCACCGTCGACGCTGGCTTCGAACGGAGCCAGACCTTCGCGCTCGCGACGGTTGATGAAGTCGATCAGCACCAGACTGTCGTTGACCAGAATGCCGGACAACGCAACCAGCCCAATCGCGCTGAGAATGGTGAATGTTTCACCGGTGACCCAGTGACCGACCACGGCACCCAGAAAACCGAACGGGATCGCCGACATCACGACCAGCGGCTGAATGTAGGACCGAAACAGCCCGGCCAGCATCCCGTAAATCAGCAGCAAGGCGATGGGAAACGCGATCTGCAGTGAGCTGAATGATTTTCTCATTTCTTCCGCCTGCCCAAGATACTGGACTTCAATGCCGGGGTATTTCGGCAGGAGTTCTTCGTCGAGCCTTTTTTTCATTTCGTTGACGACGTCCGCAGTGCTGGATCCTTTGGTTTCGTCAACCGAGGCGACGATTCTGGCAGAGCGGCTTTGCTGGTAGCGCGTGAGGGTCGAATAGCCGACCGCCATCTTAGCCTCGGCAACTTCATCAATCGGAATCCACGAACGCTGGCCGGGGAGGCCGCTGCCGGGCAGCCACATTGATTCCACGTTGAAGACGTTTTCGCGGTACGTTTCGGGGTAGCGGACCATGATTCGGACGTCTTCACGGTTGCGGGTGATCCGGCGGGCTTCCTGACCGAAGAGTGCTCCCCGAACAAACATGCCCAGACTGCCGACGGTGACACCGGTCGGCGCGGCCGAATCACGCAGTCGCAGTCGCAGTTCCTTTTTGCCGAGGTCCAGGTTGTCGTCGATGTCGTAGACGCCGTCCAATGTGCTGATGAGCTGTCGGAAATCTTCGGTCGCGCGGGGCAGTTCACTGTTCCGAAGGCCCGACAGGCTGACTTCGATGTCATTTCCGCCGGGGCCGCCGCTCATGGCTTCCCACCGGATCGAATTCATCCCCGTCAGGTTCTTACCGGACCATTCCCGGAATTTGTTAATGAGCTCCTCGCTGGAGCGCGAGCGTTCTTCGGCGGGAACGATTTCAATCACAAGCTGACCCAGGTGGCTTTGATCCTCGAACCCAACGGCACCGGCACCGGTGACGTCGTACTGGCGGCCCGCGATGGTCTGCACGTTGGTGATTTCCGGGAAACGGCGTTGTTCCGGGGGAAGGTGGTGGTCGCCGACGAGAAACCTGTCGAGCTTTTTCAGTTCGGACTTCAGGCGTTCACTGGACGTGCCGATTGGCATTTCCAGAGCCGCGATCATGCTTTCGCTGTCCATGTCCTGAATGAACTGCCACTTCACGATACCTCCGGCCAGCATGCCGGCCGCAACGATGCACGTTCCGACGGCCACGGTCACGGTGACGTAGCGCCAGCGCATGCACACCACCAGCACTTTTTCATAGGGGGCCATCAGGAATCGTTTGAGCAGCATGTCCTTCATGCCGAGGAACCTGCCGGGCTTTCCGGCTGCGTCGGTGCGGATTTTGACAGCGGGAAGATGTTTCAGGTGCGCCGGCAGGATCACCAGGGCCTCCAGCAGTGAAATCGACAGTGCGGCGATCACGACCAGCGGCAACTGGGCCATGAAGTCGCCGATCTGGCCCTGAATAAAAAACAGCGGAGCGAACGCGCCGATGGTCGTACTGACGGCGACGATGACGGGCCACATCACTTCTTCGGCCCCCTCGATCGCGGCGCGGATCGGAGGCTTGCCTTCTTCAATGTGACGGTAGATGTTTTCGCCGATCACGATTGCGTCATCGACAATGATTCCGAGCACGATGATCAGTCCGAACATCGACAGCAGATTCACGGTCGCGCCCACCAGCCACATTACGAAGAATGTGCCCAGAAATGACACCACCAGCCCGACTGCCGCCCACCAGGCGACTCGCCAGTTAAGAAACAGATTCAGGCAGATCAGCACCAGCACCAGTCCCCACTTGCCGTTGCGCGTCATCAGGTCCAGCCGGCCTTCAACGAAGCGGGCGATGTCGGTGTGCAGCTTAAACTGCACGGTGGTGGGAAACGGATCTGATCGGGCGTTGTGGTAAATGCGAAACAGGTCAGGCCGTCCGATTCCAGCCAGCATCTGAGACTGAGTCTTGCTCGGACCGGTGTAGGGCTCGCCGCTGCGAGCTGCAAAGTAGGTCTTGACGACGGAAGAAATCTGCACGGCGTCTTCGGAATCGCCTTTGAAGACAACGCAGTTCACGGACGGAAAGCCGTTGAAGTCCGCTGCCAGGTCGGAGTCCACGAAGCCATCGGACAATTCGGCGACGTCAGAGAGCAGAATGCCTCGCCCGCCGGGCTGAGGCCGCACGACAATGTCTTCCAGGCGAATCGCTTTTTGTTCTTCGCCGATCGTGCGAACGGCAACACTGCTGCGATCACCCTTCAGCTGGCCGCCGCTGATGTCGACATTGGCTGTTCGGATGGCCGCGGCGATTTCTTCGAACGTGATGTCATATTCCAGAAGTTTTTCCGGACGGACGTCGACGTAGATTTCATCATCGCGGATTCCGTTCAGTTCGACACGGCTGATGCCCGGCAGCTTCAGCAGGTCATCACGCAGGTTGCGGGACGTCTGTTTCAGAGCGGCTTCGGAAACGTCGCCGAAGACAGCAACCGAAATCACGGGAAGCTGTGGTTCCACCTTTCGCAGGCTGATTTTTTCGACGTCGTCCGGCATATCCTGGATGGAATCGACTTCGTTGCGAATTTCCTGCAGCAGCACGTCCACGTCGTCCACAGACTGCAACAGTGTCAGAGTGGTGAAGCTGACACCTTCGGCAACCTGCGACTCGACCTTGTCGATGCCTTCCACGCCTCGGATCGCTTCCTCGATCTTGATCGTGACCGCCTTTTCAACGTCGGCCGGCTGGACTCCGGGATACACGGCCGACACCAGCAGTTTGTCCGGCCGTGATTCAGGAAACATTTCCCGCTGCAGCGTCAGTGCGAAGATGATTCCGGCCACCAGGACCACCACCATCAGCATGTTGACGAGCACGGAGTTACGAACGCTGAATGAAGGCAATGACATGGGAGGACCGGACCGAAGGCTGGAAGGCTGACAGCGAGGCTGATTCTATGCCAGGGGACGCGATGTACCACCGGCCGGATCGGAGTTTCCGCAGTTCGACGGGATCCATCCGACTGCCCACGGCCTGTGATCCCCGTGATCCGACGCTTCCTTGTGCCGGATCAGGCCGTAGAATGCTCACCGCAGCGCGGCAATTTACGGCCGATTCAGTCTGCCGTTCTCACTCTCCAGGAAACGACCTGTTGGGTTTTCTTTCCCAGGTTCATCTGTACTGTTTCTTGCTCAGCTACCTGCTGGCGTTCGGGGGCGAGCTGCTGCAAATGCTGCGCGGACGGTCGCAGGCTGTCCGGCTCGGCCAGCTCCTGGTCACGACCGCCGGTCTGGTGGCTCACACGGCCTATCTGGTGACTCGCAGCCGCGAGTCGGGCCTGCCCCCGCTGGTCGGCAGCACACATGACTGGCTGCTGGTGCTGGCGTGGCTGGGAGCCGTGCTCTATCTGGCCATTGCGGTCAGTCACGCGAAGACAGCTCAGGGGCTGTTTCTGCTTCCCACGGTGCTTGGCATGATCGCGATGGCCACCCTGGTCGAAGATTCCGTGTCGGCCAACGTACAGCAACTGGCATCGCGGCGCTGGGGAATGCTGCACGCGTCGACGCTGGTTCTGGGCATCGCCGCTGTGGCTGCTGCGACTCTGACGGCTTTGATGTACCTTGTGCAGCACAAGGGGCTTCGCCGCCCGAAGTCACGACTGCATCGGCTGAAGCTGCCGAGCCTGGAGCGGCTGACGATCGCCAATCGCTGGCTGGTTGTTGGCTCGGTGCCGATGCTGACCGTTGGTCTGTTCACCGGATTTGTGCTGGCCGCACTGGTTAAGAGAAGCGACGTTGAAACATCGTTTCGCTGGTCGGATCCGATCGTTGTCGGCACGCTGGTTGTCTGGACGCTGATGGTGGGCGTGCTGGCATGGATGCTGACGCAAAAGGACCAGACCGGGCGTTCCGTCGCGAAGCTGACTGTGCTGGCGGGAGGATTCCTGCTGGTGACGATCTTCGGCCTGACACTGCTTTCCGGGGGATTTCACACATCGCGGCAACAACCGGAGGCGGTTGTTGCACCAGGTGAGGTCCGATGAACGTCTTTGTTCTTAGTTGCAATCATCACAACGCCGCACTGCAGATTCGCGAGAAACTGGCGTTCGCAAACGAGGACCAGCTGTCGAAAGCCTACGCGCGGTGGCGGGACGAGTACCCGGATTCCGAACTGGTGCTGTTGTCGACATGCAACCGGGTCGAACTGTACGCCGCGGAAGACACCGAAAGCGGCAGCCTGTCCTTTGATCACATCACGGAGTTCGTTTCCCGCTTTCACAATATCCCGACCGACGACGTCACGAGTTCCGTGCTTTCCCATCATGGTCGCGCGGCGGTCGAGCATCTGTTTGAAGTGGTCTGCAGTCTGGACAGCATGGTTTTGGGCGAACCACAGATTGTGAATCAGGTCAAGGAAGCCTACCGGATCGCTCAGGAAAACGACGCGTGCGGGCCGCTGACAAACCGGTTGTTCCAGCATGCTCTGACAGTGTCCGGCCGGGTGCGCAGCGAAACCCGGCTTGCGGAAGGGCGCGTTTCCATCGCCAGCGTGGCCATCGGAGACTTCGGCCGCAGTATCTTCAACCGGTTCGACAACAAAACTGTGCTGGTGATCGGCGCGGGTGAAATGGCCGAAGAAACGTTGCGCTATCTGAAGGATGAGGGCGTGCAGAAGATCGTCGTCGTGAACCGCAGCCGCGACCGCGCGGTGGCACTGGCGAACGAATTCGGTGGCGACACCGACGACTTTGAGAACCTCGATTTCTGGCTGAAGAAGGCAGACGTGATCGTCAGCACCACAGGAGCCTCTCAGGCCGTGGTCACTCACGACCGATTCGACAAGGCACGCAGCCAGTCAAACCGGCACCCGGTCTTTATTCTGGACCTGGGAGCACCGCGCGATTTTGCGCCGTCGATCGGGCGCATCGATGACAACGTGTTTCTGTACGATATCGATGCGCTGGAAGCGACCTGCGCGCAGAATCGTCGCCTGCGTGAAAACGAAATTGTCGCCGCCAAACGGATTATCGAATTCCAGACCGAACGCTTTATGCACGACGTTTACCATCGGGCAACCGGGCCGGTGATCCAGCGTCTGCGCGATCACTGGGGAGAAATCAGCCGCAGCGAACTGGAGATCCTGTTTCGCAAAATGCCGGACCTGGATGAGACTCAGAAAGCCGCGGTGGAAAAGACCATTCACCGCATCGTAAACAAGCTGCTGCATCCGCCGCTGGAAACATTGCGAGATGAAGCCAGATCCGGTTCGCCGCAGGGGTTGCTGGACGCCGTGAAAAGGCTGTTCAATCTCGGTGAATGACCGAGAATGATTTGAGATTTAAGATTTGAGATTTGAACACTAAGGCCTGCCCATGCCCGATCAGTTTCTGAAAGATCTGCTTGCCACTCCGGGTACGTCCGGATTCGAACAACAGGTTCAGCAGGTGGTGCGGTCGTTCGTACAACCGTTTGCCGACGAGGTTACGACGGATGTTCATGGCAATGTCCTGGCCACTGTGAATCCCGGCGGCAGCCCGCGCATCCTGCTGGACGCGCACTGCGACCAGATTGGGTTCATCGTTCGGCACATCGACGACATGGGATTCATTCGAGTCAACCCGGTCGGCGGCTGGGACATGCAGATTGTGCTCGGTCAGAGAATGCTGGTGCACACACAGCAGGGAGCGATTGCCGGGGTGATAGCCCGAAAGCCGATTCACCTGCAGAGCGACGAAGAGAAAAAGAAGGTGCCGGGATTTGGTGAAGTCTGGATTGATATTGGCAGCGCTTCGCGGGACGAAACGTGCGGCATCGTTCGAATCGGCGATTCGGTGACTCCCGAACCGTGTCTGCGGGAACTGCTCAACGGCCGCCTGTCCGGTGTCGCGATGGATGACCGCACGGGAGTCTGGGTGGTGATGACCGCCTTGAAGCGGATCTCTGAACGCAGGCCTGCTGCGTCCGTGACGGCAGTGTCAGCGGTTCAGGAAGAAATCGGCCTGCGCGGTGCTTATACAAGTTCATACAACGTCAACCCGCACGTTGCGATCGCCGTTGATGTGACCCACGCCACAGATTGCCCGAACATCGACCAGAATGAACACGGATGCATTAACGTGGGAGGCGGCCCGGTGATTGTCCGCGGGGCCAACGCGAATCCTCACGTGGTCGATCTGCTGCTGGCGAAGGCCGATGAAAACGGGATTCGTGTGCAAATCAATGCCCTGGCACGAGCTGCCAGCAACGATGCGGCCGCCATCCAGCTCAGTCGTGGCGGCTGCGCGTGCGGACTTGTCACACTGCCGAACCGCTACATGCACAGTCCGTTGGAAGTTGTTGCCGAATCCGATCTCATACAGGCCGCGCGCCTGATCGCGGAATTCTGCATCGCGGTGAACGATCAGACATCGTTCATTCCATAGTTCTCCGGAAGCAGAAGTTCTCCGGAAGCAGAGAATCCGATTCCCGCGATGAGCCTCCCGTTTGCAGCACTGTCATCGCCTGCCATACTGCCGCCCGCAATTGGAGGGGACAAACCGAACCGTCTTTGGATTCGCGGCAGAGAAAGCCATTGATGTCGACCGATAAACGATACCGTTGTGTCCTGCTGTTCGGTCCGCCGGGCGTCGGCAAGGGAACTCAGGGCAAGATCCTGGCCAACATTCCGGGATTCTTCCATCTGTCCGTCGGCGATGTCTTTCGCGCCGTCGATATCGGTTCGAAGGACGGCAGGGAAGTCTACGACTGCATTTCCCGCGGTGAACTGGTGCCCGATGACCTGACGATCAAGATCTGGAAGAAAGCCGTCGACGCCTATGTGGCTTTGTCCTGGTTCAAGCCGCGCGAAGACCTGCTGGTGCTGGACGGAATGCCGCGCAATGTCCATCAGGTGGAGATGGTGAAGGAGCATCTGGAAATTCATCGGATCATTTACCTGGAATGCCGCGATCAGGAAGACATGATCCACCGCCTTCGTCGGCGGGCGATCCGGGAAAACCGTACCGACGATGCCAACGAAGACGTGATCCGTCACCGCTTTGATGTGTACGCCCGCGTCACTGCCCAGGTTCTGGAGCAGTATGATCCGAAGATTATCGAACGCATTGACTGCAACGGGTCTCCGGCAGAGGTCTTGCGCGGAATTCTGGATGTGACGATTCCCGTTCAGAACGAACACTTCCGGGCGAACCGCTGACCGCCAGGCGGACTCGCCGGACCAGCCCGCGCGTCCGGTCCAGCCTGCGTTTCGCTCTCGTTCCAGGGCTCTGCCGTGGAACGAGCTGCCTTGAAGGCTCCGCCTTCGGGAGCCAGGTTTTTCCGCACCGGACGGTTTGTGGGACGCGCGGCTCAGCAGGAGCTTCGCCCTCCCGAGAGCCCGGTGGCTTGCCATTTGAGGGCCCTGCAGGTCAGTGCATTTGGTTTCGCGGTGGATTGCGAATCGCGCGAACCTTATACTCGACTCCTCAGCCTGACTTACTGTGGACCACATGTTCGCACTGTTCTCGCTGTTGCGAGACTCCGCGCCCCGCCATTTCCCACCCTTGCCTTCCGCCTTACTGCTGGAGCAGCCGATGAGCCACCGTGCTCTGCCATTGCTGCCTGCTTTCCTGTCCATCATGCAGGCCGGGTTTCTCCTGTCCGCAGCGAGCGCTGCACCTCAGCCCGTCGATTCGCCGGAACAAGCTGCGTACTTCGAGAAGCATGTTCGGCCCCTGCTGATCCAGCGTTGTTACGAATGTCACTCAGCTCGGACGGACACCGCCGAAGGCGGACTGTTGCTGGACAGCAAGGCCGGCTGGGTGACGGGTGGTGACAGCGGCGCGGCGGTTGTTCCCGGTGACTTGGACGCCAGCCTGTTGATCCGCGCTGTCAGGTACAACGATCCCGATCTGCGAATGCCGCCAGCCGGAGCATTACCGCGTGATGCGGTCGCTCACCTGGAACGCTGGGTGGCGATGGGAGCGTACGATCCTCGCGTGGACGAACACGGCGGCACAGGCGTCAGCGACACTGCTCCGTCGGACCCGGTCGCGGGTCGAACGCACTGGGCCTTCCGTCCGCTGTCACCGGCTTCGCCTCCGGCCGTGAATCGGACGGAATGGCCTCGGACCGATGTCGATCACTTCATTCTGTCGGGTTTGGAATCCGCTGGCCTGCAGCCGGCAGGTGATGCCGATCCGCGTGACGTCGTTCGTCGGCTGTATTTTCAGGTTATCGGACTGCCACCGACTCCCGCACAGGTGCAGGCGTTTCTCGACGACAAGCGTCCGGATGCCGTCGAGCGTCTGGTCGACGAATTGCTTTGCTCTCCGCACTTCGGTGAACACTGGGGGCGGCACTGGCTGGACCTGGCACGGTTCGCTGATTCCAACGGTCTGGACGAGAACTTTCTGTTTCGCGAAGCCTGGCGCTATCGCAACTGGGTCATCGACGCGGTCAACGCAGACATGCCGTTCGACCGTTTCGTCCTGGAACAGGTCGCCGGCGACCTGCTGCCGTTCGACACGCTGGAGCAGCGCGACCGGCAGCGAATTGCCACCGGGTTTCTCGTGGTCGGGCCGAAGGTTCTGCTCGGCAGCGCTCCTCAGCAGCAGCGGATGGACATTGCCGACGAGCTGGTTGACACCATCGGCAAGACATTTCTCGCACAGACACTGGGTTGCGCACGCTGCCACGATCACAAGTTCGATCCGATTCCCACCGCAGACTACTACGCTCTGGCCGGAATCATGACATCGACCACGGTCGTGGAACGCCGGTTCATGCTTGGCGAACAGCGCGTGATGGAACGGCTTGTCGGACTGGGGCCGGACGGCGACGATCTTGATGCCGCATACGAAAAGTACTACCGCGAACTGCCGACTCTGCGGAACTACGTCACGCAGGCGAAGGCGGCAATCGATGCATTGCAGAAGGGCGACACGCCCGCACTGCAGGCTCTGGCCAAAGAGTTTCCGGACGCAGTTTCACCGGACGCGGTTAACTCTGAACTCGCACATGATCAGCGGATAGCCGCCCAGCAGGCGCTGCTCGATGAGATCACTCAGCAGGTCGCGAACCCGCCGCCGATTCCGCCACGAGCGATGATCGCGACTGACGCTGACCAGCCGGGTGATGAGTCGATCCGAATTGCCGGTGTCGTCGAATCGAAGGGCGACCAGGTGCGTCGCGGATTCCTTCAGGTTGTCGGACCGCACGACTTCGCGATTCCGGATACTGCCAGCGGCCGCGTCGAGCTGGCGCGCTGGCTGACGGACGCCGATCAGGGAGCAGGGCGACTCGCTGCACGGGTCATGGTGAACCGCATCTGGCACCACGTGATGGGCCGCGGCATCGTGCGCACCGTCGACAACTTCGGTCGCACCGGGGAGACGCCGGATCATCCGGAACTGCTTGACTACCTGGCGACGCAGTTCCTCGAAAATGATTGGTCGACAAGGTCAATTGTGCGACAGATCGTACTCAGCCACACAAACCTGATCAGCAGCGAAGTGAATCCGGCCGCATTCGAAATCGATCCGGAAAACAGCCTGCTGTGGCAATTCAACCGCCGCCGGCTCTCTCCTGAAGCTCTGAGGGACTCCATGCTGGCTGTGGCCGGTCAGCTGGAACTGACGCCCATGGAATCATCGGTCTGGTATCTTGGCGATCAGGCGACTGCCGTAGGCGGGAATAAAAATCGAAGACGAACGGACTTTCCGTGTCGCAGCATTTACCTTCCTGTCATTCGCAACGATCTTCCCGAAATTTTCGATGTCTTCGATTTTGCGGATCCGCACGCAACGACGGGGGCTCGCCCTCGAACGACAGTGGCCACGCAGGGCTTGTTCATTCTGAATTCTGACACAGTCATGGATGCCGCTCTCGCCACCGCAAAGCGACTGGACAGGGAGTTGCCGACAGGCGATGCCGCCGCGCGAGTTGAGCGGATGTTCGAACTCATCCTGAACTCACGGCCGGCGGCGGATGAGCGGCAGGTGGTGCTCGACTTTATCCGCAGGGCACAGGAAGATGCACAGTCGCAGTCGCAACCGGCCACTGGGGAACAGCCCGGCGAAAGTACCGAAGGTGCCGAATTGCAGGCGTGGGCATTGGCCTGTCACGCTTTGTTCGCGTCCAGCCGATTTCAGTTTCTGGAGTAACTCATGAGTTGCAACAACTTTGCCAGATCGGTCACTCGCCGCCGCCTCCTGCAGACGAGCGCTTGCGGCTTCGGCCAGTTGGCTCTGGCGGGTCTTGCTTCTGAGTCGCGTGCCACGAACCAGGGAAGCGCTGCTGCCCCGCTGGCGGCCTCGTCACCGCACATTCCGGCTCGCGCGAAGAGAGTGATTTTTCTGTTCATGTGGGGCGGGCCCAGTCATGTCGATCTGTTCGATCCGAAGCCCCGGTTGAACATCGACGACGGCAAACCGCTCGCAGGATCAAGCGTTGGCCGGGATAAGCCGTCGCTGGGAACCGTGCTGGGTTCACCGTTTCGGTTCCGTCAGCACGGTGACAGCGGAACGTGGGTCAGCGAACTGTTCCCGCAACTGTCGCGACATGCGGACAAGCTGTGCGTGATTCGTTCGATGCACACCGAAGGCGAAGCTCACGGAGAGGCGTTGCTGAGGTTGCACACAGGGCAGACCAACCTGGTTCGCCCCAGCGTCGGAGCCTGGGTCAGCTATGGGCTGGGCTGCGAAAGCGACACGCTGCCGGCATTCGTGACGGTTTCACCTCCGCGCGGTCACGGTGGAGTGCAGAACTATGGCAGCGCGTTCCTGCCGGCGATTCACCAGGGAACAGCTATCGGCTCGGCGGAAGTTCCAATTGCAAATGCGTCCGTGTCGAACATCTCGAACCCGCGCGTCGGACGAAGCCAGCAACGAAGTCAGCTGGATCTAATCCAGACACTCAACCGCCGGCACCTTGAACAGGCCGCGGCCGACCCGCAAATTGAAGGGTTGATTGCCAGTTACGAACTTGCGTTCCGGATGCAGTCAACGCTGCCGCAGGTGCTGGGGCTAAGCGATGAATCGAAATCGACGCTGGATGCCTACGGAATTGATTCCGATCCGACGGACAACTTTGGACGCCAGTGCCTGCTGGCTCGCAAACTGGCTGAAGCCGGAGTTCGCTACATTCAGGTGTCCACAGACTACACTTGGGATCATCACAACAAGGTCAACACTGGTCACATTGGCGAATCCGCCAGGGTCGATCAGCCAATCGCCGCGCTGCTGGCTGACCTGGAACAGCGGGGTTTGCTGGACGATACGCTGGTGATGTGGGGAGCTGAATTCGGACGAACTCCGATGGCCGAAAACGGGGACGGTCGCGGTCACCACCCGCGTGCGTTCACAGTGTGGATGGCTGGCGGCGGTGCGAAGCCTGGTTTGACTTACGGATCGACGGATGACTTCGGCTACTTTCCCGTCGACAACCCGGTCCACATGCACGACCTGCACGCAACGCTGCTGTACGCTCTGGGGCTGGACCACCAGCGGCTCACGTACCGTCACGCCGGCCGTGATTTCCGGCTGACGGATGTCTACGGGAACATCATTCACGACGTCCTGACGTAGCCGTTTGTCAGCCACGGCGTGGCCGCGTGTGCGCTGCTCGACATGCGGAACCCCCGTTTCCGCGAGAGAAACTCTTACCCTTCGCTGTAACCTGTGTAAGCAATCGGTCGGCAGCGGCCTCCGCAGGAAGTCACGCAATTGCGCCGTCCGATCTGCAAAGCCGGTGCGTCTCCTTAGGCAACCGCTGCACGTGGCAACGGTTGTCTGCTATCCTCTCCGGCTGTTGTTGTGGCTGACTGATCGCCAGCCAGCATTGCGACCATGGCAAGTGCAGCTCGCATAAAAACTGCTGTGCTGACGGTGTGTCGGCAGGTTCCGACGAAAGTGAATCAGGAATGAGTAACGAGCAGGGTAACGACGTCGAAATCAAAGTTCCGGCTGTCGGCGAGTCGATCTCCGAAGTGTTTATCGGGGAGTGGTACATCAGTGAAGGCAGCTATGTGGAAGCGGACGGCAACGTCGTCGGACTGGAGACAGACAAGGCGACGTTCGATGTTCCGGCACCCGTTGGCGGAATCGTCAGCAGAGTGCTGAAAGGAGCGGGCGAAACGGCCGCCATCGGCGAAGTCATCGGCTTCCTGACGGAAACGTCACGTTCCGAAGAGCCGTCGCCACAGGAGGCAGCCCCTGCTTCGTCACCCCCGGAAGAATCATCGAAACCACCGTCCAGGCCAGCGTCAGGGACGTCAGCAGCTTCGACGAAGGTTCCGGCCAGAGAGTCCTCCGTGATGCCGGCCGCGGAACGTCTGATGGCTGAGAACCGCGTCGCCTCCGGATCTGTTGTGGGTTCAGGGCCGGGAGGCCGCGTGTTGAAGGAAGACGTTGTGCGTCATCTGCAGGGAGGTATGCGTTCATCGGGCGGGTCGCGCGAGACAAAGACTGTGCCGATGAGTCCCATTCGCCAGACGATTGCACATCGTCTGGTGAGTGCTCAGCAGACCGCCGCGCTGCTGACAACGTTCAACGAAATCGACATGACTGCCGTCAAGAACCTGCGAGCGAAGTACCGTGAGCCGTTCGAGAAAGCATACGGGCTGAAGCTGGGCTTCATGTCCTTCTTCGTCAGAGCCGCCGTGAATGCTCTGCAGCAATACCCGCAGATCAACGCTCAAATGAGCGACAAGCAGTTGGTCTACCACAACTACTGCGACATCGGTATTGCCATCGGAGGTGGCAAGGGGCTGGTTGTGCCCGTGCTGCGTAACGCAGAAAACATGAGCTTTGCGGAAATCGAAACCGCCATCGCGGACCTTGGTGCCCGCGCGCAGAAAAACCAGATCGGGCTGGACGAACTTGAAGGCGGCACGTTCACGATCACCAACGGCGGAGTCTATGGGTCACTCCTGTCGACGCCGATCGTCAATCCGCCTCAAAGTGGCGTGCTGGGCATGCACGGCATCGTGGACCGCCCTGTTGCCGAAAGCGGACAGGTCGTCATCCGGCCGATGATGTACGTCGCTCTCACCTACGATCACCGGGTCGTGGATGGTCGCGAAGCGGTTTCGTTTCTGGTCCGCATTAAACAACTGATCGAAGACCCGACGCGGCTGATTCTCGAAGTGTGAACGCAGACTTGTACTTCCACAACACGTGAATCGGATCGCGGTGAGGGCAGGCAGTTGTTGACGTGCGGGCTGATTGTTTCCGGAACACGTCTCATGCCGGCTTTGTACTCCGAACCGTCCGTCCCCGCTTTCCGTGACGTCGCTGAGACACGACGACTGCCCCTCCAGGTTCTCCTATGCCAGAAACCTACGACCTCATTGTCATCGGTGCC
>CAZHET010000007.1:14484-32040 GCA_964531585.1 uncultured Planctomycetaceae bacterium | reverse complement strand
GACGCGGCCTACATGACCGGATCGACGATGACGATGGACGGCGGAGTCGGTTTGCCGTGGTGGTCGAACCGCGGTGAAGGAAAGATGTAGCGCACGAGTCCGCAGATCCGGGTGCGTCGCTTCGCGTTCGCTTTGTCGAGAGCAGTCTGGAGACAACTGCGTGGAGCTGTCACAATAACGGCACACCAAATCGCTGCCATTCGTCTTCGGAGATCCGTTCTCATGAAATCCTGTCACCTGCATCGTCGCACGCTGTTGAAAGGAATCGGAATCACCGGCATCGGTCTGCCGCTGCTGGAAGAAATGCTGCCTCGCGCGACATTCGCGGCCAGCGCGTCGACGCAAGTGCCGGTTCGGGCCTTCAATGTGTTCTTTGGACTCGGAATTCCCGCGCCGCTGCAGACGGAAGGTTTCGACGGCGTGCTGGAACCGCTGAAGCCGCTGGGTGACAAGCTGCTGATCATGCGGAATGTCGATCAGGTGCGCTGCGACGAATCCGGCATCAACGCCCATTTCGACGGGGCCTCCGGAGCGTTCACCGCAGAACCACCGCACGGCGAAGCCAAGGCCGGCGGTCCGTCGATTGATCAGGTCATTCGCAGGGCTCACTATCCCGACGGTCTGCCGCCGGGAATGGTGCCGACGCTGGTCGCGGGCACATTCTTCCGACGGTCTCGCGTGAGTCGCTACGTTCACAGCTACAACATGGACGGGACGGTTGCTGCCACGATGCAGGAACGCCCCCGCGATCTGTTCGAACGTGTGTTCGGAACGCTGCGAAGCGATACCGACGAGACCGACACGCGCCGCCTGCGCCTGCGACGCAGCGTGCTGGATTCCGTTGTGGAGCAGTACCGCTTCTACACCGGTGAGAACTCGCCGCTCGGAGCCGCGTCAAAGGCACGCGTCGCCGATCACCTGGACCGCATTCGGGAGTTCGAACAGCGAGCCTACTCGATGCCCGATCGTCCCGAGAACGCTCCCGAACTGCCTCCCGAATCCCGGCTGGCGCACGGAGGTCAGGCCGATCCCGGTGGCGAAGGCATCGACATGCGTCTGGAGGATCTGGTGCAGGAATGGCGACTGATGGCTGATCTGTACGCGCTGGCGATTCAAACCGATCGCACGCGTTTCGGTGCGATCACCTTTCTGGCAGCCGGCGAACGACTGAGACTGACGGGCGACTACGAATACGATGGCCGAAAGATTTACACGTTCGATGACGCGAAGGAACTCAATGCGTCCGGGTCCGCCGGCTGCAGTCACGAATGGTGGCACAGGTTCAACGAGAAGAAAAACAACGAACAGCTCCGCGCGCACGCGCACATGAAAATGCGGGAAGTTGCCTACTTCCTGCAGCGACTGGACCAGCCTGACTGCGTCGAAGCCAACGGCCGCACGATTCTTGAGAACTCGCTGTTCACCGTCTCCACGGAGTCCGGCGACGGCCGCCACAATGACGTCAAACGCGAGCTGTCGGGCGTCTTCCACGCCATCACCGGTGCGAATGGACGTTTCAGGACAGGGCAGTTCATCGACGTCGGCAAAGAGGGCATCGATGTCTACAACACGATGCTGACGGCAATGGGTGCTGCGGACCGGCTGGGACCTGCCGAACGCGAAGCAACAGCCGTCGACGCCATCCGTGCCTGACGACCGCGATGCGACCTGCCCACAACACAACGCGCGATGTAACCGGTGACCTACGGTGTTGAGTCCGTCGACGGGGTGCCGGCGGCCTGAAGAATGCGTGATGCGTTGGCTCGCATGGCCTGCAGGTAGTCTCCGGAGGCCGGCCGGTTGCTCACCGTGTCGAAGACCACCGGATGAATGCTCATCGACTGCAGCCGTGCGGCGGTTTCGTCGGTCGGTTCCTCTTCCCACAGCATCAGGCTCGCGGGATGTTCCTTTGCCACAGCCTGCAGTTCGACCCATTGCACGTCCGTCGGCGACTGCTGTGGATGCCACTGAAGGTTCGTCAGTGACAGTGAATACCTGCGCTGCAGGTAATCGTAAACAGGTTTTGATGCCAGCAAGGCGGAATCCGTGGTCGCTGCGAATGCCGCTCGCAGTTCCTCGTCGAGAGTCATCAGGTCGGATTCCAGCAGGCGAAAGCTTTCGTCCAGCCGCTCACGTTCCGTCGGCAACAGCTTCGCCAGTTCGTCACGGATGACCAGCGCCTGAGCGATGGCAAGCTGAGGATCCAGCCACGTTTGTGCGGCCACTGGTACATCCGACTGCGAACCTTCCGGACCGTGCTGATGTGTCACGGATTGAGTCATCGCGATTAACCGATCCTCGATATCCCGCGTCGTCACGACCGTGCGAGACATGGGCAGCGTCGCTCGCTGAATCCATGCCGCGTAGCCCGCTCCGTTCAGCAGAATCAGATCCGCCGACTGGTAGGCAGCGATCGCTGCCGCATCCGGATTCCAGTCGGCAGGGTTGGCATCGGCGGGAGCCGGAAACGTTACGTCGATGAGATCTCCGCCGATTCGTTCTGCAAAGTACGCCAGCGGGTAGTTCACGGTGTAGACCTGCGGCTTCTTGCTGGTGGTCGGCACGACTTCGGGAACGCCGGATTCCGATGTGCAGCCGCTGGCGAGCAACACAACGCCGGTGAGATAAACAACGCCGATGAGATAAAGCCTGCCGATCATCCGGGCTGAATTCCCGTGTGAGGTATGCTGCCTTGTCATCATTTCGTCTTCGGAACTTTGGATTTCGGCGGCTTTGTCGTGTCGTCCTTGTCGTCCGCCCAGTAGTCACGCTTCTCAACCTTGCGAGGTGTCAGCGGTGGCGGTTCGACTCCGCCGAGTCGCATGACTCTGTAGACGGCCGCGAGTGTCGCGGCGGCCGGTTTGAAGTTGCCCTGGCGGTGGCCTTCGGCGATCAGCACCGGAGTCCAGCCGTATTCATTCGGCTTGTTCCAGACGTCGATCTTCGCTCCGTGCTTGTACAGGAATTCCACCATCGCGGGCCAGCTCGCGTAGCTCGCGCCGTGCATCGTTGTTTCGCCGTTGTCATCGACGTGATTGATGTCAGCACCGAGTTCCAGCAGAAGTTGCACCGCCTGCAGTGCTTCTTCTTCGGTACCGGCTTCTTCACCGGGAGCCAGCGTACCGATGCCGGCCGCGGCCAGCAGCGGCGGGCAGTTGTCGGCGTTGGGAATCGTGGGGTCGGCTCCGAGTTCCAGCAGCAGCTTCATCAGTTCGACATCGGCGGTGTCGGCAGCGAACAGAAACGGAGTCGCCAGTTGCTGCTTCAGCCGGCCGCGACCCGACTTCCCTCGTTCGAGACGAGCGTTCACGTCCGCTCCGTGTTCCACCAGGCTGCGGACAAGCTGCAGGCTGGTCACATTACCGGAACCAATCGGAGGCGGATCCCCGTCCACGTCATCTCCTTTGTTTGGCTTGCGAACCCATGACAACGCGTGCAGCGGCGTGAAGCCGGACCGCTGGTCGTTGGGATCTGCTCCGGCTTCCAGCAGGTGAACCGCCAGTTCGAAATGACCGTTTTCGGTCGCCAGCAGCAGCGCAGTGGTTCCTTCACGAGGCATTCGCGGGGCTCGGGCTCGTGGTCTCATCGCTTCGTTAACGTCCGCGCCGGCCGCCAGCAGAACATCAATGACCTCAGCGTGTCCGTTTCGCGCGGCGAAGGACAGTGGAGTGAAGCCGGACTTCAGCGGAGCCCGAAAATCGGCCCCGGCCTTTACCAGAGCGGCGACGACATCTGCATGACCTTCCGCTGCAGCCCACATCACGGCCGTCTGACTGCTGCGTTCCTTTGCATTGACGTCCGCGCCATGTGTCAGCAGTGCTTCGACTGCGGCGATGCGTCCGGTACGAGCGGCGGTCATCAGAGCCGTTTCGCCGCCGGGCTGTGCGGAATTCGCGTCGGCACCGGCTTCGAGCAGCCGACGTACGATCACGGCATTGCCGTTCTTCGCCGCCAGCGCCAGTGGCGTCACTTCGTAGCGGTTCGCCGCAGCGACGTGGGCTCCTGATTCGACCAGTTTCAGCGCCACGGCGGTTTCATCGTGCCACGCTGCCCAGTGAAGCGCGGTCATCCCGTCGACCTGAGCCGCGTTGATGGCCCCCGGTTGAGCCAGCAGGGTCTCGACCTGTTGCCAGTCAGCACGCTCGGCGGCATCTGCGATGGCTGAGTCCGCCGCAACCGCCGGACGGGTTGTAGCGCAAGGCAACAAAACGATCAGAAACAGCCTGCAACAGCATGATTTCATGATTCACCTCAGGATGTCGTCATTGCCGGTTACGCGCCGTTCAACTACTCGCACTGCGATAGTAGCTCAGCGACCAGCGGAACACCGCGCGAGAGAGCAGCAGTCCGGCGACGGCTGACAGCGCCGCCACCACGGCCCAGTGCCGCTGCTCCAGAGTACCCACCACAATCCGGGCCGGGACAGTAATCACCAGCAGGATCGGAATCACGTACGAAAATGAGAACTGCAGGACCTCGCCGCCTTCTACCGAATTCGGGTCTCTGCCGTCATAGATGGCTCGCGGATAACGGGCGAACACCGTGATGTAAAACCAGAAGTCGTAAAGCCCCTGATTCCGGCCCAGCCAGATACTGGTACACGCTGTGATCAGCATCATCGAATAGAAGAATGCGACTCCCACGCCGACATACGCACAGTAGAGGATAATCTGCGCCACCGACACAACTTCACCGATGCGATACAGTGACAACAGCAGCAGCCCCAGAGCCAGCAGGACCTGACCGATCATCGCCAGATTGATGCGTTCCAGCGACACCAGAAACTGCGTATCCACCGGCTTCAGTAAGGCAAAGTCGAGTCGTCCGGTACGAATCTGTTCGCTCAGGCTGGCACAGTTCGGCATAAAGAAGGTTTCGACAATGCCGTTAATCAGCATCCCGGTCGCCATGAAGGCAAAGTACTGGTCGCGGGTCCATCCGTTAATCTGCGGAACCCGTGAAAAGATGATTTCGAACAGGGCGAGCTGCGCGAAAAACCAGAAGGCGCGCGTGACGAGCTGAATCAGGAAATTCGCCTGAAACATCATCTCGCGGATCAGCGAGTTGCGGCAGAAGGTTGTGAAAACGCGAAGGTATTGCATGATGCTGAGATTCTGACCGCCTCACTATACCGAAAGCCGATTGCATGGTCATTGTTGTTGCCACGATCCGTTTAAAGCCTGCCACCCGGGATGCTTTTCTGGTCGAATTTCACCGGATCGTTCCGGCCGTCCGCAACGAAGCCGGGTGCATCGAGTACGGACCGACAGTTGATGCGACGACGAACATCGCCAACCAGAACGTCGACGCGGACAGAGTCACAATCGTGGAGAAGTGGCAATCCGTCGCCTCGCTGGAGGCTCACCTGGTGGCCCCGCATATGCTGGAATATCGCCCGAAGGTGGCAGACTACGTGGTCTCTTCGGAACTGCGAATTCTGGAAGAAGCCTGACCGCGTGCGGCAGATTGACGAGCGGTGTCTCACACAAAGGCTCCAGGGCACGAAGGGACACCGTGGCGAGTCTGGTCCTGGGGCAGGTGTGGCTTCCTGCGTGAGAACCGGAGCGATCCGGGTGTATTGCGGCGCTGGCGGGTGGATCGCGGCAGTTCGGAAAGGGCCGTTGTGAGAAGCCGCGTCTGGTGACGACGGGCCGCAACCCCTGCGGAACGCGTTCGCTGACCGCGCAGCTCCGCGCTAACGTGCTGTCCAGCCGCCGTCGACGGTGACCATGCTGCCGGTCATGAAACTGCCCGCGGCACTGCTTAGCAGCAGGGCGGCTCCCTGGATTTCTTCCAGTTCGCCCCAGCGTTCCTGAGCAACCGCGCCGATGATGAACTTCTTCGCCTCTTCCGTGTCGGCGATCGGAATGTTCATCGGAGTCAGGAACGGGCCGGGACAGATCGCGTTGCACGTAATTCCGTACGGGGCAAGTTCCAGACCCAGCGCTCGAGTCAGTTGCACGACAGCCCCCTTGCTGGTTGTGTACGGTGTGCGGTTGGCAAGTCCCACCAGACCCAGAGTGCTGGCCATGTTGACGATGCGACCGTACCCGGCCTGCTTCATGTGCGGAATGACGCCTTTGCAGCACAGCCATGTCCCATCCACGTTGGTCTTCTGCACCTGCTGAAAATCTTCGTAGGAGACGTCTTCAATACTGCCGCGAATGTTGATCCCTGCGCTGTTGATCAGAATGTCAATGCGACCGTGCTGCTCGACAACGTCGCCGATGATTCGGTTGACGTCGGCCGTCTTGGTGACGTCGCCCTCCGCCGCCACTGCCGTCACACCGAAGCCGTCACGGATTTCGGCCGCGACCGATTCCCCTTCCGCCCTGTTTCGGCTGACGAGCACGATGGTTGCTCCTGCGGATGCCAGTCCCGCCGCCATCGCAGCACCGAGGCCCTTCGACCCGCCGGTGACGATGGCCACGCGGTCGTGCAGATCAAACAGCTTGATTCCAGGCAGAGATTTCAACGGTGCAGGTTCGGGCATGGCAGGCGATTTCCGTTGTGAGCGGCGCGTGAAGTCCAATTTGCAGAGGTGATGCCGGCAGACACGGCGAAAACGCCAGCAGGCTCGGTCCCGATGCTAGCAGACACGACAGGCACCAGCCACGCACGAGCCACGCTCCGCATCAGATGTCGGCGGCACGCGTCAGCCATCGTCGCGCTCACGTGCCCGGCATCTGTTCCCAGCTCACCACGGAGCCTCCGGGACACCGCTGAATGCCGACACCTGGCACGTCCAGAACCAGCGAACCGTCTTCATCGATACCGCGACAGATGCCGCTGACAATCCGGTCACCGCTTTGAAGCTGCACCCGCCTCAGATGCAGGATATTGGCGGCGTTGGCCTCGGCCAGAACCGCCGCGGGCTGCCGGACAACTCGCTCCCTGAGCACATTCAGGCGATTCAGAATCGCGATCAGCAGCGATGTCAGATCCTGATGTTCGCCGGTCAGGTCGAACAGAGACGTGGCTCGCTGGCGAAGTTCCATCGGAGCCGGGTCGAGCGAATTATTCACGTTGAGACCGATGCCGATAACAATGCCGCATCGCTGCCGCACGAGATGCTGTTCGGCCAGAATTCCACAGACTTTTCGTTCACCGATCAACACGTCGTTCGGCCATTTGATCGACACAGTCCGCTGCGGAACGACGTCAGCGACGGCACTACGCACGGCCAGACCGCTCAGCAGGGACAACAGTGGACGCCTTGCGACGGGCAGCGATGTTGCTTCGGCATCCATCACGATGGAAAACGTCAGTGCTCCCGACGTAGACCACCATTGATTGCTGCCGCGCCCGCGGCCTGCCGTTTGATTGGTCGCCAGCACCAGCGAAGGCCCGGCGTCCAGAAGCGGCTCCAGCAACTCCGCGGCAAGACGGTTGGTCGATGGCACGGAATCGTGGTACTCAACGTGCCGGACGAAGGTCTGGCGGCAGATTTCCTGAACGTCAAACGGCGTTGTCAACGGAAGGCTCGCCCTGGAAGCAGTGTCGGTACGATGGCTTTCAAGACCGTCCGTTTCATTTCGTCGGCAGGCTCGACGGTCCTGGCGGGCCGACGTACGAAGAATCGCTGCGGCCGCTCTTGAAGCTTCAAATGGTCAGTCGCCGGTTTCGTGCCGTGACGACCCATGGATTGACGATGCGGCCGTCGTCGATCACGGTGACATCCTGGTACAGCGCGCTGGTCGGACAGATATGCATCGGAATTCCCAGCAGCAGGTCACCCGGCTGATAACGATCGGCGCCAGCGGTTTCCAGCACGAGGTGTTCTTCGTTGTGAATCACCTGGCTGGCATCGGGCAGATCCGGAAACACCACACGCGCTCCTTTCGGCGGATCGGCGGCGACGGACTTGTTCCCCAGGTCAACCGTCACTCGGTTTCGCGTGGGCCGGCTGACGACTCGCGTGGCCACCAGTGCCGCCGGCCGGAATGGAAGATCCGCAAACTGCCCGTAGCCGGCGTCGTGAAAGATACTCGTGCCGGGGCTGAGCATAATGGCCGGATCGTCCAGTTCCGCGTAGACGGGAAACGTGGGAGTTCCGCCGCACAGCAGTTCCGGAACCGGCAGACCTGCGGCTTCACACGTTTTCTTCAGAGCAATGACAGCAGGCCATTCCGACATCACGGCGGCTCGTCGTTCGTCCAGCGATTGCTGATGCTGATGGCCGTCGTACACGTGAAATCCCGCAGGACGAATTCCGTCCAGTCCGCAGATCAGCCGGTAGAGACTCACGGCCTCCTCCGACCGGGGATCAATGCCCGTGCGATGCAGACCGGGGTCGACGTCCAGCAACACGCCAATCGTGACTGACGCCAGGACGGCTGCATCGGCAAGCTGACGCAGCGGAAGCGGGTGATCGGCTGTGACGGTGAACTTCGCGCCGGGAAACTTCTTCAGAAAATCAATGACCCGGCGAATGTTCGGACCGACCGGGTTGTATGCCAGCACGATATCGGTGGCCCCGGCGTCGGCCAGCATTTCGGCTTCGGCAATCGTGGCTGCCTTGTGATGCGTGATCCCCTTTTCCAGCAGAATCTTCACGACTGCAGCCATCTTGTGAGTCTTGCAGTGCGGGCGCAGGCGGTCCGTGGAACCCGCCATTTCGATCATCTGGTCGATGTTAAACCTCACGCGATCCGCGAATACGATCAGCGAAGGTGTCGCCACATCCGCGAGCAACTCTGGGTTCACATCAGGGAGCAGTGTGTCAGCAAGTATTGTTGTCATGAAATCCGCCTGAAGCTGGAGTGATTGTTGACGGCAGTCGGCACGTCAAACACGTCGCGACGAAGAATAACGGCTGCGCCGCTTTGCGGCACGCCTGTCCCCGGCAGGCGTTACTTCCGGCGACGATGCTGCGTGATCAGGGCGTGCATGACGTCGCTGCGGCGGACGACTCCCAGCAGTTCGTGGGGTTCGTCGCGGGAAATGACGGGGATGCAGTCGTCTGTTTCGGCCTGGAACAATTCGAAGGCGCGCGTGGCCGGATCGTCCGGATACAGGAACGCATCCGTATAAGTCGCCAGGTCCTCAGCGCGAACGAGTTCCTTGACACTGTTGTCGAACATCACGTTGCTGAGCAGTGGATAACGGATGACGCCGACGACTCGCAGGCGGTCGTCCACGACCGCATACGTGTTTTCGTGACTGTGTTCGATATAGGCAATCACTGCCTCGAAGTTGGCGGATTGCGGAATTCCCTTGCTCTTGCGCAGCAGGTCGCTGATTTTGATTTTCGATCCGCCGGCGTCCACAGGCGACGTTCTGCCGATCGCAGAACGGAATCGGTCCGTCAGCGATCTTGCCTGGTCCAGCGGAGTGCTGCTCGTGTGGCGAATCGCCGTGGCCAGCGGAACTTCGCCCGTCCGCAGCAGAGACTGGCGAATGAACAGTGGTCCGAAAATTTCGAACACGACGACAGATCCCAGAATCACATCCAGAATCGGCTTTCCCAGTTGTGGATCCCGATGCACAGCGATTGTTGCCAGCGCAATGGCGGCTCCGGCCTGAGCGAACAGGCAGCTTCCCAGCCAGTGACGGATCTCAGATGAGTGTCGTGTGATTCGCGCCACCGTATACACACCCAGCCACTTTCCGGCGAAGCGGCACGCGATGTAGACGGCTCCCAGCTTGCCGACGTCCACGAATGCGTTTATGTCCAGATGGGTTCCATGAACCGAAAAAAACAACACGGCCAGCAGCCCGGACAGGTGATCCAGTTCTTCGGAAATCTTGGCCGTGCTGTCCGACGTGTTGGCGACGGTGACTCCCATCACCAGAAATGTCAGCATGTAGGGAATATCCAGCGTGACGCAGACGCCCAGCAAAAACGTCGTCGCGGCAACCAGAAGTACCAGCCAGCGCATCCGGGCCAGCAGACTGCAGCCATAACTGACCACGACTCCTCCCAGGACTCCCAGTGCCATCGAACCGGCAATGTCCATGGACAGCAGACCGAGTTGCCGGCCGACTCCGATCTGCAGTTTGCCCTGCAGCAGGTGAATCGCCAGAAATGCCAGCTCGAAGATGACGATGCAGGAGAAGTTGTTCATCGCGACCAGAAAGCCGGTGTATTCCGTCACCGGCCCTTCGGACCGAAACTCCTTCAGGACCAGAATCGTGGTCGCCGGTGCGGTCGCGATGGCAAGGCAGCCAAGCAGTACGGACATGCTGCCGGAGCAGCCCGAAAGCAGCAGGCCGATCGTCACGATGGTGAACGTCATGGCGATTTCACCTGCGGAAATCGCCAGGCAACGCGCCGCGAATCGCCTGACCTTTCGAAATGTGAACTCGCTGCCGAGGTTAAACAGGACGACCGACATCGCCAGTTCCAGAACCGGCTCAAACGAATCGACGTGGCCTTCGGGAATTAGATCCAGAACGCCTGGTCCGGCCAGCAGTCCGACCAGCAGATAGGCCGTGACTTTCGGAAGATGCAACCGGTCTGCGAATACGCCCGCGGCAAGGCTTAGCCCCAGCAGCAGCCCCAGCGTGCTTGTGATATGCAGATCAAACGGACCCATAAACTGACCAATTCGCGTTCATGGCAGATACCCCGTTGTCGGTAACGCGGGTGAGTCTCCGGGAAAGCCTGCCGGCGAACAAGCCCAGTGCCGAACCACAGCCCGGCAGCGTCCGCCATGTCCGGCGCACGCCGGACGGTGCGGAGTTGCAGGAGTGCGCAAATTGCGAGCAAGCGAGCTTAAAGACAAGGAATCCGATACTTCCAGCGAAGGGGTGCAGGAAGTTCGCACGCGGCAAATTCGAAGTGGATCACGCGCCGACCTGAAGGCACGTCCATCGGTGACGATGCGTGCAGAAGCAGCGGCTTCATCAGCAACGCACCACCGGCTGAGACTTCGCAGAGCACTTCTTCGCGCCGTCGCTGTTCGGCTTCCGTGGCGGTGTTCGAAAGACGCGACAGCCGGTGAGTTCCCGGCAGCACTTTCAGCGCGCCGTTGGCAGCGGTGCTGTCGTCAAGGTGCAACCGTACCGCGAGAAGCTGTTCCATGATTTCGATTGGCGGCTGAACGCAGTCCACGCCGGCCTTCCGCGTCCATCCGGTGAAACCTTCCGTCTCGTGCCGCGCTTCGACGGCAATCGACAGATCCTGATGCCAGAAGACTCCCCAGTTTGCTCCCGCTGTCTTGTCGAAGAGTGTTGCCCGCACCATGAATGCATCCGAACCCAGCAAAGACACGACCAGGTCGCGGACCGCCGGAAGCCGCACAAGGTCCGCCGTCTGTGGGACGGCGTCGGTCAGATTACGCAGTCCGTAGACTCCGCTGCTGTTGGTGACAGCTTCCACGGATTGCTGACGGCTTCGAGCGGCATCCATCAACCGGCCGAAATAAGCGATGGTGTCTTCGGCAAGGGTGTTCTCAACGACGGCAAATCCATCATTCTGCAGCCGTGATGCAATTGAAAAGGCAGACGATACGTGAGCCATCGAATAACCGTGAAGAAAACGCGGAGGACCAAAGCGGTCTGAGTTGCCGTGTTCAGACCTGTTCCGCTTTGCGCAGCCCGGCGGCCGTGAGCAGCGCGCGGCACCAGTCGGCATCGTCGCCGGTCAGTGGCGGATCGCAGTCGACCGAATAGTCGATGTCGTCGTAGCCGCCGTTCTCGTAGCACCTGGCGATCAGCGGCTGCAGATCCAGCCGGACGTCTTCATCCGTCGGCCGCAGCGGAATCCGAATCGACGGCAATCGCTGTCTCAGCGGAAAAGGATAGTATTCCAGGCGGGTCGGTGTCGCGGCGCGCCACGCGCAGGCTCGGTGGGGAGTCCGCAGGTCTTCGGCCAGCAGCCATTCATGAACCAGCAGAATCCAGTCTCCGGTGCGAATCAGATCCAGTTCGACAAAATTGACGTCACCCTGCCGCATTTCCGTCCGTTTGCGAATGTACTGATCGCGGCCGGTACCCGGCAGACGATTCGTGGGACTCAGCACTTCGACGACTGTGATCAAACGCCCGCCGGTCCCGGCTTCGCGGATTTCGAGATAGTTCTCGGAGACCTCGTCATCTTCCATCATCACGACAACCGGTTCCGCGACAACAGTCGCCGTCGCCGTGCCTCTGCCGGAATGGTCCAGGTCGTGCCGTTCGATGACGCTGACGTCCGGATAAACTACGCGAGACTTATCGAACGCCGACTGCACGAACACGCGTTCTTCAACTCGCGGCCGCAGGTCCGACGGCAGACCGGGCCGGATGGCGTCAGATAGGTAAATCACGAGTCGCTGATGGACGTCTCGCCAGTGAGCTTCGAGATACGGGTCCATGCCGGGAAACGGGCTGGGCATTGAAGTTCCTCCGCCGGTAATGTTACTCGATCGGTCTACCGGTCGACCTGTTTCAGTTGCCATTGCTCGTCGAAGAAATTCGCCGAGACAACCTTGCCCGGCCAGACGTTGCCCGCCGGAGTCGTCAGGTCGACGATCGCCCAGTCCGGCAGCATCGGCACCTGCCGAGCGTTGTTCAGATAGGCATACTCACGAAACGTGAAGCTGCTGTTCAGCACGACATAGCGGTTCTGGTTCAGCGGATTGGGGTAAATCAGAATCGGAGCGTGATGAGCCGCGTCGTAGGTCTTGTTGCCGACGGTAATTTGATCGCTGTCCCATTTGACGGGTAGTTCTCCGGCGATGCGGGACATGAGGCTGTTGGACGACGGGTCACCCCACAGAATCAGGTTCGCCGACTGAATCAGTTCGTCGGTGACATCGCTGTCGTTGACAACTCGAGCGTCGCCGCGGAAATGCCGCCGCCAGTGTTCGATGGCTCGTTCCAGTTCCGCCGCCGCCCATTTTCCGGCGGTTTCGTTCGCTGCTGTGCCAGTGGGACGAACGAAGACGAATGAGTCCATGAACGCATCGTCGATCGGCCCCTGGAGGTTGTGGCGTTTGTGGAGGCCAGGTTCCGGCGGCCCGCTGACCCATTTGCCGTTTTCATCCCGGTGCGCCTGCAATCGGGCAGAGCCGTCGGAGAGTATTCCGGCACTGCTCACGTAGTCCTTCGGCTGGCCACTTCCGTCGTCAAACCACACCGTGAAGACCGAAGCGAAGCGAGCGTTGTCTGCCGCGTCGTCCGAAAATGTTCCCGCCGGAATATCGAGTGTGAACGCCGAAACGTTGGTGGCGGTGCAGTACAGATGGTTTTTGGAACGTCCAATCAGGTTATCTGTTGACGGCGCGGGGAAGTTGTGACTTAGAGTAATCCTGGCGAAGTCCCAGTGCCGTTCCAGGCCGTCGATTGTCAGCCAGTGCATGCGGTTGTACTTCAGAGTCGGCGTCGTGAATCGCAGATCGACCTGCGGCGATACCCGGCCACGCTTCGCCAGCGAAGTCATGCTGGCTTCGATCGTCTGCTTCGACGGTTCGTCGAACCTGTGTCCCATTCTGGCACCAATCACGTGCCGCAGTGGAACATGGAGTTCCTTCAATGCCGCTTCCATCACATCGGCCGCCTGTTTCTGAACGTCGTTCTCACCGCTGTAAGCGATCGTCGGGCAGTGCAGCAGATTGATCGCATACTTGTCGCAGTCGTATACCTGCCAGAGCCTCTTTTCCCACCATGTCGGGTTCAGCGTTTCCTTCTGGAAGAACTTCAGGAACTGCGGAGTCTCTGAAAAGCCGGCTCCCGGATTTGCGGCGAACCAGCGGTCGGGATAATGCACGGCGAACTGCCAGCACGCTGCGCCGCCCATCGAGAAACCTCGCACGCTGATACGATCTTCGTCAATGCGATAACGTTGCTGGACGTCTTCCAGAGCTTCCAGAACATCCGTTTCGCCGGCGAACTTGAATGCGTTCGAATACCGGCCGTACGGATGCAGCACGATCGTGTGATCCGGAGTGAACTCACCAGGTCGGTGCATTCGTTCCCACAGAAAATTCACTTCGCTCAGCTTTTCTCCGCGGCCGTGGAACCAGATGTCGCAGCGAGTCGGCACGCTGTGATTGAACGCGTACGTTTTCGGAACGACCAGGCCGTATGGCTGCACGGTGTGGTCGATGCGGCTGATGTAGCCTCGCACAACCAGCCCGCTTTGTTCGTGCCATTGCGGTTTGCCTTCGAGCAGTTGTTTTGCTCGCGAGATGCCTTCGGCCAGCAGTTCGTCGGCCTTGTCGATGTCTTTCGCGTCGAAGAATTCGTTGTGGTCCAGAGCCACCCGGACGGCTCGTTCGAAGATCGTCACGTCCGGCAGCAGTTCGCTGATGGTCGGATCGTTTTGCTGTTTCAGTTCGGCAATGTGTTGCTGCAGAGCATCCAGTTGCGATCGCAAAGCGGCTGCGCGATCAGCCGGCACGTCGACTCCGACAGCGGGAATTCGCCGCACAGTCGTCGGGTCGTTGTCTTTTTCGCCGTCAGCGAACGCGGCCATTTGGACGGAAGTTGCCAGCAGCAGAAACGTAATCGGCAGTAACGTCAGGACTCTCACGGGAACGCTCCGTATCGGGTGGGACAGGCGAATCAGCAAGTTTCGAAGAAACGTCAGGAGTCTGCCAGCGCTCGGCTTCATTCGCCAGCATGCCGCCAAAAAACCGGGCGAACCCACGAATTGGCGCTTCCCGACATTGCAGCCGCGTTTTTGTTTGCTGTAGTACAGCGTCCTGACGGCTTGCAGAGTGTCCGCAGGGCTGCTCACACTGGAAGGGATCTCGGAAGTAACGGCATGCAACGTATTTTTATCTCCGGAATCGGGTTCGCGACCTGTCTGGGAAACGATCGCGAGACATTCTGGAAGCACCTGACCTCCGGCGTCAGCGGACTTGACCAGTTGCGGGATCACGATATTCGCGACATGGCAGTAACGATTGGAGGCGAAGTCCGCGACCTGAACCCGGACAGGATCAATGTCAATGATCTTGTCGCGACCAAAAAGATGGACCGGGCCAGCCAGTTCGCCGTCTATGCGGCCCACGAAGCGCTGGAAGACGCCGGACTGCCGACAGTCGATATCGGCGAAAATGCGGCCGTCATTATCGGTGCCGGTCTGGCGGGGCTGGAAACCTATGAGTTTCAGATGGAACGGCTGCTGACCAAAGGCCCGTCGCGAGTCAGCCCGTTCACGATTCCCATGCTGATGCCGAATGCTCCGCCCGGAAACATCAGCCTGGCATTTGGGATCAACGGGTCCGCCTATACCTGCAGCAGCGCATGTTCGTCGTCCGGACACGCGATGATCGACGCGATGGAATACCTGCGCCGCGGCGAGGCAGATTTTGTGGTGACCGGCGGCACGGAAGCGTCACTGACTCGCCTGGGAATCTCTTCCTTCGTGAACATGAAAGCCATGTGCCGCGACCGCAACGACGATCCGAAGAAATCGATGCGACCTTTCGATGCGGACCGGTCCGGCTTCATCATGGCGGAAGGCGCTTCCGTGCTGATTTTCGAAACCGAAGATCACCTGCGAAAACGCAACGGCAAAGCCTGGGCCGAAGTGCTCAGCGGCCGCAGCACCAGCGATGCTTATCACCTTGTGCAGCCCGATCCGGAAGGCCGCAAGGCGATCAAGGCGATCACGATGGCTCTGGCCGCTGCCGGTCTGAACGCGGCCGAAATTGCCGATCGAACGTACGTGAACGCTCACGGCACCAGCACGAAGTACAACGATTCGATGGAAACCGTCGCGCTGAAGAAAGTGTTCGGCGATGATGCGTCCAGACTGCGCGTCAGCTCGACCAAAAGCATGCTCGGCCACATGATCGGAGCGGCCTGCGCGGTGGAAATGTCCGCCTGCGCTCTGGCGCTGACTCGTGGTGTGCTGCCTCCGACAATCAACTATGACACGCCGGATCCGGACTGTGACCTGGACTACATTCCGAACCAGGCTCGGCAGGCCACCGTCGACTACGCGATCAACAGCAGTTTTGGATTCGGCGGCCACAACGTTTCGCTGGTCGTCAAACGAGTCGACGATCCTGCGTTGCAGCGAGAATGAGCACGGCCCGTTGCGTTCCGGCATCTTCTCGTGAGCGGGTTCTGTTCGGCTCATCGCATTTTCTCGTTCCAGGACTCCCAGTTCTTCTTCTTCCAGGGCTCGGCCCTGGAACGCCATGCGTGGAGGCTCTGCCGCGCTTACCTCCGCTCGCAGTGGGGCGGCGAAAACACACAGGCAGAGCGCTCGAGGGCGGAGCCCGGGAACGAGAGAAGAGCGCGGAGCCGCGGAGTGAGGTGGACGAGCGCCGCGTGGAACGAAAGAAAGCCGTGTTATGTCACGTTGAAAATTGCGGTCTGCTGCCTGTGTACTTGCTGACATGGACGCTCGCGCCAACGTTCTGCCGCGCGTCGCCTGAGCGCGCAGCAGGCGTCGCGGGGTGGCGAAACGCGCAGGCGGAGCCTGCGAGGCAGTGTGTTCCAGGGCAGAGCCCTGAAACGAGAAGAGCAAGACAGAAGAGCAAAAGGGCAGACCGCTGAAATCAGCCAACGCCCCCAGAAAGATCCAGCCCGCGAGTTTCCCCACGGTATAAACCTGTCGGACAATGGTGCATGCACCGCGCGCTTCAGTTTGAATGAGAAACCAACCGGAGAATCACGATGACCGTTTCCGATTCGCAGGCTTCAACCATTGCTGTCAGCGGTGCCAGTGGCATGGTGGGAACAGCGCTGGCTGAGCGACTGCAGGCGTCCGGCCGCAAGGTCGTGGCAATTACGCGAAGCGAAGGCAGTTCCTATGAAGAATCGATCCGCTGGGATCCGGAATCCGGACTGATCAACCCGGGCCGGCTGGAATCGGTCGACGCGGTGGTTCATCTGGCCGGGGAAAACATCGCTGGCGGGCGCTGGAACGAAAAACGAAAGGCGAAGATCCGCAGCAGCCGCGTGCAGGGAACTCGCAGCCTGGTTCAGTCCATTGCGGCGGTGCAGCAGCGTCCAAAAGTGCTGGTGTGTGCATCGGCGATCGGTTACTACGGCGACCGCGGTGATCAGGAACTGACCGAATCATCAGATCCTGGCAGCGGATTTCTGGTGGACGTCTGCAGGCAGTGGGAGACCGAAGCGATGGCCGCTGAAGATCTGGGCCTGCGAGTCGTCTGCGTTCGGATAGGAATTGTGCTCAGCCCCAAAGGCGGAGCGCTGGCGAAAATGCTGCTGCCGTTCAAGCTGGGCGTCGGCGGAGTGGTCGGTTCGGGCAAACAGTACTGGAGCTGGATCGGGCTTGGCGATCTGGCAAAGGTCATCGCTCACTGCATCGACAGCAATGACCTGCGCGGTCCCGTCAACGCGGTCAGTCCGAATTCTCTGACGAACCGCGACTTCACGAAGGTCGTGGGAAAAGTGCTGCACCGGCCCACGGTTGTCCCTTTGCCCGGATTCGCGGCGAAGCTGGTTCTCGGCGAGATGGCCGATCAACTGCTGCTGGCGAGTGCTCGCGTTGTGCCGGCGAAACTTCAGGCCGATGGGTTTCAGTTCGAACACGCGGATCTTGAACAGTGCCTGCAGCACGAGCTGGATCGGCGGTGAACGGACGGGCAATGACCGAACAAGCGTGTCCTCCCTGGCAGGTTCTGGTGCTGCGGCTGGCGGCGGTTC
>CAZHET010000007.1:2422-14474 GCA_964531585.1 uncultured Planctomycetaceae bacterium | reverse complement strand
GCGGTTCACTGCATCGGCTGGGGAATTTATATCATCGTGTTGCCCGCTTCGGCCGCCGCAACGTATGGCTTCGACAACCCGGTGACCGACGTCCACCTCTGGCAGGGAACCGGGCTGGCGATTCTGCTGTTCGGTGCCGGATACGGCATTGCATCGACGAGTCCTCGCCAGCATTGGGCGGTCATCGTGACCGGCCTGGCTGGCAAAATTCTGGGACCGGTTGGAATGATGTGGGCGGTGTCGCAGGGCGATGTCTCGTCACGTGTGCTGTGGCTGCTGCCGCTGAACGACGTGATCTGGTGGCTTCCGTTCGCGGTCATTCTGCGCGATGCGTTTCGCCAGGGTGACTGTGCGGCAACGGACGCCATCGCCGACCAGGCGTGAGTGCGTTACGATGCCTGCCGCCGCCTTTCCACGCCCACAATCCGCAGTGCCTCGGCTTCATCCTTGTCCAGCAACATCCCGGCATCACATCGCGGAGCCTGGCTCGCATTCGTTTCCGCCATAGGCTACTCCGTCACGAATCTGGCTCTGCGGGATCTTTCGGGAGCGCACGGCGGACAGGCCTGGGACGTCTGGGTTTCCGCCGGCAAGGCGTTGCCGACTGCCGTCATCGCCTGGGCGCTGGTGCTGAAAAACCGCCAGCGAGGAAAGCCGCTGCTGCCTTCCAGAGAACTGCTGTTGCCGCTGCTGGGAGCCGCGCTGGTGATGCAGATCGGAGGCAACGTCGGTTTTCAGATGGCTTTGAGATTCATCGGGCTGGCCGTCACTGTGCCGCTGGTGTTCGCGGGAATCATCATTTCGGGAGCCCTGCTGGGCCGCACATTTCTCGGTGACCCGGTGACTCCGCGAACGATCGTGGCGATGGCATTGATGCTGCTGGCGATCATCGCACTGTCGAGCGCCGCGACGGACGATTCCACGGCCACCGCGGGATCGCAGAACCTGACCGCTGTGTCGGATGCCGAACGGTTTCTGACCTCCGCAGTGGGAGTCGGCATCGCGATCGTGTCCGGACTCAGCTACGGTGTGAACGGTGTTGTCATCCGCCGATATGTTCGCGACAAGCTGCCCGTGGAATCCACTCTGGTGGTGTTCGGAACAACGGGCACGGTGCTGCTGGGAATGGTCGGGTTCACATGGATGGGGGTCGCCGAACTGGAGACGGTGACAGCCCGCGAATGGACGATGATCCTGGTGGCCGGCATTTTCAACGCGTTCGCATTCTTCTGCGTGACGCACGCGTTCAAACTGATGAGCATCAGCCGGGTGAACGTCATCAACGCGACTCAAAACGCGATGTGCGCTGTCGGAGCCGTGCTGCTGTTCGCAGAGCCGATGACCGGTTCGATGATTCTGGGAATCGCTTTGACAATGCTGGGGCTGATGAGCCTCGATCGCACGTGACGACGGAAGGACGCGGAAGGACGCAGGCAGGACACATCGCGCAAAGTCCTGGAATCGGCCGGCGAGACCGGTACTCGGCTGCGTGAAGCAGCGATGTCTCGTCAGGCATGATGCTGCTGTCGCTTGGTTGCTGCTGACTTTGCCAGTCAACATACTCTGGCATCCGCCCTCTTCATTCACGCAGCGTCCACACAGGACAGAATATGACTGGCGACGAACAATCAGAAGCCGCGGTGAGCACAACGGCCGCTCCGGCGAACCTGCCCGCAGGATCGTTCGTGTCACGTCTTCACGAAGACTGGTGGGCAGTTCTGTGCGCCGCAGTGCTGCTGGTCGCCGCGTTCCTGTCGGTGTGGGTCAGTCGGCCGGAAGGCTTCGCGGAAGCGATCGCTGCAGGTGAGCAGGTCAAGGTCAGCAGCCCGTTCAAACCGTGGCTTTCGAAGCCGGGGTCGTGGGATTCTGACCCCGTTAAGGCGTTCTACAAGCCGGCAACGGAAGAGAAGAAAGCTTCGAACACGCTGCCGGGAACTCTTGGAGCCTTCGCCGTGATCGCCGTGCTGTTCGCCGGAGTGATGCAGCTTCGCGGGAAGTCGGGGACCGCGTTTCTGAAGGCCTTTCCGTTCGTGTTCCTGCTGGCGACGCTGGCGTATGTCATGGCCGGACAGAGCGTCGTGAAGGCGTACAACCTCGAATACGCGCTGTGGGCGCTGCTGGTCGGACTGGTTGTCAGCAACACGCTGGGAACTCCGGCGTTTCTGAAGCCCGCGGCGTTGACGGAGTTCTACATCAAGACGGGACTCGTCATGTACGGGGCCGAAGTTCTGATGAGCCGCCTGCTGGCCCTTGGTGTGCCCGGAATTTTTGTGGCGTGGGTCGTGACCCCGGTTGTTCTCGTCAGCACGTACATCTTCGGACAAAAGGTTCTGAAGATGGAATCGCGATCGCTGAACATGGTGATTTCCGCGGACATGTCGGTCTGTGGCGTGTCAGCCGCCATCGCCACCGCAGCATCCTGCAAAGCGAAGAAGGAAGAACTGTCACTGGCCATCGGAATGTCGCTGTCATTTACGGTCATCATGATGGTCGTGCTTCCTGCGATCATCAGGAAAGTCGGAATGGATGAGGTCATTGGCGGAGCGTGGCTGGGTGGAACCATCGATTCGACAGGAGCCGTCGCCGCTGCCGGCGCGTTGCTGGGCGACCGGGCACTGGAGGTCGCGGCTACGGTCAAGATGATCCAGAATATTCTGATTGGAGTCACGGCGTTCTGCGTCGCCGTTTACTGGGTGACATGCGTCGAACGTGACGAATCCGGAGCAAGGCCGGGTCCGATGGAGATCTGGTATCGGTTTCCGAAATTTGTCATCGGATTTGTGCTGGCTTCGGTGCTGTTTTCCATTCTCCACGGCACGTTGGCCGGCGGCCCGGAACTTGTCGACGCAATGAGCGATGATGTGACCGGGACCTTCCGGGGCTGGTTCTTCTGCCTGGCATTTGTCAGCATTGGTCTGGAAACAAACTTCCGCGAACTGGCTCCTTACCTGCGCGGAGGCAAGCCGCTGGTGCTGTACTTGTGCGGTCAGTCGCTGAATCTCGTGCTGACGCTGCTGATGGCATGGCTGATGTTCGGCGTGGTGTTCCGCGATTTCGTGGCCGGAAAGTAGTTCGTGGCGACTTGCTGCACACATCCCATGTCTGATCAGAATCCCATTCGATCGAGCCACGCAGCGGTGAGCGAACTGAAGTCAGCGCGGACGAACGATGTCCGCCAGCCGCTTTGCCGCAGACCGAACACGGTATGCACTCAACGGATGCCTGATTCCAATCGCTCGACTCCATCCGTGGGCGCGCCACTGGATATCAGGGTCATTCGGCTTCTGCTGGCGTTCGCTTCGATTGCAGCAGTCTGGCTGCTGCTGCTTCCGTCGATCGCCGAACGGCCGGCGATGCGAGTTCATCTGGATCGGCTGGAAGCCGATGGAATCGATCCCAGTGCGATGTTCTACACCGAGCTGCCGATGATGAAACCGATTCTGGAACGGCTTGAACGGCAACGATGACTTAGAGGCCCTCACAAAACCGGGACAGGCACCCTCGTAAGTCCATAATTCCATGCGATTCTTGCTTCATCCGGGAGCCAGTCCCGGTTTTGTGAGGCGTTCTTACACCAGCCGCAGTTTTTCCCGAGCGAACTGAATCGCGTCGACGAGGGCCGTGATGTCGTCCTGAGTGTTGTATGCGGCGAAGCTGGCTCGCGTGGTGGCCGTGACTTTCAGCAGGTCGTGCAGCGGCATCGTGCAATGGTGGCCGTGGCGAGTGAAGACCGCTTTGCGATCAAGCATCGCGGCGAGGTCTTCCGGATGCAGGCCGTCGATGCGGAAACTGATGATCGCCCCCTTATGTTCCACGGCCGGACCGTAAATCGTCATGCCGGGAATCTGCTGCAATGCTTCCGTCGCGGATTCCAGCAGCGACGTTTCGTGGCGGTGAATGTTGTCCAGGCCCAGCCCCGTGACCCAGTCGACGGCGGTTCCCAGGGCAATCGCCTGAACGATCGGCAGCGTTCCGGCTTCAAACTTCGCAGGCGGTGAGGCCCACGTTGAATGATCCCTGTAGACTCGCTCGATCATGTGGCCGCCGAAGACGATCGGGTCGGTCTCTGCCAGCCGTTCCGCCCTGCCGTACAGCACACCGACTCCGGTCGGGCCGTACAGTTTGTGGCCGGAGAACATCAGAAAATCGATATCGTCAGCGGTGACATCGGTCGGCAGATGAGGAGTGCTTTGAGCACCGTCGACGACGATCACAGCACCGACATCGTGTGCTCGCCTGGCGAGTTCGCGAATCGGATTCACCGTACCCAGAACATTCGACATGCCGGTGACGGCGAGAATTTTCGTCTTCGAAGTCAGCGCGTCGTCGAGCCGAGACATATCCAGCCGGCCATCGTCGGTCAGCGGGATAAACCGCAGCGCGGCTCCCGTTTGTAACGCAAGCTGCTGCCACGGAACGAAGTTGGCATGGTGTTCCATTTCGTTGATGAGGATTTCGTCGCCCGCGGTGACGTGACGACGTCCCCAGCCGGACGCGACCAGGTTGATGCCCAGCGTCGTGCCCGCGCAGAAGCAGACCTGCTGCCGCGATTCGGCATTGATGAAGTCTGCGATCTTCTGCCGGGAAGCTTCCAGTTCGTCGTCAATCCTTGCACCGAACTGATGTCGGCCACGGTACGCGTTGGCGAAGTACTGCTCTTCGACTTCGCGTTCCTTGTCGATGACGATCTGCGGCTTCTGAGCGGAAGCTCCACTGTCCAGATAGACCGGTGTCAGGCCCTTTCGCAGTTGCTGGTTCAGGACCGGAAACTGCGAACGGACGGCGGCGGCGTCGAAGGTGGATGTGGCGATTGCGGTCATGGGGTTTTCGTACGACGGAATTCCGTTCCCGCAGCTTTCGTTTCGACGGGATCGCAGTCTCGTCGCATGGGATCGCAGCCTATTGGACGTATCTTGCGGCGTAGTCCCGGATTCGCTGCACCATGCCGAACAGTCCGTTGCGGCGGCTGGGGCTGAGATGTTTGTCCAGCTTCATGCGTTTGAACAGCGCGGTCACGTCGGTTCCCATAATCTGTCGCGGAGTGTGGCCGGAATATGTCGCCAGCAGTACCGCGATCAGGCCCCGAACTATCATCGCGTCGCTGTCGGCCTGGATAGAGATCGTTGTTTCACCGCCGGATTGTTCCGCGTCGGCGATCAGCCATACCCGGCTTTGACACCCGTGAACGATGTTTTGTTCGACCTTCTGGTCTTCGGGAAACTCGGGCAGTTCCAGGCCCAGGTCGATCAGGAAGTCACACTGCTCTTCCCAGTCTTCGAGTTCCTCGAATTCTTCGAGCAGTTCGTCGAGTGCGGTGACGTTGGACATGGTGCTTCTTGTGACGCAGGACGTGCTGCTTCTAGAGGATCTCAAGAGTCGGCGCGGCAGGAGTCTGAATCAGATTTCGAGCAACCTGCATGGCGACGTTTTGGCACATGGCTTTCAGTGATTCGCGTGCCGGATTGTCATCGTTCAGCAGTTCGAAAATCCGACCTCGATCGCAGTATTCGCGAATACAGGCCTGAATGGGAACCTCGCCCAGGAACGGAACCTTCAGTTCTTCCGCAACTTTCTTCGCTCCTCCGCGTCCGAAGATGTCTCCGGTCATGTTTTCGACGAAACCCAGCACGGGCACATTGACCTTCTGGTACATGTCGACGGCCTTGATCGCGTCCAGCAGAGCAACCTGCTGCGGCGTACAGACGATGACGGCTCCGGCCAGTCCGACCTGCTGCGACAGCGTCAGTGAAACGTCTCCGGTGCCCGGCGGCAGGTCGATGATCAGATAGTCGAGTTCGCCCCAGCTGGTATCTTTCAGGAACTGAGTCAGCGCCTTGTGCAGCATCGGCCCGCGCCAGACAACGGACTGGCCCTGTTCGATGAAGAAACCCATCGACATCAGCTTCAGCCCGTTGACATCGATCGGCTCCATGCGGGCGAATTTCTGGCCGTCCGGCGTTTCGTGTTCAACGGCGGCTGGCTTGCCCGTGGCGTTCAGCATGTGAGGAATGCTGGGGCCGTAGACGTCTGCGTCCATCAGGCCGACCCTGCAGCCGTACGAATGCAGTCCGCAGGCCAGAGCCGCCGCGACGGTGCTCTTACCGACGCCGCCCTTGCCGCTGCCGACGGCAATGATGTTGTGGATGTTGAGCCCGATGCGTCCGCCGGCGTCTTTTCCCCGGACCTTCGACGTGATGCGCACGTCAACCGACTGACCGTCGTCCAGCGAGGAACCGGCGTGATCGCGAATCAGTGTGGTCAGCCGTTCGGCGTCGGGATACGCGGGAGTCGGCAATTCGACCATGACAATGAACGTGCTGCCATCGGCCTGAACGTCGGCGATCATTCGCAGGTCCCCGAGCGGCTTGTTGAGCTCGGGATCGATGACCTGAGACGCGAGACTTCGAACTTGTTCCACCGACGCCATGAAATGAGGTTCCCTGGATCTTGAGGTTCACCACGGAGTTCCCTGTCAACCGGGAGCCTCCGCAGCAGCTGCGGGCATCCTACGCAGGTCGTCGCCCAGTTCAAAGCAGGCGACTGCGGGCAGCCTGTGATTCGTCCGGCCGGGACTCGAACGGCCGAACATGAGAACCGTGGTCGTTGTTCGGTCGTTTATGACTCCCGAGCGACTGCAGAACGGGACCGCCTGCCGTTCTGTCGGCCAACTCCGTTCGCTTCGTAAACCGTGAACGAAACGGGAGTTCGGTCATCTTCATGCCCGTTGTAGTTGATCGTGATTTCTTCGCCCGGCTGAATGTCCTTGAGCGCAGTGAACACTTTGGTCTGCTGGCCTTCGTCGTCGTACCGGGCATTCGGCTCATAGGAATGGTTGTACAGCGACCCGAAGCCCAGCGCGAGCCCCAGCGTGCCTTTACCCCACTCGAAGACGTAGTTCAGCAGCAGGCAGTTTCCGGGAGCCTCGTAGATTTCGTCTTCGGGAATCACAAGCACGGGAACCCGTTCGATGACCGTGCCGCGGGCGATGAAGTGTCGCGCGAAGACTCCGCGGCCTTTCGTACGGGTGCGTTTGACTTCGATCAGATCGGACGGATGAATAGGCATGGAACACGATCGGACTGGCGGACACAGGGATACGACGAAACGGCGAAGCGGCAAGGTAACGATTTCCGTGCGGGACTGCAGCAAGCCGAGGCATCCGAAACCGCCGGATCGCCGCGATCGGGCTTCACCCGTTCGAATAAACCTGCGACGCTTCCGATGCCCCCGACAGCCGTTCCCGGATGGTGTTTTCCGTGTTTTCGGGCCTGCTTGTCCGTAGAATCGTCCTGAAAGATCCCCGTCCCCGCTGCGTTGACGCTTGCATGTCCTTGCGTTCCGAATTCCGCGACACGTCGAATTTGCGATGGCTGCGAAGTCTGACCGAGCTGGGCTCGTCATTCGTCATCGCCGTCCTGCTCCTGCGCGGGCTGATTCTGGAAGGCTATATGGTCTCGACCGGCTCGATGGCACCCGGACTGCTGGGTTTCCACAAGCAGGTGTGCTGTCCGGAATGCGACTACCTGTTCGCGTTCGGAGTTTCGTTCGACGATTCCGTCGGCAGCGAGACTCTGGCAGCCGCTCACGCCGATGTCTCGGACACCTACGCGACCTGTCCGAACTGCGGGAAGGTCAACATCAACGTTGGCGCTGTTCCGCGAAACCATGGCGACCAGTTGCTGGTGCATAAGCACGTGTTCGATCTGCGCCGCCCACGACGATGGGAACGTGTGGTCTTTCGCAATCCGTCCAGCCCCGGCGAATCGTACGTCAAGCGAGTCGTCGGGCTGCCCGGTGAAACGATCCGCATTGTGGACGGCGATCTGTATGTCGGTGGCCTGATCGCTCGCAAGAGCTACGAAATTCAGTCGGATATGAAGATCCCTGTGTTCGACATGAGCCATCTTCCCACAGCCGATGACTGGGAGCTTCCGTGGCGAATGACGGGCGTCTGGGAGTTTGCGAACGGGGGCAGTTCTGGGGAGAATGGGCCATTGAAGGACCTGAACGGGCCTGTGGATCGTTCCGAGGTTTCGCAGTCTGGCGCGGCTGCGGAAAACTGGCTGGAATTTCACAACTGGCGTTGGTTCGGAGGCGAGCACATCGCTGAGGTGCCTCTGCCAGCGGTCCACGCACTCGCAGACTGGAATCAGTTTCTGGAGAGGTTTGACCGGATTCCGGTCTCCTGGGCCGCGCGAATCGAATATGACCGGGACGCGCAGGTTCTCAGGTGCCGGGGAGTCATGCCGCCGAGAATGCAGCAGGATCTTGTCAACCACGCGACCAGTCCGGTTTTTCAGAATGCCGTGTACCGGCTGGCCGCGTTATCGCATGTCACACCGGCCACGGATCGTTACGGTTACAACGCGATGGTCTCGTCGCCGGAATTTTCGGTCAGCGACCTGTTTCTGCAGACGAAACTGAGCTGGACGACCGCTCCCGAAACGATCCGTGTCAAAGTGCCGGTGCGAAACAACGTTTTCGAGCTGTATCTTGACCTTGGTGCCGGCGTGGCCATTCTGGTGGACGATTCGTCCCGCAAGGTCGTCCGCAGGGGGCCGTTTCTCGCGCCAGTGTTGAGTTCAGAGCCGGGAAGGGGTGCGCTCACAGTTGAAGCGTCCAATTTTGATCAGCGAGTGCTCGTGGCGATCAACGGCGAGTTGGCATTCGAACCGTATGACGTGCCGGCGACCGTCGAACAGGCACTGGCCTTCCAGGATTCTGTCGCCGCTGTCGAACGACCCGGAGGCGGCGAGCTGCATTCGGATCGGGAGCAGCATCGGCGGGAAATTGCCGCTCAGCAGAGTCGGCTGGCCCTTGGCGCGGTGGGCGGAGACGTGCGGATCGACGATCTGAAACTGTCTCGTGACGTCTATTACACTCCGGGACGCCGCAAGCACGCGGTGGACACGGACTTTGCCGTGCCCGCCGACTGTTATTTTGTTCATGGCGACAACAGCCCGGTGTCATTCGATAGTCGCAGTTGGGACGAGCCATGCGTGCCGCATCGCCTGCTGGTTGGCAAACCATTTGTCGTGCATCTGCCGTCTCAACCGGGCCGACTGAGCATCGGCGGCCGTGAACTGTCAATCCGCATACCCGATTTCGGTCGGATGCGTTACATTCGCTAGCAATTTGAGCGGAATCAGATGCGGAGTTTCAGGAATACTCATGGTCGCCAAATCCAGGACTGACAAATCGTCCGGCACAACGGACGCGAAGACAGACACCGCCGAGCCGGCGAAAAAACCGCAGCCGGACAGCTTGCGCGAAACGATGGAATCCATCGCGATTGCGTTTGTGCTGGCGTTTCTGTTTAAGACGTTTCAGGCCGAAATTTATGTGATTCCAACCGGCTCAATGGCCCCGACGCTGCTGGGGCGTCATAAGGACGTTCACTGCGACGGCTGCGGATACGACTTCACCGTGGGCGCGTCCAGTGAAGTGGACCAGGGCAGCGGACTGCTGCTCGACAGTCAGCGGATTTACGCCGCCGTGTGTCCCAACTGCCGCCGTCGGGCCGAGATTCTGAATTCGCCGGCTTACAACGGCGACCGCATTCTGGTCAACAAACAGGTTCCGGTGTACCGGCGGTTCGACGTCGTGGTGTTCAAGAACCCGGAAGAAGGCCACGTCAATTACATCAAACGGCTGGTGGGTCTGCCCGGCGAGACGGTTCGAGTTCTTGGCGGGAACATCTGGGCACGCCCCAACAGTGACGAAACAGCTCGCTGGCAGATTCAGCGGAAGGAAGACCCGGCCGTTCAGCAGGACATCCAGCTTGTGGTCTACGACGATCAGTACCCGCCGCGCGCGTTACTCGATGCAGGCTTCCCGGAGCGGTGGGTGCCCGCGGAATTCTCCGAGGCCGACCGGCGGTTCGGAGGCTGGGGCGAAACCAGCAATGCCTGGTCCGCCGACCGCGAGGCTCGCACGTTTTCCGCGGCGGCCGACGCGGACTGGCAGTGGCTGCGATACCGTCACATCGCTCCGTCGCAGCGCGACTGGGCGGACATCGAGGAACCGGGCGAGGTACTCAATGCTCCGCACGCATCTCTGATCACTGACTTCTGTGGATTCAATACCTCGTCAACAACTACCGCAGCCATCGACTATAGGGAAGATGTCTTCTGGGTCGGCGATCTGACTTTGGCTGCCGACATCACTGTGCGTTCAGCAGATGCCGAAGCCGCTTTGCTGCTGGAACTGATCGAAGGCCCGCGCCGGTTTCAGTGTGAAATCGATCTGACGAGCGGTGAGGCACGGCTGCTGGCCACGGGAATTGCCAGCCGCGCTTCCGCGACACCGCAGCTGATGGCAACGGGCACGACGTCCATCAGCGGAACAGGGACGTTTGAGGTGGGCTTTGCAAACGTTGATGACCGGCTGTTGCTGTGGGTCGATGGGGACGTGGTCGAGTTCGATTCGTCGACCAGCTACGAAGACAATCAGCCGGATTCCCCCATTGCCACTCTGGAAGATCTGGCACCGTGCGGACTTGCTGTTCGCAACGCCGACGTGACGGTTTCGGATCTGCTTGTGCAGCGGGATATTTACTACCGCAACGAAACCTATGCGTTCGCGACGGCGGACGAGGAGTCGACCGAACCAACGAGCCTGAGAATGGACCACGTCCGGGAAGCAGGTGACGACCGGCGGGAGGACCTGCTGCGCAATAGCCTGGATGACCCGTCCCGGTGGTCTCAAAAGTATCTGGAATTCTCCAGCGCACAGCAGGAACGCTACGGCCGTTTCATGGAGTACCGGTTGAACGACGGCGAGTATCTGATGTTTGGAGACAATTCACCAAAGAGCAAGGACAGCCGGCTCTTCGACCTGAATTCGCGTCCATTGGCAGGTGTCTTCAGCCACCGCTACGCCGTGCGCGAGCAGGATCTGATCGGGCGCGCGCTGTTCATTTTCTGGCCACACGCCATCCCGTTTCTGAATGGCGGCGAGGGCTTCACGGTACTGAACCACAAGTCCGGCAAGGGCCGCGTGGATGATTACCCGTCAGTGCGGTTTCCGTTTTATCCGAACTTCAGCCGCATGAAGAAAATTCGCTAAAGGATATCTGAAAAAGGAGTCTGACCCTTTGGAGGGCAGCCCGGAAAAAGGTGTGACCGCTTTTTCAGATTGCTTCTGGTATTGCGGCTGTATGAAAAAGCTGCGTCAGGCGATCAACGGCGTCACGTTAGGAGAAGGATTCTCAAATGGCTCTGCTGCAGTGTGAGGGACTTGTTAAAGACTATCCCGGCAAACGAGCGGTGGATGGTGTGGACTTTTGCGTCGAGCCTGGCGAAATCGTGGGGCTGCTGGGACCGAACGGGGCCGGCAAGAGCACCACGTTTCGCATGGCCTGCGGTCTGATTGCGCCCACTGAAGGTCGAGTGCTGCTGCACGACAGGGACGTGACGGCCTGGCCGATGTACAAACGGGCTCAGCACGGCCTGGGTTATCTGCCCCAGGACGCCAGTATCTTCGCCCGGCTTTCCGTAGAGCAGAACATCCTGGCCATTCTGGAGTTCCGGGGACTCAATCGCAAAGCCGCCAGGGCAAAAATCGACAGGCTGCTTGGTGAGTTCGGGCTGGAAGACAAGCGACACCAGCGATCCGGATCTTTGTCAGGCGGTGAACGCCGCCGCCTGGAAATCGCTCGTGCATTGGCCAGCGATCCACAAATCATCCTGCTTGACGAACCTTTTACCGGCATCGATCCTGTCACCATTCACAGCATCCAGGACATCATTCACGGTCTTCGCGATCAGGGCATCGCCATTCTGCTGACTGATCACCGCGAACGCGAAACACTGACGATTACCGATCGCAGCTATATCATCTGTTCCGGACAGGTGCTGGTCTCGGGCAGCGCCGAAACAGTGCTGAACGACCCGCAAGCGATCGAAAGCTACTTCGGAAGACGATTCGACGCCGGGTCGATCATTGGCGGACGCGATTCATTCCGCAAATCTGCCTGACGTCCTGCAATACCGATACCGCCTGACACTAACCGCCTGACACTAATCGCCTGACACTAACCGCCTGACACTAA
>CAZHET010000007.1:0-2322 GCA_964531585.1 uncultured Planctomycetaceae bacterium | reverse complement strand
CGCCTGACACTAACCGCCTGACACTAATCGCCTGACACTAACCGCCTGACACTAACCGCCTGACACTAATCGCCTGACACTAACCGCCTGACACAATGGCTTTCCAAAGCCGCTTTTCTGCCTGGAGCAATTGACTCATGAGTGCCGGATTCGGAGATGATTCCGCCGTCAGTCCCATGACTTCGCGAGGACGCGACTGGCCCTGCCTGCGGCAGTTCGGCATCTTTATGGAAAACAAGGTCGGTTCGCTGCAGAACACGCTGCGCCGCATTGAACGCGCCGATCTGAAGATTGTGGGGCTCAGTATTCTCGACGCCGCTGACTTCGCGATTGCACGTGTGATCACGACGCACTATGAACGCACTCGTGAACTGCTGCAGCTTTCCGGACTGACAACTTTCGAAACGGAAGTCATCGGAGTCATGCTGCCCGACACGGCTCAGCCTCACACCAGCGTATGCAGCAGCCTGATGTCTGCCGAACTGAATGTGCAGTACGTGTATCCACTGCTGTATCGTCGCAATGGCCGTGGGGCCGTCGCGGTCTACGTGGACAACATTGATGAAGCTCTGCGAGTCCTGAAGGAACAGTCGCAGGAACTGGTGACCGAAGACGATCTGATGGAATTCGACGACATGTTCGGGTAAAGCAGCGATTGCCGGAAGATGACTGATCGGCTCGGCGACCGGGGAACCCGCTGAGTTGCTGCAGCCGTTCAAAACCTGTCGGCAGGCCGTTCCAAAACCTGACGCTCCTCTCGTCGCAAATTTATGCCCTATGCCCGACACTCGCCCCAATATCATCTTTATTATCACCGATCAGCAGCGCTTCGATACGATCCGCGAGCTGGGTTTTGATTATATGGAAACTCCGCACCTGGATCGCCTGGTGCGTGAAGGCACAACGTTTACCAACGCGCATATTTCCGCACCAAGCTGCGCTCCGTCACGAGCCAGCCTGTTTACCGGCTACTTTCCTCACACGACCGGAATCCTCAGGAACGCGGACGCCTGGAATCATGGCTGGATCGAGCTGCTGGCCGACAGCGGCTATCGCTGTATCAATATCGGCAAGATGCATACGTATCCCTATCACACGACGATGGGATTCCACGAGCGCTATGTCGTCGAAAACAAAGACCGCTACATGGAAGAGCGGTACTACTACGACGAATGGGACAAGGCGCTGCACGCGCGCGGGCTGGTGAAACAGCAGCGAGAACTCTACCGCAAGCGCAGCGACTACCGGGACAGTCTGGGAGCTTTCCTGTGGGAACTAGACGAGGACATGCAGTCGGACAATTTCGTGGGCAACATGGCCACGTGGTGGATCGACACGAAGCCGGTTCCGGAACAACCTCTGTTTCTGCAGATCGGCTTTCCCGGCCCGCATCCGCCCTATGATCCGACTCCCGCAGAGGCTGCAAAATACCTCGGGAAAACGCTGCCACTGCTGGCGGTGACTCAGGACGAACTCGACAGCCAGCCACGGGCGTTCAAAGTGCTGCAGCAGCACAACTACGACATCGATCATGATAGTGTCGTCCACAAATGTGAACCGACACACGAAGAACGCCACAGGCAGCGAGCCTGCTATCTGGCCAATGTGACGATGATTGACACGAAGATCGGTGAGATCCTGAAGTCACTGGAAGCACGCGGCTACCTGGAAAACAGCGTTGTGATTTTCAGCAGCGATCACGGTGACTGCCTGACGGATCATGGTCACAGCCAGAAATGGACAATGTACGATATCATCACAAGAATGCCCGTCATTGTCTGGAGCCCGGGCCGCTTTGAAGCCGGACGCCGCATCGACGAACTCTGCCAGCAGATGGATATTGGTCCGGCCATACTGGAACTGGCGGGCGTTGATGTACCAGACACAATGGAAGCGGAATCGCTGCTGCCCGCGCTGGAGGGCCGTGAATGGTCACCGCGGAAGTATGTCTATGCCGAGCACGGGCAGGACCATATTCTGGACGGCACTGACTTCATGACAATGGTCCGCAGCGACACCTGGAAGCTGGTTCACTTTATCGATGAGGACGAGGGTCAGCTCTTTGATCTGGTTAATGATCCCGATGAGTTGAAGAACCTGTGGCGCAGTGCGGAGCATGCTGAGCAGAAGCAGGCATTGCTGGCTGAGCTTCGTGAGTGGCGCTGTCGCAGCACGGTGCGGACGGCACAATGGGCAGCACGGTTTCGATAGCCGGCGAGTACCGTCGCTTCACGCGGAAGGCGCAAGGGAACGACCGTCGCCGGTTCCCGCAGGTGAGGAGAACGGAACGTGAGCGAACGACTGCACGGTGTCGTGTTCGAA
>CAZHET010000006.1:0-32199 GCA_964531585.1 uncultured Planctomycetaceae bacterium | reverse complement strand
CTTCGGGTGCTTCGCACAATTGGGGTCAGACACTTATTTTCCGCACGATCCTAAGGAGAGAAAACGTCGGGGGGAAGGCAATTCGGCTGGTTCATCAGCCTAGCATCGCGACTGGCGCTCGGCAAGGAGTTCGTGAGGCGATCGTTCGCCGGTCAGTGCCGCAAGACGCAGCGCCGTCTCGCTGTGCCTGAAGCGCCTGATCGCTGACACCGAAGCACCTGTGGACCGGAGTTCTGACTGAGAGACTCCCACGAAACCGGGACAGATCCCCTTGCGAGGCGATAATTCAACGCGAATTTGGCTTTGTCCGGGAGCCAGCCCCTGTTTTGCAGGACGTCCTCAGCAACACACGATTTACCGCGAAGCGATTCACAACGGAACGCGGCAGGACAGTCAGTGACGCCTCGGAAAGGCGGGGCTGCAGTGTGCCGGCTCGGGAAATTCGGCTGATTCCGATCATGCCGATTGTTCGTTAGAAACCGCCGGTTACACTGAAAGCGTCGGCACAACAGCGTGCAGAGAACAATGCTGCGCAGGACTTCGAAACGATGAAGACCTTTCGACAGCTCGTAAATTACGTGGCCGCCGAACCCTTTCGGCCGTTTCGCATCAGGATGGCAAGCGGCGACACGCTGGAGATTCGCCATCCGGAAATGATTCAGGTTGGACGCACGACCTGCAGAATCTTCACGTGGATGAATGAAGAGAACGAAGATCCCAGGGAGCGGGAGCGGGAGCGGGAAATCTCCATACTGCTGATCGAGTCCATCGAACCGCTGAATCCCCTCACCGCGAAGAACCAGTCTTAAAGTCGATCGAACCAGATGCCTGCACTGCCGATTATTGAACTGCCCGAATCTTCCCCACTCAAAGCAACGGAAGCCGACCCGAAGCCAACCCGAGGCCGCTACGCCTTCGTCAGTCTGGGCTGCCCTAAGAATCTGGTCGACAGCGAGAAGATGCTGGGAACTCTGGCACTCGACGGCTACACGCTGGTCAGCGATCCGGACGGAGCCGACTTTGTCATCGTCAACACCTGCGGCTTCATCGAAAGTTCCCGCCAGGAATCCAAAGCCGTCATCCAGGAAATGCTGGACCTGAAAAAGGCCGGCCGCACGAAAGGAGTCATTGTCGCCGGCTGTCTGCCTCAGCGGCTGGAAGGCGGCCTGCTGCAGGAAATGCCAGACATCGACCACGTCGTCGGAGTCTTCGGCCGGGACGAAATCAACCGCGTTGCTGATAGGATGATCGGCGGAGCCAATGAGCAGCGCGAGCTGTTCCGGCCAGCTCCCATCAAGGCGATGGACGATCGTTCGCGTCTGCGAATCACGCCGCAACACTTCGCGTATCTGAAGATTTCCGAAGGCTGCGACCGCACCTGTACGTTTTGTTCCATCCCAATGATGCGAGGCAAACACGTCACCAAACCGATCGAAATGGTGATGGAGGAAGCTCGCGAACTGGCGGCCGACGGCGTCAGGGAACTGATCATTGTCGCTCAGGACACGACCTACTACGGCCTGGATCTGTACGGCGAAGTCCGGCTGGTCGAACTGCTGCGACAGCTTGAAACCATCGACGAACTGAAGTGGATTCGTCTGATGTACCTGTATCCGATTCACTTCAGTGATGAACTGATCCGCACAATCGCGGACTCGCAAAAGATCCTGCCGTACCTGGACATGCCGCTGCAGCACATCAGTTCGCCCGTGCTGAAACGCATGCAGCGGCGAGTCACCGGCGAACAGACGAAAGAACTGGTTGGCAAGCTGCGCGCGCAAGTTCCCAACCTTGTGCTGCGAACAACGTTCATCACCGGCTTTCCCGGCGAAACGGACGCTCAGTTTGAAGAGCTGCGGCAGTTCATCATCGACACTCAGTTCGAACGCATGGGAGTCTTCACGTACTCTGTTGAACCGGGGACTCCCGCGACAAAGCTGGATGGCCATCTTCCCGAAGATGTCAAGGAAGCTCGCCGGGACGAACTGATGACGGTCCAGCAGGACATCGCCTTCCGCCACGCGGACTCGCTGGTCGGCTACGAACTGGACGTGCTGCTGGACGAACAGATTGACGAAGGAGTCTGGTCGGGGCGCAGTTTCGCGGATGCTCCGGAAATCGATTCGGAAGTCTTCGTGTCCGGCGACGGCGTGGAAGTCGGCCAGATGGTTCCCGTCGAAATCGTCCGCCGACAGGACTACGACCTCGTCGGTGTCGTGTCCGACGACAGCGCTGATGAGTGAGTCACTCCAGGCTGGCAGGAATCAGGCAGGCATGAACACGTCCCCGCAACAGCCAGACCGCGTCTGCGCATGCGCTGTGCAACCCACGTGAATTGGCAGCGGCGGTTGACACGGCTGACTGCAAGCCGCTGTTGAACGGGCCTCTGTACTGGACTGGCGACAAGGAAGCAGCGCGCTGCATCTGGACGGTCCCGTCTCTAAAGGCGCGCAGTCGTTCATACGCGCATGGGCGAGCTGCGTGACGGCCGCGCACAGTCTCAGGAGTCGCCGCGCATGCAATGAGAACGCGGACTCAGGTCGCGGTGTCCGCCGGGAATGCGCGTCCGGATCACGCAGGAAGTCGATCGCTGCAACTCGCGTGACACCGGCGGTCCGGGCAACTACGTTTACCACATTGATATTCCGTCAAAAGGATCAAGCCATGCCACGCTGCTCACGCACCATCGCCGTTCCGTTCGCCGTTGCTGTGGCGCTCGTTGCTGCGCCCGTTCAGTCTCAGAACAAAGTGCCCGAAAGAATTTCCACCACCGTGAGTCAGACGCCCCAATCATCCGCCGAACTTGCGGCCGACAATCCGTTTGCCAGCCCCAGCGAGCTGCCGTTTCGCACGCCGGCGTTCGACGAAATCAAAATCGAACATTACCAGCCAGCCTTCAACGTCGGCATGAAGCAGCAACTGGCCGAAGTTGAAGCGATTGCCGGTCAGGATGCCGAGCCGACGTTCGAAAACACGATCGTCGCTCTGGAGAAATCCGGACAACTGCTGGCCCGCGTGCAGAACGTCTTCTTCAACATGACGGGTTCACACACCAATGAGAACCTGCAGAACATCCAGACGGAAATGGCACCGCTGCTGGCCGCTCATTCCGACAACATCCTGCTGAATCGAAAACTCTTCGAACGCGTCGACCGGCTGTACAGCGACCGCGATAACCTGAACCTGACGCCCGAACAGAAGGAAGTACTGCGTCAGCACCACGAAGACTTTGTGCGCGCCGGAGCACGACTTTCCGAACAGGACCAGAATCGCATTCGCGCACTGAACGAACAGCTTTCGACTCTGGAAACGAAATTCGAAGACAACCTGCTGGCGATTACCAAAGAACGGTCCGTGATTGTCGACGACGTCGCAGAACTCGACGGTCTGAGCGACGCGGAGATCGCCGCTGCGGCCGAACGAGCAAAGGAACGCGGCCACGAAGGCAGCTATCTGCTGGAAATCACCAACACCACGCGGGTACCCATTCTGACATCGCTGAATAACCGCGACCTGCGCCGGCGAGTCTGGGAAGCTTCGGCTCTGCGCGGCATTGGCCAGAACGGCGGTATCGACAACCGGCCGCTGGTGCTGGAAACCGCACAGTTGCGAGCCGAACGCGCAAACCTGCTGGGCTACGAAAATCACGCGGCCTACAAGCTGCAGAACCAGATGGCGAAGAATCCCGCCGCCGCCCGGAAGATGCTGACAGACCTGGTTCCCGGCGTTGTCGCCCGTGTCAATGAAGAAGCGGCCGATCTGAAAGCCATGATGAAGAAACTCGGAGCCGACCATGATCTGGCTCCGTGGGACTGGGAATACTACGCCGAAAAAGTCCGGGCCGAACGCTTCGAAGTCGACGAAGCGGCCGTGAAGCCGTACTTCGAACTCGATACCGTGCTGAAGAACGGTGTGTTCTTCACTATGAACAAGCTGTTCGGAATCACGTTCGAAGAACGAAAGGATCTGCCGGTGTATCACCCGGAAGTCCGCGTGTTCAACGTGTTCGACCGCGACGGGTCGCAGATCGGTCTGTTCTACGCCGACTTCTTCAAGCGCGATTCCAAGCGAGGCGGAGCGTGGATGAGTTCCTTCGTTGACCAGTCCGGCCTGCTGAACGAAAAGCCGGTAATCGTCAACAATCTGAATATTCCGCGACCGGCTGAAGGCGAACCGGCCCTGATCAGTTTTGACAATGTGACGACGATGTTCCACGAAATGGGCCACGCCGTTCACGGACTGTTTTCGGACGTGCAGTTCCCGTCCGTTGCCGGAACGAACACGCCTCGCGATTTCGTGGAGTTCCCGTCGACGTTTGAAGAAGACTGGGCCATTCAGCCGGCGATCCTTGCCAACTACGCACGGCACCACAAGACGGGTGAGCCGATTCCGCAGGAACTGCTGGACAAGGTGATTCGTGCCAGCAAGTTCAATCAGGGTTTCGACACGCTGGAATACATGGCTGCGGCAATTCTGGATCTGGAATGGCACACGCTGGCGGCCGACGAAATCCCGCAGGATGTCGAGGCCTTCGAAGCGGCGACGCTGAAGAAGTACGGCATCGACATTGCCGCCGTGCCGCCCCGCTATCGGACTCCGTACTTTGCTCACATCTGGGCCGGAGGCTACGCCAGCAGCTACTATGCGTATCTGTGGAGCGAAGTGCTGGCCGCGGACGCGTTCGCGTATATGCAGACCAGCGGCGGTGCAACTCCGGAAAACGGCAATCGCTTCCGCAGCGAAGTTCTGTCGCGAGGCAGCAGCCGCGACCCAATGGAGTCGTACAAGGCGTTTCGAGGCCAGGAGCCCATCGTTGATGCTCTGCTGATCCGCCGGGGACTGAAGTAGCCACGCGGGTCCTGTCGTGGTCCGGACGCGGCATCGGCCGCGTTCGATGTCTGACGTCTGTGTCCTGGCTCTGCCAGCAATTTCCTCAACAGCCGGTTCTGCTGATCGATTCGGGAGCACTCTATGCGCTACACACAAAATCGCTTTACACAACGGGCGACATGTTTCGCGGCGGCGGTAGCGGCTGCAGTTTTCGCGGTACTCATTGTGCCGAATGTCAAGGCGGCCGACGAACTCATTGTGCCCGTTGACACGGCTCCACTGACGATGGACGGCGACATTGCATCGCAGCTCGTCGACGGCGTCGATCGCTTTCTGTTACGAAAGATCGAAGAAGCACCCGCTCAGCGAGCCGCGTTGTGGCATCGCGACACGTCTTCCGTCGAAGCGTACAACAAATCCATCGAACCGAATCGGCTGCGTCTGGCGCACATGCTGGGGGTGCGAGACGAACGAGTCCCGTTTAAATCGCCGGAACGCATCGCAACCGTCGCTGACAGCCGGCTGATCGCCAACACGAACAAGTATCGAGTCTACGCCATTCGCTGGCCGGTGCTCGCCGATCCGGCTCCGACGGCCAGAAATCTCGTTTCGCTTCACGGCGAAGGTCTGTTGCTGGTGCCGACGGGTGAAGCGATTGCCGACGTCGTCGCGATTCCTCACGCCGATCATTCGCCCGAACAGATCTGCGGACTGGCACCGGGTATTCCTTCCGAATCGCAGTACGCTCGCCGCCTGGCGGAAATTGGGTGTCGCGTTGTCGTGCCGACAATCATCAGCAGGCAGCGAAGCAAGCGAAACGGGCGAGCGGATCTGACGGATCGTGAATACCTGTACCGCTCTTCGTTCGAACTGGGCCGCCATCTGATCGGCTACGAGCTTCAGAAAGTGTTCGCGGCGATCGACTGGTTCGAACAGGAAGCGGGAAAGGACGATGCGAAGATCGGAGTCATCGGCTATGGAGAAGGCGGAATGTTGGCGCTGTACGCCGCCGCGCTGGACACTCGCATCGACGCGGTCGCGGTCTCGGGAGCGATGGGCTTCGAGCGGGAACTTTGGAACCAGCCACTCGATCGCAATGTGTTCGGTCTGCTGCGGGAATTCGGCACGTCGGAACTTGGCATGATGGTCATTCCTCGGCCAATCATCACCGATTTCACTGAATGGCCAGCACTCGAACTGACCGGCGACGGCGGCGCACCGGCCGTTCTGAAAACACCGCCCACACAGGAAGTGCGCGACCTGCTGGATGTCGTCGCCGATACGGCGCGTCCGCTGGTGCGAGCCGCCGGACAGAAATTTGGCATCGCCAACGCCTTTGGAGACACCGAACTTTATTTCGACACGTCTCTCGGGTTGTTCTTGACGGGCACTACCGGGGATGAGGTCGATGCGGCGCGAGTTGACGCATCAGCGAAATCACCAGCCCTGGCAGACCTGCCGGACTTCACCGCATCGATCGGCAATCGCCACCAGCGACAGCTTGAAGAAATCGATCGCCACAATCAGGCTTTGCTGCGAGAAAGTCCGTTCGTGCGAGCCGAATTCATGAAGGATCTCGATACGAGTTCCGTCGCCGCGTACGACGCCAGCGTCGAGAAGTACCGTGACATTTTTCGCAAAGATGTCATCGGTGAATTCGACGAACCGCTGCTGCCACTCAATGCTCGATCACGCAGAACGTGGGACACCGAACTGTGGACCGGCCACGAAATTGTGCTGGACGTGTTCCCTGATGTCGTCGCTTACGGAGTTCTGTTGATTCCCAAAGACCTGAAGCGCGGCGAACAACGGCCCGTGGTCGTCTGCCAGCACGGATTGGAAGGCCGCCCGACTGATACATTTCTGAACGACCACAATGCCTACCACGACTTCGCCGCGAAGCTGTGCGAACGGGGTTTCATCACGTTCGCTCCTCAGAATCTGTATATCTTCCAGGACCGTTTCAGGACTCTGCAGCGGAAGGCGAATCCGCTGGGCAGGACTCTGTTTTCCGTCATCGTGCCGCAGCATCAGCAGATTGTGAACTGGCTGAAGAGTCAGCCGTTTGTCGATGACGACCGCATTGCGTTCTACGGCCTGAGCTACGGCGGCAAGTCGGCAATGAGAATTCCCGCACTGGTGACGGACTACTGCCTGTCGATCTGTTCGGCCGATTTCAACGAATGGGTGCTGAAGAATGCCAGCACCCGCGAAAACTTCAGCTACGTCTGGACGGGCGAGTACGAGATTTTTGAATGGGACCTGGGCAGCACATTCAACTACGCCGAGATGGCCGCGCTGATTTGTCCGCGACCGTTCATGGTCGAACGCGGCCATTTCGACGGTGTCGGAGAAGACCACTGGGTCGCTCATGAGTATGCGAAGGTGCGACACCTGTACGCCGCAAAGCTGAAGATTCCCGAACGCACGGAGATCGAATGGTTTGATGGCCCGCACACGATCAACGGCAAAGCGACATTCGATTTCCTGCACCGGCATCTGGACTGACCGGCACCCAGGTAAGAACTCGTCTGCGTCATTCCCGCGCAGTTGTCCGTCGTTCCCGCGCAGTTGTTTGTCATTCCCGCGCAGTTGTTCGTCATTCCCGCGCAGTTGTTCGTCATTCCCGCGCAGGCGGGAATCCAGACCGCGGCATTGGAGTCCTGCCCCCGCCTTCGCGAGGGCAGGACTCTGCGCCGGAATGACGAACCCGAACACCAGGAGTTGACAAGGCACTAGTCAGGTCACCTGAGTGCGAACAAGTCGTGACCCCGCGGCCTGGCATCCGCAGGATGCACACCGCTACGATGCCGGGTCGTCGGGGCACGCCTTCCGTCGCTTGCCAGCTCAATTCCCTTCGATCGATTCTGAACCGATCCGGAGTTCACTCAGCATGCATCGTTTTCTCACAACTATCCTGCGGCAGTTGTGTTTGCTTCTGATCGCCTGCAGCGCTGCGTCGTCGACGGCTCAGGCCGCCGATCTGAAGCTGATGTTCCTTGGCGACAACGGACACCACCGGCCCGAAGCCCGGTTTCAGGAACTCGCCCCGGCACTGGAAGCTCGCGGGATTGAGCTGAAGTACACCGACCGCATGGAAGACCTCAACGCCCCGACGCTGGGCGAGTTCGACGGTCTTGTGCTGTACGCCAACATCGATCGCATCGAAGACGCTCAGGCACAGGCCGTGCTGGATTACGTGACCAGCGGAAAAGGTTTCATCCCACTGCACTGTGCCACGTTTTGCTGGCGCAACAACTCGGACATGGTGGCTCTGATGGGAGCACAGTTTCAGCGGCACGGCGGGCAGGTGTTCACGACAGTCGTTGCGGAACCACAGCACCCGATCATGAAGGGCTACGGCAGCTTCACGAGCTGGGACGAAACGTACATTCATCACCTGCACAACGAAGAAAACCGCACGGTGCTGGAATATCGAGTCGAAGGCGAGCAGGCCGACGGCAAGGACGGCGAACCGTGGACGTGGGTGAGAACTCACGGACAGGGTCGAGTCTTCTACACGGCGTGGGGGCACGACGAACGCACGTTCACAAATCCCGGTTTCCAAAACCTCGTCGAACGAGGCATCCGCTGGGCCTGCGGCGACGACCCTTCCGTCGTGCCCTCGTTTCACGACACCGACACATTCGTCGCTCCGAAAATGACCGCGCTGCGGACGGATGTCGCACCTTTCGAATACGTTGACGTCGGTCCGAAGATTCCCAACTACACGCCGGGATCCGAATGGGGAAAACAGGGGCAGCCTCACAACATGATGCAGTTGCCGCTGTCGCCCGAAGAATCCATCAAGCATTTCGTCACTCCCGAAGGCATGGCGGTGCGACTGTACGCGGACGAACGGGACTTTATGAGCGGCAAGTCGCTGGCCGCCGATAATTCGGAATCGCTACCCGTGGCGAGCGCCGGCGGCTCACATGGCAAACCGATTGCCATGAACTGGGACGAACGCGGCCGGTTGTGGATCTGCGAAACGGTCGACTATCCGAATGAACTCGGCCGGAACCGCGACCGTATTCGCATCTGCGAAGACACCGACGGCGATCACGTCGCCGACAAGTTCACGGTCTTCGCCGAAGGACTCAGCATTCCCAGCGCGATTGTCATCGTGCGAGGCGGAGCGGTCGTGCAGAACGGCACCGAAACGATCTATCTGAAAGACAACGACGGCGATGACGTGTGCGATGAAAAGACCACGCTGATCACCGGCTGGGCGCTGGGGGATACTCACGGCGGAGTCAGCAATTTGCGCTACGGTCTGGACAACTGGATCTGGGCGATGCAGGGCTACAACCGCAGCAATCCCACCTTTCCCGGCGGCGAGCCTCAGTCGTTTCGAATGGGATTCTGGCGGTTCAAACTGTCTCAAACGGATCCGCCGAAGGTCACCGATCTGGAATTCATTCGGTCCAGCAACAACAACACCTGGGGACTGGGCATCAGCGAAGCAGGTCTGATCTTCGGTTCGACGGCGAATCACAATCCCAGCATGTTCATGCCGATTCCGAATCGCTACTACGAACGCGTTCGCGGCTGGGCTCCCGCCACGCTGGACACGATCGCCGACACGTACAGGTTCAAACCGATCACCGACAAAGTTCGTCAGGTCGATCAGTTCGGTGGCTACACGGCCGCAGCCGGCCACGCGCTGTACACGGCCAGGACGTTTCCCAAACAATGGTGGAACAAGACCGCGTTTGTCTGCGGCCCGACGGGACACCTCATCGGAACCTTTGTGCTGCGAAAAGACGGAGCCGGCTTCGCATCCACCAGTCCGACAAACCTGCTGGCCAGCGATGACGAATGGAGTGCTCCGATCATGGCCGAAGTCGGTCCGGACGGAGCGGTCTGGGTCATCGACTGGTACAACTATATCGTGCAGCACAACCCGACTCCGCAGGGTTTCGAAACCGGCAAAGGCAACGCTTACGAAAGCGACCTGCGAGACAAGAAGCACGGCCGCATCTATCGCGTGCTGCCAACAAACAACGACGGCGACGTTGTGCATGAGTTCGCCGATCTGTCGCAGGCTTCGAACGATGAACTGATCGAAACGCTGAAGCATCCATCGATGCCGTGGCGTTTGCAGGCTCAGCGATTGCTGGTCGAACGCGGTGCGACTGACGTCACGGCACCGCTGCTGGCACTGCTCGCGGACGAATCCGTCGATGCCATCGGGTTGAATGTCGGAGCCATCCATGCCCTGCACGCGCTGCATGGGCTCGGCGTGATGGATGAAGGACCAAAGGCTGCATCAGTGGGATCGGCCGCTCCGGAGTCCGCGATTTCAGCCGCAGAGCAGCAACAGGATGCCGCGCTCGGTGAAAAGTCGTCAGCCGCGGAGCGGCGGCATAATGTAGCCCCGGGCGTTAGCCCGGGGTTAGCAGCCCACCAAGACACGAAAGCCCCGGAGGGGCGATACTTTTTGGCGGAATCAACCCCCAAAACCTCTGCCGCCCCTCCGGGGCTTAACGCGATTTTGGCCACCGCGACCCCGGGCTTACGCCCGGGGCTACCCAATGCCGTCCCTCCGGGACTGAATCGCGGCGATGCTGCCGTCGCTCCACGGCTGAATCGCACAACGATTCTCACGTCAACGCCGGTCGCAGATGCTGACAGGAACGCTGTCCTGGCAGCGCTCGCCGGGGCACTCGGCCATCCGTCAGCCGCTGTTCGCCGCAATGCGATCGCTGTGTTGCCTCACACGAACGCTGGACTGCAGCTCCTGATGCAGCATTCCGAACTGTTCGAAGACGCCGACGCGCAGGTTCAGTTGCAGGCGTTTCTGACTCTGGCCGATATGCCCCAGGGAAGCGATGCGGCTGCCGCGCCGATATTCCGCGTCGCGAGCACCGCGAAGGACGCTGTCCTCGTCGATGCCCTGACAACGGCTGCGTCGGTTCACGCAGCCACGCGGCTCAGCGGGTTCTCAATGCCGGCAGGTGGAACGGTGCAGTTCGGACGGAACGAGCTGCAAGTGGTTGTGCCGACTCCCGAGACGTGTCTGCGGATCGCCCAGCGCGTCGCCGAACACGTCGGTCGCGGTCGTGCGAGTGTGGAAGAACTTTCGGCGCTGATTGCCGACATGGAATCTGCGGATCCGCAACTCGCTGATGTCGTTCTTCGCGGCCTGATGAGCGGCTGGCCTGCGGACCATCGGCTGAAGGCGACACCGCAGTTGGAATCGTCGCTGACCACGCTGCTCGAACGAGTCCCTGCGTCGTCAAAGGGGCAACTTTTGAAACTCGCATCCGTCGCCGGTTCGAAGGCACTCGAATCGCACGCCGCCGAGATCGTGAACTCGCTGCTGGCAGTCGTCGGTGACGAAGCTGCGTCTGCGGAAGATCGTATCAAGGCCGCTCGCGACGCCATCAGTTTTCAGGGCGACCGCGCTGACGTCGTGAGCAGCGTGCTCGAAAACGTCACGGCTCAGACATCGCCCGCCGTTGCCGCCGGACTGATTGAAGCGGCCGGGCTCAGCCGGGCAACGGACGTCGGCGAAGTCATCGTCGGCAAAGCCGCCGCGCTCACACCGCAGTCGAAGACCGTTGCCGTGCGAGTTCTGTTATCACGCCCCGAAACCACGCTCGTACTGCTCGACGCCATTGAATCGCGAACGCTGGAACTGTCCGATCTGTCGCTCGACCAAAAGCAGGCGCTGCGGTCTCATCCGGACCGCATGGTTCGCAGACGAGCTGAGTCACTGATGGCGGCTGGTGGCGGCCTTCCCGACCCGGACCGTGACAACGTCCTGAAGTCTCTGCTGCCCGTGACCAAACAAACAGGCGACGTCGCGGTCGGAAAAGAAATGTTCGTCAAGCACTGTTCCAAGTGTCACATGCACGGCACCGAAGGCAAAACCATCGGGCCGAACCTGACAGGCATGGCCGTTCATCCGAAGGCAGAACTGCTGACACACATCATCGATCCGTCACGCAGCGTCGAAGGCAACTTTCGAATCTACACCGTTGTTACGATCGACGGCCTGGTCATCAACGGCATGATGACGGCCGAAACTCGCACATCCGTGTCGCTGATCGATACTGAAGGCAAGGAACACCAGATCGCTCGCGACGACATCGAGGAACTGGTGCCGTCAAAGAAATCGGTGATGCCCGACGGTTTCGAAAAGCAGATGACGGAAAACGAACTGGCCAGCCTGCTGGAATTCCTGACGAACAAGGGGCAGTTCCTGCCGATATCGCTGGACCGCTACGCCACAGCCATCAGCACAAAGGGACTGTTCGGGGATGGCGATAACGGCCCGGACCGCATGGTGTTCGACGACTGGTCGCCCAGGATTTCCAGTGGCATCCCGTTCATCCTGACAGACCCGCGTGGCACGACCGTTCCCAACATCATTCTGCTGAACGGCCCGCGAGGTACGCTGCCTCCCAACATGCCGAAGTCAGTGGAACTGCCGTGCAACTCCGCGGCGAAGGCCGTACATCTGCTCAGCGGAGTCGGCGGCTGGAACCACCCGTTTGATTCGCAGCAGTCCGTGTCAATGATCGTGCGGCTGCACTATGCCGATGGCACCAGCGAAGATCACGAGCTGCTAAACGGCGTTCATTTCGCGGACTACATCCGGCGAGTCGACGTGCCGGGCAGCGAGTTCGCGTTCGCTCTGCGAGGCCAGCAGGTCCGGCGTGTCAGCGTGGAACCCGGGCGAGACGACATGATCCGCAGCATCGAACTGGTCAAAGGTGCCGACGCCTCAGCTCCGATTGTGATGGCCGTAACCGTCGAACGCTGACAGTTTGTGGCAGGGGTTCGGAAGCGACTGGAATTCACGGATCGTCGAGCGTCAGGTCCAGCATGGTGGGTCTCGCCGACGAGGGTACGTTGCGCAAACTATGCAGTCGCCGACAACCCGCGGAATTTGAAGAGAAGCGGCGCAAGTGGCGCAAGATGTGTCCCGCACTCGCACCGGGTACGCTGTATCCGGCAGCGAACGAGCCGATTCGGCTGGACTTACAATTCCGACTTTTGTAAAGAGACCATGAAGAGAGCGGAGTGTCCCTTCACGGCGTGGGCAGCGCCTCAAAATCTCTCCGCGAACAGCCTCCAGGCAGAGTGCGATGTTCGACAACGACAAGTCATCCCAGACTGTGGATCAGTCTGAGTTCGGGGCGCTCGCGACGGGTGATGCGGCGTTGTCACCGCTGCCGTCGGACCCGCCGCCAGGCGTTCCGCCGTTTTGGCCTGCCCTGGGACTCCGCGGTGCCAACGTTCAGACATTGTGCGCCACGTATCTTCCCGGCAAGCCGAAGTTTGCGGACACTGTGCTGCGGAAAGTGAAGCTGCCGGACGGTGATTTCATCGCTCTGCACGACGATCAGCCGGGGAACTGGACTCGCGGCAGCCTGGTGGCGCTGCTCATGCACGGCCTGACGGGATGTCACCGCAGCGGTTACATGATGCGAATTGCCGCCAAGCTGAATCGTCAGGGAGTTCGCACATTTCGCATGGATCATCGCGGGTGTGGAGCGGGTCGGCGACTGGCGGCGAATCCTTACCACGCCGGACGTTCGGCTGACCTTCATCAAGCGCTGGAGAGCATCGAACGATTGTGTCCCGGATCGGCGATTTCCGTTGCCGGTTTTTCGCTGAGCGGAAACCTGCTGCTGAAGTATCTGGGCGAACGCGGCAGCGACGTACCGCTAAGCCTGTATCGGGCGGTTGCCGTCTGCCCGCCGATCGACCTGATGAAGTGCATGCACAAGCTCGGCTCATCGCGCGCGGGGCAGCAGTATGACTGGCACTTTTCACGAACTCTGGTCAGTCAGATTTCCAACAGCCCGCAGTGGCGCGACGACGTGCCTCTGGCTCAGGCCAAACGTCCGCCGCGTCGGCTGTACGAGTTCGACGATCTGTACACCGCACCGGCCTCGGGGTTCGGATCGGTCGAAGAGTATTATTCGACGGCTTCATCGCACGACCTGATTCGTGACATTCGTGTTCATACAATGATTCTGGCATCGCAGGACGATCCGCTGATTGACGCCGGGCCGCTGCTGTCTATGCATCTGCCTCATAACGTCACCCGCTGCGTGATGAAACACGGCGGTCATCTGGGCTTCATTGGCCGGCGCGGTGTCGACCGGGACCGACGCTGGATGGACTGGCGCGTGGTCGAATGGCTGCAGGAGTAGCCTGCCGGACCATCGACCTGCTGTTCGAATTCCCGACGCTCAACGGCGGCGAACGGTCGATGCTCAGCGTGCTGCCGCGGCTGGCGAAACGGACGGACCTGACGTTCCGCGCGTTGTGCCCGGGCACCGGACCACTGGCCGATGCGCTGCGAGAACTGCAGATCCCCAGACAGAACTTCGCAGTGCGTGATTCTGAGGGCCACCGACGACCGTTGGCGGAGCTGATCGCGGAACTCACAGAGTTCTGCCGCCGCCGTGACGTCAGCGTGCTGCATGCCAACAGCCTGGCAATGAGCCGCCTGTCAGGGCAGCTTTCGCAGGAACAGCTTCCTGCTGAAGTAATCCGCACGGGACACCTGCGCGACATCATTCGTCTCAGCCGAAGCGCGGTCGCCGATCTGAACAACAACGACGGCCTGGTGGCTGTGTCCGAAGCGACGCGGTCATTTCACGTACAGCAGGGGCTGCAGCACTCGGGATCTCGGTGCGTTGTGATTCACAACGGCATCGACACCGACCGCTTCCAACCGCGCGACCGCGCCGCCCTGCGCGCGGAGTTGTTTCCTGATATTCCGGCACACGATGTGATTGTGCTGAACGTCGGCCAGATCTGTTTGCGAAAAGGACAGTCGGACGTCGCGCGTGCCGTCGTGGCAGTTGATGAAATGCTGGCCGCGAGCGGCTCATCCAGAGGCCATGCCACCGGGAAGGTCCACCTTGTGATTGCCGGAGAACGCCATTCGGCCAAGGACGAAAGTGTGGCCTTTGAACGCGAAATCCGGCGCACGTTCGCAGCGGCAGAACGGTCCGAACAGCTTCACATGCCGGGGAACCGTTGCGACGTGCATCTGCTGATGAATGCTGCTGATCTGCTGGTTCACGCGGCTCGCCAGGAACCGTTCGGCCGGGTGTTGCTGGAAGCATCGGCCTCGGGACTTCCCATTATCGCGACCGACGTGGGCGGGACTCGCGAACTTCTGCGGCCCGATGTCGATGCTCTGCTGGTTCCCGCGAAGCAGCCGGATGCACTGGCCGCTGCCGTCCGCAGGCTGATTGAATCACCGGCCCGGGCGGCGAATCTGGCGGCGTCCGCACGACGCCGCACGACAGAACACTTCACCGTCGACCGCTCGGCGGACGCGCTGGCAGAATTCTGGGTGAATGTCCGCCGCTGCTGACTGTGGCAGACTACTCGTCGACCGCGGCATGAAACTCGTTCCAGCGCTGCCATGCATACGCCCACTCCATCCACATCCGCATCACAGACCACAGCAGCCGCATGCGTTCGAGATGTTCGGGGGGAATCCGCGACTGCTGAGCGGCGGATTCGCGAGCGGCCATGTCCAGACCGTACCGCCGAGCCAGCGAACGACACAGTCCGTCGGCCGACAGATCGCATTCGTCGAAGGCCAGGTCGAATGCACCGCCGACCGGCGTGTCATCATCGCTGGTAATCAGTTCCGCTCCGTTCGCCATTACGAAGAATTCGAACAGCCGGGAACGGTATGGATCGACTTCCAGCGGACGCGTCGCAGCCTGAGCGTCGTCGATCAGACGCTCAATGCCGTCCAGCAGATCGCGGGCAACGGTTCTCTTGACTTCCAGCGAAACGGGATTGTTCATGGCTCTTTCCGGCTGCAATCCTGGCGTGCGGCGTCGTGCCTGTGTCGGTGTGCCTGCGACAGCGTGCCTGTGTCGGTGTGAGAAAGCCAGAGCGACGTGATGGCTGGCGCAGACATCGGGCGAGGGTATATCCGTCGGGCTTCGGTCATACAAGTCGGCGGGAAGGCGAAATCGCGGACGGATGTGTGCCGATCTCACGTCCGCGACCACGGCGGCTTTGCATTCAGCAGGGCACCTGTCAGACTGGGCGGTGAGAGAAGTCAGCTCGCGAAAGAAGAGCCGGAACCGATGTCATCCGCGGAACAGTATCTTAAACCCGAAGTCATCCAGAACATCGCCCGGCTGGATCTGCGCGCCAAGTTCATTGTGGAAGGGTTTCTGACCGGGCTGCATTCCAGCCCGTTCCACGGCTTCAGCGTCGAATTCAGTGAACACCACCGCTACAACCCCGGCGACGACCCCAAGGATATCGACTGGCAGGTTTACGCCCGCACGGACCGCTTCTACGTCAAGCGTTATCAGGCCGAAACCAACATTACCGGCTATCTGCTGATGGACCTGTCCCGCAGCATGGCCTACACCTATCGTCAGGACCTGACGAAGTTCGACTATGCCATCTGTCTGGCCGCGGCTATCGCGTACCTGATGATCCACCAGCAGGATCCCGTCGGCCTGATCACGTTCGATGACGAACTGCGGCACAGCCTGCCTGCGAAAAGCCGGCGTTCGCAGCTGGGGAACATTCTGGCCGTGCTGCAGCAGAGCAAACCGGAAGGCGGCACCAACATCGCCACGAACCTGCGACGAATCGCATCAATGATTCGTCATCGCAGCCTGCTGATGCTGATGTCCGACCTGCTGGCCGACAGCGACGAAATCATTGACTGCCTGCGAATGCTGCGCTACGCGGGACATGACATCATCCTGTTCCATGTGCTGGATGAGGCGGAAGTTACCTTTCCGTTTTCCGGCAGCGTGGACCTGCACGAACCGGAATCCGGTGACCGCCAGATCGTCGACGCCGCGGGAATTCGCGGGGACTATCTGGACGCTCTCAACGAACTTCGCGAAACATATCGTCAGGAATGTTTTGCGATCGGAGCCGACTACGTTGCACTCGACACCAGTATGCCGTTCGACAAAGCGCTGATGGAGTACCTGTCGCAGCGCAAGGCACGGTTTTGAAGCGGACGACCGGCTCGGCCAGAAGTTCGGGCTGGTTTTTCACTGACGTTTCCGGCCCGGTGAGGCCCCACGCCGGACGCGGTGGAGGCGGCTGAACTGGCTTGTGCGGCGATCGATGTCAGATGAAAGCTGACTGGCTCCCAGGACAACATGCGGACACCACGGACGATTCGTCAGCTTAGGCTGTCAATGCCGTAGCCGCGTGGCCGGAAGGCTGCGGAAACCGCGCAGCAGCAGCAGCAGGATGAGCAGAGTCACCCACGCTCCGGCCACCAGTCCTGCCACCGACGGCCAGTGGCTGAAAATGTCTCGCAAGGTGAAAAAGTCGGCCCACAACCAGCGCCACGTCGACATGACAATCACCGTCGACGCCGCCAGATAGGGCCCGTAAGCAACGAACGATCGACCGCTCAGCAGACGCGTTGCCAGTCCGACAAACAGCCCTGCCACCGGAGCGATCCCCAGAACACACAGCACCGGCTGCCAGCCGATAAACGCACCGATCATCGCCATTAGCGTCACGTCACCCAGCCCCAATGCCGGGTAGCCCAGAATCCAGTGTGAACTCGAACGAATCAGCCACGTCAGGATTGCTCCGGTTGTCAGCCCCGCCAGACTCCAGGCGATCCCGTGCAGGTGCTGGTGGTGCTTCATCCATTCGGGCAAATACGGTCCCTGAATGCCGGGAATGACCGCGTCCCAGTTGACCCAGATGTGGATGATCTGCAGTTCGCCCGTCAGGAATGCACCACTGACTGCAATCAGGATGCCGACGAGAATCACGACATCAGGAATCACGTAGTCCAGAAAGTCGGCGACGACGGCAACGGTCATCAAAAACAGCAGCGTGTGGTGAAACGGCAGCCGGTAAACGTACAGAGGAGCGGATGGCTGGACTTCATCCAGTCGCTGGCACCCGCCGCCGCCCGCTTCCAGCAGCAGCCATGTGTAGCCGACAAATAACACCCCGAGACTCAGGCTGGTTAGTGCGGGCCACACGAGTTTCGACCGCTGCCCGCAAGAGTGGCATTGCATCGAAAACAGCGTCGTCCACGCACGAAATTTCGAGGTGCGGGCCTGACAGTGCGGGCACCGCACCAGAGCCGTCGGCGCGGTGTCGATAAGCATCGACGCCGCCCAGACCGCGGCAAGTCGCCCCAGCACACAACCTGCGGCCAGCGTTATCAGATAAATTTGCATTCGCCGAAGTTTAGCAGCCCGCCAGCCACGCCGCGAGAAATCCCGCCATCTGCCTAACTTTAAGGCACAGTGCATTGATCGTCAGCATTTTGACGGGAGTACCTCCGAAATCTCCTGCTTTTTCCGCTGGCACGTGAGTTGCGAATCCGAGCATTGCTTATCCGCGCCCGTGGTTCTGCAGTCGTTCCGCGAGGTCGCGCCGAATTTACGCCGTCAGAAATGAGGAATCCATGAAGAAGCTCGAAGCTGTTATTCGTCATTACAAGCTGGAAGATGTGAAGACGGCTTTGACTGGCATCGGTGTTCAGGGCATGACGGTATGCGAAGTTCGCGGTTTCGGTCGGCAGCGCGGCCACAAGGAAACCTATCGCGGTGCCGAATACACGGTCGACTTCATGCCCAAAGTGAAGATGGACGTCGTTGTTCCGGACAGCGAAGTCGACGGCACGATCGAAGCCATTTGCCAGGCGGCTCGCACCGGCCAGATCGGTGACGGCAAGATCTTCGTGTCGTCGCTGGAACAAATCGTCCGCATCCGTACCGGCGAAAGCGGCGAAGAAGCGATCTGACGGCAAGGCCGCAGCGACCGCTAAGAACACAACCGCGGCAGTTCGGCGGGCCTGCGCTGCTGCAGGAGGCCTCGCGTCACCACCGCGGTCGACGTTGCTTTGCTGGCTGGTGCTGAGATCAGAACCTGTCGTGATCAGGCCTTCATGTCCGCGATCTCAGCGATCACGCCGACGACTCAAACCGTCTGCGCGTCAGCCGCCTTCCTGCGCCGGCGAACGACGAAGAAACCTGCTGCCATCATCGCCGCTGCGAAGGCGATTCCGGAAGGTTCGGGAACCGCAACCAGCTGTCCGCGGATCTCACCAGCGCCAGAAAAGCCGCTGTGGATGTTGAAGTACAACGCGTTGTCAAACAACCTGGTGGCCTCTGCTGCGGACAGCGTCACCATTCCGGCGATGCGTCCAGTCCTGGCGCTGCTGCCGGCCGTGTGAAAGGCAGCTAAGTTGTGAGCCACTCCGCTGTTGCCGTTCACGGCCGGAAAATTCACAAGGCCCAGATCGTCGTTGCCATGAATGTGCACCGCGCTGAAGTCTCCGAGCAGATCGTTGAAGCCGAAGTCTGACCCGTAGCCGAAGTCGAACGTCAGTTGTTCTGTTGCGTCATCAAACGCAATCCCGCCCCCGAGCACGTTGCCAGAGGCGTTGCTGCCGGGTTGATGGTTTTCATTGAGGGCCGAAAGCCCCACTGCATGGTCCTGCACAAACGGATTCGCACCGAGGTTCAACGCTCCACCAGCCGGGGAAATCGCAATCCTGAACAGAGCTGCAGGCGCGCTGCCGCACGCCATAAACATGGCCAATACGACTAAGAATGATCTTGCCAAACACTTCATCTCGGGCACTCCTGAAGAATGAGAAACAGGGAAACACCTGGACACTACGTATGAGTAGCGGCAGAACAGCTCAAACACCGCCTATCCTGATTAGACTATGCACATTCGCACATGTCAACCAAGCTGGAATTCTCGCCGGGCTTCTCTAAACTCCGCGGGGAATGACAACGGAATCTCGCCTGCTGCCGACTTCGCTGGCTGAGCTTGTTCCGCTGATCGCCGATGCCACAGGGTTCCGCGACGTTGTCAGTGCTCTGCACGCCGGGAACAGTGCCGCGATCGATGGAGCCTGGGGATCATCGTGCGCGCTGGCCACCGCTGCGGTGTCCGATCGCTGCCCCGGTCGACTTCTGCTGGTTGTGGTTCCCGGCATTCGCGACATTGACGAGTTCTCTGATCAGTTCAGCGAGTTTGCCGGGGCGAAGTCCCTGCTTCGCAATTTTCCGGCCTGGGAGACGCTGCCCGACGAACACGACGTCACCGACAGTGTGTTCGCCGCCCGACTTGGTGTGCTGCGTTCACTGTCGGAAAACGCGAATGTACGACGGGACTCCGATCCCGTCGTAGCCACGGCGACGGGATCGGAGTCCCGTCGTACGTTGGGCGAAGCTCCTGAATCCTTCACCGTCATCGTGACGTGCCTTCCCGCATTGCTGCAGCCGGTGCCCGCTCGCGATGACATCGCCGCAGCGACTCGAACGATTTCCGTCGGTGACGAACTGCAGCTCGAATCACTGCTCGACTGGCTGATCGAACGCGCGTTTGAACGAGTCACGGCGGTCGAACTTCCCGGTGAGTTCTGCGTCCACGGTGGCATTCTGGACATCTTCCCGCCGACAGAACGCGACCCCGTCCGCATCGAGTTGTTTGGTGACGAGGTCGAATCGATTCGGCGATTCGACGTCGAATCTCAGCGGCGGCTGGAAGACGTGCAACACATCGCAATTACGGCCACCAGGCCGGTCAAGCCGCCGGAAAAGCCTGAACCAGGTGACAGCCTGCGACCTCATGCGGCCATCGCGTCGCATACCGAATCGCTGATCGATTCGCTGCCGCCGGACACGATTGTCGCATTCAGCGACATGGGCCAGGTCATCAGCGAAGGCAGGCTTTATCTGCAACGGCTCGAAAATCCGCTGGGCATGTTCAGCGTGAATGCCACTCTGGCGCGGCTGACGGAATTTCCATCGGTGACGATCGACGCGCTGGGAGCCGACAGCTTCGAGACATCCTGTCACCTGAAGATTGAAGCTGTCGAGCGATTCGCCAGCACCGGTCGCGACGCGCTGACGGAACTCGCCGAATCGTTGGGACCGGACGAACGAGTACTGCTGTCCTGCCACAACGAAGGCGAACGCGAGCGCCTGAGTGAGCTTGTGAGTGAACTGGTCATCGAAATCGATGCCGGCAACGGCCTGCCGATTCGGGACCGCGTACACCTGTGCGTCGGTCAGGTCCAGCGAGGCTTTCGCTTCCTGGAGCACGGGCTGGTCGTCGTCAGCGACAACGAACTGTTTTCGCGAGCCCCCGGACGCAGGATCCACCGTCGCCGCACTGCCGATACGAGAGCCATCGACAACTTCCTGGACCTCAAAGACGGAGATCTGGTCGTCCACGTGACTCAGGGAATCGCCCGCTATCGCGGCATGGCACTGATGGATCGCGACGGCGAAAAGGAAGAGCACCTGCTGCTGGAATTCCGCGATCAGTTGATCGTTTATGTTCCGGCATCACTGATCCACCTGGTGCAGAAATACATTGGCCCGGCGAAGACCACACCGCAACTTTCCAAGTTCGGAGGGACGGCCTGGGACAAAAAGAAGGGCAAGGTTGCCGAAGCCGTCACGGATATGGCGTCGGATATGCTGCAGCTTCAGGCAGAACGCAATTCCAAACCAGGGCTGCAGAGCCAGCCGGATTCGCACATGCAGCAGGAGTTCGAGCAGGCGTTCCCCTTCACGGAAACTCCCGATCAGCTCACTGCGATCGCGGACTTCAAAGACGACATGGAACGCACTCGCCCGATGGATCGGCTGATCTGCGGTGATGTGGGCTTTGGTAAAACCGAAGTCGCCATGCGAGCCGTCTTCAAGGCCGTTGACAACAGCCGCCAGGTCGCCGTCCTGGTGCCGACAACGGTCCTGGCCGAACAACATTATCGCACATTCCGGGAACGCATGGCGGAGTTCCCCGTGGCCGTTGAAATGTTGTCCCGCTTTCGTTCACCCGGAGAACAGAAGGAGATCATCCGCAAGCTGGGCACCGGCGAACTGGACATCGTTATTGGAACTCATCGCCTGGTGTCGAAGGATGTCAAATTCAAAAATCTTGGCCTGCTGGTCATCGACGAAGAGCAAAAGTTCGGCGTGAAGGTCAAGGAACGGCTGAAACACCTGCGGCTGGAAGTCGACATCATGACGCTGACCGCCACACCGATTCCTCGCACACTCCACATGTCGCTGCTGGGAATTCGTGACATCAGCAGCCTGACGACTCCGCCCAGAGATCGCGTGCCCATCGAGACGCGCGTCGGCAGGTTCGATGAATCACTCATCCGCAGCGCGATTATTCGCGAACTCAATCGAGGCGGGCAGGTCTACTTTGTTCACAATCGAGTCCATGATATTCAGCGCATCGCCGGGCGGATTCGGTCAATTGTCCCGGAAGCATCGCTGACAATTGCTCACGGGCAGATGCACGAAGATGAACTCGAAGCAGCCATGATCGATTTCGTCACCGGCAAGGCCGATATCCTGCTGGCCACCACAATCATCGAAAGCGGCCTGGATATTCCCAATGCCAACACCATGTTTATCCATCAGGCGGACATCTACGGCCTGGCGGACCTGCACCAGTTGCGAGGCCGCGTCGGCCGCGACCGTCATCGAGCCTATTGTTATCTGCTGCTGGAGGAAGGCCGCGTCGTCACGACCAAAGCCACGAAGCGTTTGAAAGCCATTGAAGAATACAGCGAACTCGGAGCGGGCTTCCGCATTGCCATGCGAGACCTGGAAATCCGCGGCGCGGGGAATATTCTGGGAACCGAACAAAGCGGAAACATCGCAGCCGTCGGCTATGAATTGTACTGCCAGCTGTTGGAAAACGCGGTCCGGACATTGAAGAAGCAGCCGCTGAGATATCAGACTCACGTGAAGATCGAACTGCCGGTTTCGGCATTTCTTCCGGACCGCTATATCCCGGAACAGAAACTGAAGATTGAAATCTACCGGCGGCTGTCCCAGGCCAATTCACTGCAGCGTCTGACGGAACTGGAAGAAGAACTCCGCGACCGTTTCGGCCCCGTACCGTCACCCGCAAAGCGGATGTTGAGACTTCGGGAACTGAATCTGCGGGCGTTGTGCTGGAAGATCGAGAACATTCACCTGGAAGACGGATACGCGGTGCTGCGCTACCGGGACGTCAAGCTGATAAAGATGCTCACACACCTGCACCACGGCCACCTTCGCATTGTCGACAGGCACGACGCCTATTGGCCGCTGGAAGCCCGCGAAGACGACGGCGGTGCCGTGCTGGACGAACTGATTGCAGCGTTCTCCGTCGCCGAACCGCCGGTGCCGGACACAGAATGAACGCTCGTCGTTGACGCGACCGCGACCGGAGATTCCGGCCAGAAACGCTTCGCGCCCCGCGAGTTGGCAGGCGGCAGTGGTCGGGCTTCAACGCATTGCATCCGTCGGTCAGCGGATGGCGGAGTCGAACCGCTACTCGTCGGCTTCAGTTTCCCCAACCGTCAGAAAGTCTGCGGACGTTCTGTAGGCGAACGTCAGCATTCTGGGCGGGCGTGGAGGATCAGGCACAGGATGTTCCACGGTTGATGCACTGGTCGTCGATTTCTTTGAAATCGATTTCTTTGCAGCGGTGAATGTCGCCTCCTGCACGACCGAGTGAATTCCGAAGAAGTCGATGCTCACGTCAATCTCTGCCGGCAGGGGCGGCAGCCGGCGGCGCAGGTAGTCGACGGCCTGTTCTTTGTGGCCGATCAGTCTCAGCAGGTCTTCCAGCGACATCACGGCGTCCGGATGGCCGGACTTGAGTTCGTCGTAGAGCAGTTTGCGCATCGCGGATCGATACGGATCGTTGTCGCGGACACCGTCGCCGAGATCGAAAATGCCGTCAACCACCTGCGTAATCCGCAGGTTTTGGTTCCCACCATCCCGCTGCCAGTTGCTGACGGAATCGGCCACCGTGTTGTTTTGGCACAGCGTGAAATAGCCACCCGCGCAGATAACGTGACGGACGTTCCTGAAATCGAGCTCAAAATGACCGATGTCGGACTGGATGTAGGCGGTTGGCTTCCAGTCGTCGTACAGGTACATCCATGCCGGGTTGGCGGGATTGTGGCGATCGTGCAGATACAGCACCGGCAGCCGCTGTTGCTTCATGGTCGCAACCATTCGGTTCACGCCGACAGCCGTGCGCCGCAGCGGGTCGAAGTGCGAGGAACTGTGAGTCACGAGAGCGACCGTGTCCTGACGCAGCGAAATCACTGCGGCATCGGTGAATTCCGGTTCCCAGTCAGGTGGCAGAAAATTCTCGGACAGCGGGCCGGACAAAGCCAGAGTGGCCGAGTAAAACAGAATCTGCAAACAGGAAAGCATCGAATTCGCCGGATTGAAACGGGCAGCTCGGCAGTCGTGGCATGGCATTCATCTGGTCGAGTCAATGACGTCAGACCTGACCAGGATCGGATCAAAGCCTCAAAGGCATCCCGCAACCGTTGCAGCAATGTCTTCGCGGATGACACCGCAGCGGTGAGTCCCACAACAGTCGCGCCGGTCACTTCGACCGGTCTGCTTCTGCTGCGAGACTTAGGAGAAACGAAAACCGTGAGGAATTCGCCTTCTTTTAGATTAGTCGCGTCGCCTCTGTTGTCCAGAAAAATCGCTGCTGCAACCAACGCTGATTGCCCCGCCTGCGGAAACCGGATTCCTGCGTTCGAGAACACACGACACCGTTCATTCAGGCAGATTGGAAGCCAAATTGAAAGGCTTCCAAAAGAGCGGGTGCTGACTAAGATACCGCCCGAATGAACATGCCACGGAAACGCCTTTGTGCTCGCTGACGGTCTGATCCGGCTTTTTACACCAGCCCTGCAGACATTACAGCACGTGGCACACGTGCGGTGCCGTGCGGGCGTCCTGTGACAACACGTGCCGTCCGCCACGTGGGTCTTTTTGGCACTGGAAATTTGTCCGCCAGGCGTTCAGGCGTTTCTCATCCTTCGTCCAGACGGGTTGTGAAGAGGGAATGCACCGTATTACCAAAGGGCTGGACCTGCCGATTACGGGCGAGCCTGAGCAAATCATTATCGACGGCCCCGCGGTCAGCCGTGTGGCGCTAAGTGGCCCAGACTACGTCGGGATGAAGCCGACGATGCTCGTTCAGGTGGGAGAGCGCGTCAAACTCGGTCAGCCCGTGTTGGAAGATAAAAAAACGGTCGGTGTCGTGTACACCAGTCCTGCCGCCGGAACGGTGGTGGAAATCAATCGCGGTGCCCGTCGGGCTTTCCAGACGCTGGTGATTGAGATTGACGGTGACGAGGCGGTCGAGTTCCCGGCACTTGGCGAAAAAGACTTTGCAACGGTCCGTCGGGAAGCTGTCACGGACCTGCTGGCGTCCAGCGGGCTGTGGACGTCCTTCCGGACGCGGCCGTACAGTAAAGTGCCGGCTGTCGGCGACAGGCCGCACTCCATTTTCGTACAGGCAATCGACACCAATCCGCTTGCTGTCGATCCCGTCCTGGTAATCCGCCAGCGAGAACGGGACTTCCGCTTCGGTCTGATGGCAATCGCGAAGCTCACCAATGGTGCCGTCCATCTGTGCCGCCGGCCGGCAACCGTCGTACCGGGAGAAGACCTGCCGGGTATCAGGACCAGTCAGTTCGACGGGCCGCATCCGGCCGGGCTGCCGGGAACTCACATCAGCCTGCTCGATCCCGTTGGCCTGAAAAAGACGGTCTGGACGATCAATTATCAGGATGTGCTGGCCATCGGTCACCTGGTGGTGACTGGTCGACTGAATCCCGAACGTGTGATCTCGGTTGCCGGACCGTCCGTTCAGAATCCGAATGTGATCCGTACGCGGACAGGGGCCAGTCTGAATGAACTGCTGGCGGGCCGTCTGGCAGACGATCGGTGCCGCGTGATTTCCGGCAGTGTTTTCAGCGGACGGGCGTTGTCAGAGGTCTTCAGCTACCTGGGCCGATACCACCTGCAGGTGTCCGCCGTTCCGGAAGGGGATCGCCGCGAGTTTCTGGGCTGGCTGACACCGGGCAGCGGGAAGTTTTCGGTCAGCAATATCTTTACCTCGGCCATCGACCGCACGCGGCGTTTTGCGTTTTCCACATCGACAGAAGGCAGCAAGCGGGCGATGGTGCCGATCGGGATGTACGAGCGCGTGATGCCGCTGGATATGGAACCCACATTCCTGCTGCGAGCACTCATCACCGGCGACACGGAGCAGGCGTTGGCGCTGGGGTGTCTTGAACTGGACGAAGAGGACCTTGCTTTGTGTACGTTCGTCTGTCCCGGCAAGTACGAGTACGGATCGTTGCTGAGAGCCAGTCTGACGCAGATTGAGCTGGAGGGGTAGTGCTTTTGTCAGGACTTGAAATTGGAGTTGTCCGTCATTCCCGCGCAGGTGGGAATCCAGTGCCGCGAGCTGCATTCCCGCCCCCGCCTTCGCGAGGGCTGGACTCTGCGCGGGAATGACGACCCCGAAAACCAGCAGTTGGCAAGGCGCTAGTGCTCTTGTCCGTTGTGAATTGACGGATGATGCAGGTTAAGGTGAGTCGTCGAATTCAACTGAGTCTTTCCGCTTGAGTGAATCTTACCGTTCAGGGGCACGACAGCCTTCCGGTTGCACTTCATGAAATTCCTGAGAAACAAACTGGATCAACTGGAGCCGCTGTTCCACAAAGGTGGAAGGTTTGAGCGCCTGTATCCGCTCTATGAAGCTCTGGACACGTTCACTTATACGCCCGGAGAAGTGACCAGAACGGCGTCTCACGTACGCGACGGCATGGATCTGAAGCGTATGATGATCACCGTCGTGATCGCGCTGATTCCGTGCATCTATATGGCGTGCTGGAACACGGGCTACCAGGCCGATCTGGCCGCCTCTGCCGTCATTGAGCAGGGAATGTCCGCCGATGAATATCTTGCACAAATGACATGGCGGGAATCTCTGCTGGCCGGAATGGGATGGAATCCGGCAGACGGCGGCAACTGGTTCTGGCACATTCTGCACGGGGCTCTGTATTTCGTCCCCATATTTCTCGTGACCAATATTGTCGGCGGTACATGGGAAGTACTGTTCTGCTGCATTCGCAAACATGACCTGAACGAGGGCTTTCTGGTCACCGGAATGCTGTTCCCGCTGACTCTGCCGCCAACAGTTCCGCTGTGGCAGGTGGCTTTGGGAATCAGTTTCGGCGTCGTGATCGGCAAGGAAGTCTTTGGCGGCACCGGCAAGAATTTTTTAAACCCGGCTCTGACAGCCCGGGCATTTCTCTACTTCGCATATCCGCTGCAGATCATCGGTGACAAAGTTTGGGTCGCGGGTGTGGATAGCTACAGTGGTCCGACACTGCTGACAACGATGGGGTCGATTCAGACGGTCGAAGTCGGCGGCGAGTCGTTTCGAAACACCGTGCAGTCGCTGAACCTCGGATTCTGGGACGCCTTCATGGGCTGGATTCCCGGATCGATGGGAGAAACCTCCACGCTGGCCTGCATGCTGGGAGCGGTGTTTCTGATTGTGACCGGAGTGGGATCCTGGCGAGTCATGGCAGGAGTTCTCGTGGGAGCATTTAGCCTGGCACTCCTGCTGAACGGTGTCAACAGCCCGACCAATGCAGTCTTCCAGATCCCCGCTCACTGGCATATGGTCATCGGTGGCTATGCGTTCGGCCTGGTGTTCATGGCAACGGACCCCGTGTCGGCAGCCATGACGAATACCGGCCGCTGGTTCTACGGCATTCTCATCGGCGCGATGACAATTGTGATTCGAGTCATCAATCCGGCCTTCCCGGAAGGCATCATGCTGGCCATCCTGTTTGGCAACGTATTTGCGCCGGTCATTGACTACGTTGTTGTGCAGCAGAACATCAAACGGAGGCTGGCTCGCAATGCAGCGTGATTCCATTCAAAACACGTTTCGGGTCGCGGTTCTGCTGTGCCTGATCTGTTCCGTGCTGGTTTCTGTCATGGCCGTGGGCCTGCGCCCGATCCAGCAGGCACAGAAACAGGCGTTCAAGCAGGAAAGCATTCTGCGAGCGGCCGGCTTGTGGAAGGACGGTGCGAAGCCTGCAGAGCTGTACAGGAAGTACATCACGCCCGTCATTGTTGACCTGGAAACGAATTCCGTGACGGACCGTTTTGATCCCGGCGACCCGGCACTGGATGCTGAACGCGCCAGTCGCAGCGACGATCTCAGTGATGTGTTGCCGTCGTCCACGGATGTGGCCGGTATTCGTCGGCGTGAAAAGTATTCGATGGTCTACGAAGTCCGCGAGAACGACCGGCTGAAAACCCTGATTGTTCCGATCCGGGGCTACGGACTCTGGTCAACTCTGTGGGGCTTCATTGCACTGAATGTAGAGGATGTTCACGGCGACCCGTCTCAGATCACAATCGCCGGGCTGACGTACTACAAACACGGCGAAACCCCCGGTCTGGGTGGTGAAGTCGAGAACGATCGCTGGCGCGAGAAATGGGTCGGACAGAAAATCTACGATGCGGACTGGAACGTGAAGGTGCAGGTGGCCAAGAATGCTTCCGGCGAGTACCAGGTTGACGCACTCTCCGGCGCTACGCTGACTTCGAACGGTGTGACAAACATGATGAATTTCTGGTTCGGCGATGACGGATTTGGTCCGTATCTAAAGAACCAGCTGAGCGGCTCAGTGTCCGCTGACAAAACGGCCGCGATTGAGGCGTCCGTGAATACCGGAACGATTGTCAAATAGACTCGGATTTACGAACACGGCGACAGTTGTGTCTGTTCACAGCTGTGTCTGCTCACGGGCAGCTAACGGCCGAGCTGCCCGCCACGATGACCTGAAAGAATAGTCCGATGGCTGAAGCCACTCCCAAAAAGGTCCTGCTGGATCCTCTGGTCAATAACAACCCGATCGCACTGCAGATTCTGGGACTGTGCAGTGCGCTGGCCGTCACGACGAATCTGAAAACGTCTTTGGTGATGGCAATCGCTGTGACGCTGGTAACGGGATGCTCAGGCGCGGCAGTCGCCTTAATTCGCAAAATCATTCCGGGCAGCATCCGCATCATCGTACAGATGACGATCATTGCCTCGCTGGTCATTGTGGTCGACCAGTTTCTGCAGGCATTTGCGTTCACGCTCAGCCAGAAGCTGTCCGTGTTCGTCGGTCTCATTATCACGAACTGCATCGTGATGGGGCGCGCTGAAGCGTTCGCCATGAAGAACGGACCGCAGCTCAGTTTTCTGGACGGCATCGGCAACGGCCTGGGCTACAGCCTGATACTGCTGATCGTCGGCTTTGTTCGCGAACTGTTTGGCTCGGGCAAGGTCTACGGATTTGCGGTTCTGCCCCCGGTTACCGAAGGCGGCTGGTATAACACCAACGGCCTGATGCTGATTTCGCCAAGCGCCTTCTTCATCATTGGCGGCATTATCTGGTTCATTCGTACCGTCCGGCCGGAACAGGTTGACGCATCCTGACAGGCGACAGCAATTTTTCAAAGCCTGTTGGGTCTGACTGAAAGCACCGAGTCATGGAACACTATCTCAGCATCTTTCTCAAGGCGGTTTTCACTGAAAACCTGGCACTCGCATTCTTCCTCGGGATGTGTACGTTTCTGGCGGTTTCAAAAAACGTCAAAACGGCCTTTGGTCTGGGGATCGCCGTGATTGTCATTCAGAGCATCACGGTTCCGGTCAACAATCTGATCTTCCAGTTTCTGCTGCAGCCGGGCGCACTGAGCTGGACAGGCAGCGAGCAACTGGCGGAGCAGGATCTCATGTTTATCGGCCTGATCTGCTACATTGGCGTGATTGCGGCGATGGTACAGATTCTGGAAATGGCGCTCGATCGCTATGTACCCGCTCTCTACAACACTCTGGGAATCTTCCTGCCGCTGATTACCGTCAATTGCGCGATTCTGGGCGGCACTTTGCTGATGGTGGAACGCGGCATGGGTTTTGGTGACAGCGTTGTGTTCGGATTTGGGTCCGGCTTTGGCTGGGCGCTGGCCATTGTGGCACTTGCAGGAATCCGCGAAAAAATGACGTACAGCGATGTGCCTGCCGGGCTGCGAGGCCTGGGAATTACGTTTATCACGGTCGGACTGATGTCACTTGCATTTCAGGCGTTTTCCGGCATCCAGTTGTAATCACCCTCGACACCATTCGGTTTTCTCATGGACAGCCTTCTCGCGATTTTCTTTGGCGTTCTGATGTTTACGGGCATCATCACGGTTCTCGTGATGGTGATTCTTGCCGCGCGCAAGCAGTTGGTTGCCACTGGTGACGTTCACATTCTGGTAAATGATCAGAAGAAAATCACCGTTCCCGCCGGCGGAAAACTGCTGGGTGCTCTGGCCGCCGACGGCATCTTTGTTTCATCCGCCTGTGGCGGCGGAGGCACGTGCGCTCAGTGTAAAGTGAAGATCTTCGAAGGCGGTGGAGACATTCTGCCGACGGAGAAAAACCACATCAACAAGAAGGAAGAGCGAGAAGGCTGCCGCCTGTCCTGCCAGGTCGCCGTTAAGCAGGACATGAAGATTGAAGTTCCTGAAGAGGCCTTCGAAACAAAGAAGTGGAACTGCACGGTCCGGTCCAACCGCAACGTCGCGACCTTCATCAAGGAACTGGTGCTGGAACTGCCCGAAGGCGAAGACGTCAACTTCAAGGCAGGCGGTTACATTCAGATCGAATGCCCGCCGCACAGTCTGAAGTATTCCACATTCGACATTGAAGAGCGTTTCCGTGAAGACTGGGACAAGTTCAAACTGTGGGAAATTGAATCAGTCGTGGCGGAACCGGTGGTGCGAGCGTACTCGATGGCCAACTACCCCGGTGAAAAGGGCATTATCATGCTCAACGTCCGGGTCGCCAGTCCGCCGCCGCGATCGCCTCCAGGCACCCCTCCCGGCAGGATGTCGTCTTACATTTTCAACCTGAAGCCCGGAGACAAGGTTACGATTTCCGGCCCGTATGGCGAGTTCTTCGTTAAGGAGACTCCGGCCGAAAAGATTTACATCGGCGGTGGTGCCGGGATGGCTCCGCTGCGGTCGCACATCTTCGAACTGTTCAAGCGAATTCACACCGGTGCAAAGGTGTCGTACTGGTACGGCGGACGCAGTACCCGGGAACTCTTCTACATTGATGAGTTCGAAGAGATCGCCAGGAAACACGATAATTTTTCATTGCACATCGCTTTGTCGGATCCGCTGCCGGATGACAACTGGACGGGACTGAAGGGCTTTATTCATCAGGTGCTGCTGGACGAATATCTGTCCAAACATCCGGCTCCTGAAGACTGCGAATACTATATCTGTGGTCCGCCGATCATGTTGAAGTGCGTGCAGGACATGCTGGCGGATCTGGGAGTTGAACCGGACAACATCGCCTACGACGACTTCGGCGGGTAGCACCGTCTGCGTCGGCTCGACTCAGAAATGACGTTTTCGCAGACCCCGGTACAATGTGCCGGGGTCTTTGCGTTCCTTTGGATCACTCATCGCCATGCCGACGCTTCTTCGCTTGCTGATATTCATCGCTTTCATCACCGCAGACGCAGTTCTGCCGACGGCGGACGCTGCAGAACCGCTGCGGCTTCAGGGCGAAACCATGGGGACGTACTATTCCATCGTGGTGGATTCGCCAACTGTCGATGACGGCGGCGAGTCACTGCACGCGGCGATCAAAGAGCGGCTGAAGGATATCAACCGGCAGATGTCCACGTGGGACCCAAAGTCGGAGATTTCGCTGTTCAATGCCAGCGACAGCACGGACTGGTTTCCCGTCTCCGCCGAGTTCGCTGCAGTTGTTCAGGAGGCAAAACGCATTCACGAGCTGACTGGCGGCGCGTTTGATCCGACGGTTTCCCCGCTGATCGATCTGTGGGGATTTGGTGATCGGCGCGACAGGACGGTTCCGACGGACGACGAGATCGCCGCGGCTCTGGCGACGGTCGGCATGACGTTCATTGACGTTCAGCCTGCCCCTCCCGCGCTGAAGAAATTGAAGCCGACCGTCCAGCTCAACCTGTCAGCGATTGCCAAGGGCTACGGAGTCGATGCGATCGCGGAACTGATCCAATCGCATGGCCAGCCATCGTTTGTCGTCGACATTGGTGGCGAAGCGCGAGCCGGCAAGGCGAAGGCTTCAGGGGAAGGCTGGCGAATCGGAATCGAATCCCCGCTGCAGGAATCGCCGTTTGATCGCCAGGCGGCACAGCAGCAGCCATTGAGCCGAATTCTGCAACTGACGGATTCGTCAGTTGCGACGTCGGGTGACTACCGCAATTTCTTTGAGGTTGACGGTGTCCGTTATTCCCACACGCTGGACCCGACGACCGGCCGGCCGGTGCCGCATCCCCTCGCGTCGGTTTCGGTGATCGCCGAATCATGTATGACGGCCGATGCGTGGGCGACAGCAATGATGGTGCTTGGATCGGGAAAAGGACTGGAAGTCGCCAGGGCCAACGGCCTGTCAGTCCTGTTCCAGGCGCTGACGGCTGACGAGACCGTTCGGGAGAGCGCTACCGGAAAGTTCGAAAAC
>CAZHET010000005.1:0-33126 GCA_964531585.1 uncultured Planctomycetaceae bacterium | reverse complement strand
ACCGTGCGAGTCTACCGCAAACGAGCACTCGATCGGATTCGAAAGGAACTGGCGGCACGAGGACACGATCCACCATAGCGCGCGACGAAGTGTGCGACGGGATCGGAGTTCCATCGTACGGACGGCGCACGGCGTTGGAAGGCCGTCGTACGGAAAGGCGCACGGACAGTGCGTGGGATCACGGGGATCTATTTTTTGCCACTCGTCGTTTGACAGATGTCACGTTATGACCAATCCCGACGAACAACTGCAACGCCTGCTCAGCGAATCGCTGGGACCGCAGCCGCTGCGCGATGACGACGTCGAACGGCTGCTCGACGCTGAATCGGCGGCGGAACTCAGTGACGTTCAGGCCAGTCGGATTCTGCACGACGTGCAGGAATCGATCAGGGCCGACCGCACAACCCGCGTTCCGTCATTCCCGCTCCGGCGGGAACTCAGTGTCGCCGCTCACTTCGAAGCGTCGACGGTTACCACGCCCGCACCGGAGATCACGATGAAACGCATTCCTTCACGTGACAGCCGACACAATCCTCGCGGAGCCATCGCGTGTCTGCTCGTTTCCGCGCTGAGTCTCGCGGGCGTGCTGATGGTGACGTCGGAGGAATCCGAACGGCAGCAGGAACGTGTCGCCGTGTACCAGGCCGAAAGGGAGAACGCACGGCAGCAGATTCGTCGAGAATGGCTGACGGCGAAGTTCGTTGCTCAGCCGGAAGTTCAGCGAGTTGCCGTCGGCGACACGATTCAAACGTCGCCGACTGAGCGACGTCGAGTCACGTTGCCGGATGGTTCGGCTCTGTACGTGAACACAAATGCTTCAGTGAAGATTGCTGCGCCGCGGCAGGTCGAAGTCGCTCGCGGCGAAGTCTTTGTCGAAGTGGTTCCGCAGTTCGATGAATCTGACGAATCCGCACCGTTCAAAGTCGTGACACCTTCGCGCACCGTCACGGCGTTTGGAACAAAGTTCGCCGTCGATGCGTCGAACGACTCGACCGACGTGCTGGTGACTCAGGGCAGCGTGCAGGTCAGCGACGTGGAAACGCCGGTTGTCGCCGGGCAGTTGCTGAATGCTCTCAACTCTCAACCCTCAACTCTCAACTATCGCCTCACCGCCGCGCCGCGAGCTTCCGAGTCTCTCAACTGGACGCGCGAACTCATCACGGCCGCGGCCGGGGCACTCGTGCCGGCCAGTGAGTACGCCGGCGGAGCGATCATTACCGTCAATCCGAATGGTCAGGAAATGAAGCTCAGCCTGCGCAAGTATCACGTCGACGTGCATATCGAACACGGGTTCGCTCGCACGACGATCGATCACACTTACTTCAACCACACATCGCAGCGGCTGGAAGGCACGTTTCATTTTCCTCTGCCGCCCGACGCGTCGCTGTCGCGGCTCGCGATGTACGTCAACGGTAAGCTGATGGAAGGCGGCATGGCCGAACGCCAGCACGCTCGCAACACCTTCGAACAGATCGTGTCGAAGATGAAAGACCCGGCGCTGCTGGAATGGGTCGACGGCAGCACGTTTAAAATGCGAGTCTTCCCGCTGGAACCTCGGCAGGAAAAACGCATCGTGCTGAGTTACACGCAACGGCTTGCGTCGGCTTATGGAAGACTGCACTACCGCTTTCCCGCCGGTCACAGCATGGACGCGGTGCTCGACTGGTCGATGGCGATTCGCGTGAAGGACGGAGCGGACGTCGCCTGGAACAGCCCGTCGCACGAGTTGCAGTCGTCAACGGACGACGGCGATTTGCTGCTGGAAGCGGTTGAGCAGAACAGCACGATGGAACGGGATATTGTGCTGGAGCTGCAGGAAACAAGGACCAGCCGGTCCGCCCTGGGTTCCCGCCTGCGCGGGAATGACGGGGAAGTTGAAGTGCGGTCTCCGCACGCCGCGGGCCTGTGGACGCGATCGCCGCACGGCGACCACGAATATCTCATGCTGCGGTTCCGCCCGGAACTTCCCGCCACGATGCAGCGGCCGAAGCGCAACTGGATCATTCTGTTCGAATCGTCCGCCAATCGAGATCCGTTGCTGGCTCGCACGCAGATTGAGATCGTTCGCACGCTGCTCGACAACGCCGAGCACGACGACACGTTCAGCGTGATCGCGGCCAAAACGCGGGCCAGTGCACTTGCGGAATCACAGCAATGCACGGCGCGGAACATCGCCGAGGTTCTGAGGCGGCTGGAGGAAACTCATTTGGTCGGAGCGTTCGACTTCGAAAAAGCTCTGACCGCGTGTGAACAGCTCAGCTCCGCAGGCCGCGAAAATTTGCTGATCCATGTCGGTGCGGGAATACCGGTACTTGGCGAACAGGATCAATCGGCGCTGTTGAAGAAGTTGCCACGGCAGGCGGCGTATGTCGGAGTCGGAGTCGGCCGGCGCTGGTCGCAGTCGTTCATGAAACAGGCGGCGTCGCGGACTGGTGGCTACTTCACTCAGATCAATCCGGACGAAGAAGTCGCCTGGCGCGCGTTCGAGCTGTCGTCGGTGCTGAACGCGCCGCGGCTGCTGGATGTCAGTGTAGGCGAGTCTCGCCGAGACTCAGCCACCGCGCGTGACACGTTCTCGAAGGAAACCGGTAACGCGACGCCGCTTGACGTGGCACGCGGTTCGTCGGAAGCAGGTCCAGGACAGTATGTCGAGTCTCGGCGAGACTCGACTACGGATCTCCGCTTCCTCAACTTCGCGGACACGATCGTTCACGGCGAAGAAGTCTGCGCGGTGACTCGACTGGCGAAGGACGGCGAGCTTCCCGAACAGGTCACAATTTCCGGACTGTTGAACGGTCGGCCATGGCAACAGACGCTTTCCATTCAGGACGTCGTCGACCAGGCCAACTATCTGCCTCGCACGTGGGCGAAGCTGGAGATCGATCGACTGGTGGCCGAATCAGCGACCGCGAACAAAGACCGCATCATCGAACTCAGCAAGGCGATGTACGTGATGAGCCCCTTCACGTCGCTGCTGGTGCTTGAGAACGAGGAGATGTATGCGCAGTACAACATCGATCGAGGCCGCAAGGATCACTGGGCGCTGTATCCGTGTCCGGACGAGATCGAAGTTGTTCACGAACCGTTTGGGGTGGGCAGCGAAACAACGGCCGAGGTGCCTCAGAGCGAGTTTCAGAAGCTGTTGAGTTCCATTCAGTCACTGCCTCAGCCTCAGGTGCTGTCGTATCCGAACATGTATCGCATCCTGGCGGACGGAACGGTGCAGCCGTTGACATCCACAGTGAGCGGCCCGAATTCGCCAGTGACACGTCTCGGGCGAAATCTCCAGCACTTCAACTACTGGTTCGACGGATCGCCCGGTGTTTACAGCTACTCCAGCCGCGGAAATGTCGACGGTTACTTCGGACTGGACAATGGTGTCGACGGGGATTTCGACGCGGATGGGATCGTTAATCTGAATGGTGACATGAACGGAAACGGAATTATTCGGCCGTTACGCCAGGCGACGGAGCTGCCGTCACTCCTTCTCCTGCGAGGCGTAGATTCGACAAATGGTCGGCAGCCTGTCGAGGAGTCGATGGCGAGAACGCAGTACGGCAGTCTGATTATTTCGGAAGCCGCCATTCACAACTTCGCAGATGATTCTGGAAACGGCCGTGTTCTCTATGGAATGCCCCAGAGCTTGCGCGAACTCGAAACTGCTGGATCGTCACCACAGATCCACGGGTACTTTGTCCAATCGGAATCCGAAGGCTGGCTGCAGACGGATGACCTTTCAACGTTGAGTCTGCTCGACGGCTCGAGTGCAATGTTGGGCGCAGACCTCGCCAGGCACAACGTCTTCCTGGACGGTTTGAATCGTTCGTGGGAGTACCTTCCAAACGACCCAACGAACACGTCGGTTGAGTTCTCGCTTGCCCCGTTTCTCCCAAAGCAGCCGGCAGGATCGCGTTTGTCGCTGGTTGATCGTGAACTGCTGGAAACGCCGCGTTTCGACTTCGGCTGGCGGCAACAACAATTGAACCGGGACGATGGTGCGTGGATGCTTCGACTCGGGAACCAGCCAGTCGCTGACAGTTTCGACGTGCGCTTCAAATTTCCGCAGGATTGGTCGCGAAACGTTGAAGGACTGGGGATTCCGCAACTCGAATCGCCGCGGATAATTTTCGGGGAGGAGGAAGCCCTTCTCGGACTGCGAGACGTTCAGGCCGAGCCGATGATCCAGGAACTGGTGACGGAACTTTACGTCGAAAGTAAACTCCGACAGTCCGCGTTGGGTCTCGATCAGAAGAGTGTCGCCGGTTCGGCTGGCAACGGCCATCCGTGGTCGGTCGCTCCCGGACAGCGGCGTAACGCAGGTGTTCAACTGCCGACGTTCGCCGCGGTCTCGTATCCGGAATTCGGCAACGACCGGCGCTTCTTCTGCGACCTGATGAGCCACGCTCCGGGGCTGAACACGCTGCCGGCGGATGTGTGGGCGATTGTTGCCGAGTCAGACGCGACTCCGAGAACAGACGCGTCTCCGAGAACAGACGCGACTCCGAGAACAGACGCGTCATTCCCGCGCAGGCGGGAACCCACTGCCGGACACGTGGATCCCGTCGCCCGCGAACTCATCGAACGTGCGCGGTCGCTCGGCTGGGAACGAGTAACGCTGCCGGGCAACGACGCGCTGACAATTCTTGTCGATGGTACGGGGCGTCACGTTTACGAACGAACGGTTTCCGAAGGACTCCGCGAACGAGTTATCTGCGACGGTGAATCGCTGCTGCACGTCTATCGCGACATCGGCTTTGCCGCGAAACGCGACTTTTCGAAGTTCCATCGTCGCGAGATCGAATCACTCATTCCGTGGCTGCTGCCATCGGTGGAGGCACTTGCTGCCGGCGCCGACATTCTTCCCGTGGATGAGCATACCGTCGCGGTGCGGCCACTCCCTCGTTCCAGGACTCTGCCCTGGAACACACTGCCAGAAGGCTCTGCCTCCGGTACGTCGGACGCCACGGAACGGACGGAACTCAGCGAACGCTCGGAACAGATGGCGGAGCCTGCAAGGCAGTCCGTACCAGGGCAGAGTCCTGGAACGAGACCGCGAGATTTGACGACGCTGGTCGAACTTCGCCTCGTCTTCGGCGACGATGGCCGGTTGATGGAACGCCGACTGGTCGAACAACCGTCCGGCGAAATTCTGCTGACGATTCACTACGACGAAACCGGCACGGTCGAAATCATCAACGCGGACGGCGACGTCATCTCTTCCGTCGAACTCCAGCGAGAACCGAGCGACGCTCCGGATCTGACGCCGGAACTCGCAGACGTCGTCGCCCTGCCGATGCCGATTCGGTCGGCGGAGCATGTGTTCGAAAGCAATCACGACGACGGCAATGAATTCTCGAAGTGGTCAGAAGAACGAGCGTTGGCGCTGGTGCTGGCGGACAGCGCAGCGGGGAACGGAGAACGCGTCGTCGAAGTCATTCGCGAGCGGTTCTTCGAGCAGGGCGACACGCGCGACGGACTGTATGTGCTGCTGAGTCGCTTTCCGCAGTTGCTGGCGAGCGGTGACAGTACGGCAGTTGAGCGACGGGATCAGAGTCCCGTCGGACGGGAAGGCAGCGACGTCGACGGGCAGACTCGCGAAGTCAGCCTGCTGCCGTCTCCGGAAGGATCGCCGCTGCGGCAGTTTGTGCGGCAGTGGATTCGCTGGCAGCAGGACAATTCGGATTCCAGCGAATTCGCGATCGAAGGTCCGGAAGGCGGCTTCGTGCAGCGGCTGGCGACGGCTCGCAATTTGTACCTGCGATGGAAGTCCGGGCAGGCGATTCAGGATCGCACGGACGCTCAGGTGAAGGTCGAACTGGATCGCATGCTGAATTTCGTCGGTGGCTGTCGCACGGACGTAATGGGCTGGACGTTGCTGAGCGTTGTGGAAAAGAACCTCGCTCACGACAAGTTCGGAGCCGACTTCGCCGCCGCGGCGGAACGGTTCGAGAACAACCCGCTGCTCGGCTGGCTGGCTCGGCAGGAACGGTGCCGCACGCGCTTTCGAGCGGGCAAGGCGACGCAGGCTCGGCGGTTGTACAGCGAGCTGCTGCTGCAGACGGCACAAGCAGGACGACTTCCGCGGATTGAGCCGGAGATGCGGCAGTTGTTCATCGGAGAAGACGGACAGCAGGCCTGGTTGAAGTTGATGACGGAACTGGGAGAATCGCTGTTGCCGACAACGTACGATGGGACTCCGATCCCGTCGAAATCGCAGCGACGGGATCGGAGTCCCGTCGTACGGCATCGCGGTGCGTCGCCGTCCCAGCCGTACGATGGCCTTCCAAGGCGGTCGAGGACAACGTCGCGACAAAGTACGACGGCCTTGGAAGGCCATCCTACGAATGCGCTGCCGCGCGCTGCCTTCCTGCTGTCGGTCCAGCTTCGGCAACTTGGCGACGTGGAAGCAGCCGAGGAACTGCTGAGCCGAATCCTTAAGCAGCTCGATACGAAGCAGCGACCGGACGTGGCATTGCTGGCAGTTGAACAGCTTCGGCAGCTCGGCCGATCAGGAGCCGATCAGGTACTGTCTTCGGTGTTGGAACTTGAGCCACTGCGGGATTCGTCCGCGCTGTGGCGGTACTCGGCACAGGTTGCAGACGCTGTCGGCAACAAGCGACTGGCGCTGGAACGTTTCGAACACGCGATTCAGATTGACTTCCGCGATCGTCCGGACGTGATCAACCTGGAATCTCTGCGAACCGACTACGCTGACCTGCTGAACCGTTACGACGAAATCGTGAAGGCAGCGGCAACTCTCGGGCAGGCACCGCAGAATGATCTGACGGAACGAATTGTCCGAGCGGCCGATCAGTGGCGTTCGATTGATGATGACGACACGACTTGCTGCCAAGCGACGGCTCGCCTGCTGACGAAGCTCAACCGTGACCAGCTTGCGTGGGACTACCTGACGACGCCGCTCGCCGGCAGTTCGGGCGAATCTGTTCCGTGGCGAAATCTCGCGCAGACGCTGACCGATCAGCAGCAGGTCGCGCTGGCCGACATCGCGTGGACTCGCGCGTTCGAGTTCGAACGGACGAACCCGGAACTGCTGCTCAGTCACGCTCAGATGCTGATCGCCGCCGGACGCAGCGAGGACGGGAGCAGGCTGCTGCGACAGATCGTAGACGGCAACTGGCAGCCTCGTTTCCGCAGCACGGTTGACCATGCGCGAACGCTGCTGAGGCCGTAAGTCAAAGGAGGCACCGCGAACCGCCACTACTGAAAGGGTGAGGCCGCTGATCTGCAAATCGGCGCGGAGGTATTCATTTCCAGGGACGGACGGTACGATAGAATTCGCCGGGACACTGCCGACTGTGGCTTCCCGCCCGTGGAACGACCGGACTCAGGACCGGGAGTCTTCCGCGTCTCTGTTCCCCGCCGATTCGTTTTTCACGAAAGGTTGCCGCCATGAGTCGTCACGTTTCGAGTTCTTCCGTCAGTCGTCGCGAGTTCGTCCAGGTCATTGGAGCGGGTGCTGCTCTGGCCGCAGGCAGCGGGAATCTGATGGCGGGATTGTTTGCCGGGCCGAGTCCTTCGTCAGCGGCAGAAACCGCCGTCAAGGAATTCTATGATTCGCTGTCCGAAGCGCAGCGCGGCCAGATCTGCTTCGGCTTCGACCATGATCTGCGCAAGAAGATCAACGCCAACTGGGCGATTACCGAACCGGAAATCGGCAGCGACTTCTACACCAAACAGCAGCAGGGGACGATTCACGAAATCGTCAAGGGGCTGACAAGCGAAGACGGGTTCAAGACCGTTGACCAACAGACCTACGACGACAACGGCGGGCTGGATTTCTACAGCGTTGCCGTCTTCGGCAAGCCGGGCGACGGCGATTTCGAATTCGAGCTGACTGGTCGCCACCTGACGCTGCGTGCTGACGGCAACAGCGTCGAAAAAGCCGCCTTCGGTGGACCGATCGTCTACGGACACGGCATCGAAGAAGCCAAAAAGAATCTGTACTACTCTCAGACAAAGCAGACGAACGAAGTCTTCAAGGCGCTCGACACCGACCAGCGCGCGAAGGCGCTGCAGCAGAAGGCTCCAAACGAAGCGGCCGTGCAGATTCAGGGAGAAGGCGGATCGTTTCCAGGCATTGGAGTCGATGAGCTGAAGGACGACCAGAAACAGCTTGTCGAAAAGACACTGGCCGTCCTGCTGGCGCCGTACCGCAAGGAAGACGTCGACGAAGTCATGCAGATCGTGAAGGATTCGGGCGGCGTCGATAAGCTGCACATGGCGTTCTATCAGCAGGAAGATCTTGACGACGATCGCATGTGGGACATCTGGCGCGTCGAAGGCCCTTCGTTCGTGTGGCATTTCCGAGGAGCGCCGCATGTGCATGCTTACATCAACATCGGCCACGTGAAATCGGCATAGTGCCGTGACGGTTCGCTGACGGAGCCGACGTTCGGCGCGGGAAGCGCGGTTGACATCCGCATTTGAGGTGCCACTGGCACCTCTCAAATCAGCCCGGCCGCCGCGCCGACTGTGTGCATGTTTCACATCTACTGCTGCGACTTCAATCACGGATGCGAACTCCCAGCCATCACAACCGGCGAGCGGCGCTGGATGCAGAAACGATGACGCCGATGATCGACGTCGTCTTTCTGCTGCTGGTGTTTTTCGTCTGTGCATCCATCGGCCAGACTCCGGATGCACTGCTGCCCGCGGAGCTTCTCGCGGGAGCAACCGAGACGAAAGTCGATGTTGCCGCAGCGCAGCCTGATGAATGGCAGTCACCGGAAGTTCGTGTCCGGCTGCTGGCACCTGACGCTGACGGGCACGTTGCCATTTCCATCAATGACCGGGTTGTTTCAGGACCAAAGGAACTGGCAGCAACGCTGACTCGGCTGGCCGAACTGGATCGCGGATCGCGGATTATTCTGGACATCGACGACGACGTTTCCGTCCAGCAGTTCATCGCCGTTTACGACCTGTGCCAGGCATTGGCATTTGACGTGATTTCCTTCGCCGTGCACCGCTGACGCTTCCCAAAAGCGGGAACAATCCGGGGCTGTACTAGCCACTCCACGGAAGTCGCAGACGTGTTGCGAAAGCTGGTTGGCGTTGGTTGCAGACCACTTTTGCTTTTGTCATAGTTCCCGACCGTTGCCGTCTGACCGCATTGAACACGCATCAGGCCCACCTCGGCAGTACGCCCAACGTAAGCTGATGAGCCGCCGGTGGTTGTGGAAATGAATCAAACTCTTGCCGCAAATTCTCTCGTCGAATACTTCGAGAGCCTGAACGTAGAAGCACTTCCCGAAGGTTGGGCATTTGTCGCCGCCGCGGTGCTGCATTTTGCATTGCTGTTCGCGGTGTTCTCGCTGTGCCCGTTCTTCTTCATTTGGCTGGAACGAAAAGTTTCCGGTCGAATTCAGGACAGGCTCGGGCCGACTCGCGTGGGTGGCAAGTTTGGCTGGCTGCAGTCGCTGGCCGACGGGATCAAGCTGATTCAAAAGGAGGACCTGTGTCCTCCCGCGGCCGACGCTCTGCTGTTTCGGTCGGCTCCCTATATCGTCTGCTTCGCGTCCTTCGCGGCGTTCGCCGTGCTGCCGTTCAGTCATGGCTGGGTGGCAGTTGCGGCCGACTGCGGGCTGTTCATTCTGGTGGCGATTTTGTCCCTGGAGGTTTTTGGCATCATCATGGCCGGCTATTCCAGTGGTTCGAAATGGTCGCTGTTCGGTGGGATGCGTGAGGCCGCACAGATGGTTAGCTACGAAATCCCGCTGGCGATCTGTGCGCTGATCCCGATTGTTGCCGCCGGCACGCTGAATCTGGGTGAAATCGGCGACATGCAGTCCGGCGGATTTCAGAACTGGTTCATCTTTCATGACCCGTTCACGTTCTTCGCCTTCTTTGTGTATTTCGTGGTGGCGACGGCAAGTTGCAAGCGAGCTCCCTTTGACCTGGCGGAAGCGGAAAGCGAGCTGGTCGGTGGGTTCCATACCGAATACAGCGGCATGAGGTGGTCGTTCTTCTTCATGGGAGAATATGCCAGCATGTTCGTGGTGTGTGGGGTCGCCTCGATCATCTTTCTTGGTGGCTGGGCCACGGGTATTCCGCCTCTGGATGCTGTGCTGACAAATGCTCGAACGGCAGGTGCCGGTGCTGCGACATTCAGTGCTGCGTGGTCCTTCGGGTATCTGGCCAATGTGCTGGGAGCCTTCGTGTTTGCGACGAAGGCTGGGTTTCTTGTGTTTGTGCAGATCTGGCTTCGCTGGACGCTGCCCCGGCTGCGCATTGATCAGGTGATGACGACCTGCCTGAAATATCTGATTCCGATTAGCTGCTTTCTGTTTCTGGGTGCCGTCGCGTGGCCACTGGTACTGCGGTTCGGCATGGATCGCACCACCGTGGCGGATCCACTGGGTGACCGCCTGGCGGCCAGTGTTTCGGCGGCCCGGGTCTCAAGTCCTTACGCTTCGGGCGGGCTGCGGTCCGCCGATCAGCCGGTCGCGGAGGACTCTGCTGCCGTGCCGGGTGAGGAGTTGTCGGTTGAGGTCGGGTTGTCACCGCAGGAGGTCGTCCGATGAGTGCGGAGTCGCTGCTGTTCACGGTCTTTGCCCTTGCGACCTGCCTTGGTGCGATTGCCGTTGTGGTTAGTCAAAGCGTTGCTCGCATGGCGTTCTGGCTGGTGGTTTCACTGGGCAGCACTGCGGCGCTGTTTTTTCTGGTTGATGCTGATTTTGTGGGTGCGACGCAACTCCTGATTTACGTCGGTGGCACACTGGTGCTGCTGGTGTTCGGAGTCATGCTGACGGCTAGCGGGCCTTATCTGAAAATTGAAACCTCGCCGGGGGAGACCGTTGTGGCGGGGCTGGTGGGTTTGCTGTTTTTGTTTGTCGTTTTCTCATCGCTCAACGGCGTTGACTGGGTTGGAACGCAGGCCCGAATCATGGCATCGTCTGGTCAGCCGGAGGCGACTGGGGGGTTCGATGACGGGGCTGAAGGAAGCACGCTGCGGCCTCTGGGGCTGAGTCTTCTCGGCGCGCGACCTGAGCTGGATCTTGGCAGCGGGGCGTCGTCGTTAAGTACGGGTTATTTGTTGCCATTCGAAATTGCTTCCGTTCATTTGCTGGTCGTGTTGGTCGGTGCTGCCTATCTGGCACGAGCCAAGCGGCGACGAGGTGAATCGGCCGGTTAGACAACATATCCGCAGTGGGTTTATCCCTGGCGGAAGCATGCTTCTGTACCACTTCCTTCTGTTTTTGCGACTCGAGTGCCGTTCAGTAAAGCAAAGGCGAGAAGCCGCCGGGCAAGCCTGGTGGGGCGCTGGTGCAGGGTTCACAAGAAACGCATTCCACGTTCGGCGGCCATTTATGCAACCTGATCTGACATCCTATCTGCTGGTCGGAGCTGTTCTGTTTGTGTGTGGTGTTATCTGTATGGCCACCAAGCGCAATGGTATCGGCGTGTTGATGGGGGTTGAGCTTGTGCTGAACGGCGCAAATGTCAATTTCGTCGCATTTTCGAAGTACACGGCTTTGGGGCTGGATGGGCAGGTGTTCTCACTGTTTGTGATCGTGCTGGCGGCCGCGGAAGCTGCGGTGGCTCTGGCGATTGCTCTGAATTTTTATAACAACCATCTGACCATCGACGTAGATCGCGGCAATAAGCTGAAGGGTTAACCTGTCGTCAGTCAACAGGGTGAGCCCGCGGTTTCGGAGCTTTTGCCTGTGACGGGTTATCAACGGGCGGTCCGGCCTGCGACCGCCATTTGAGCGATTTTGTTTTCACCACTCACGGTTAGAAGCTTCTGGAACTGCAATGGTCGGCGAAACGCTGAAATGGCTGCTGATGATCGCCTGGCTGCTGCCCCTGCTGGGCTTCGCGGTCGAAATCTTCGGCGGCTATTGGGGAACACGCCACAGCAAGGCTGCCGCGCTGTTGGCGGTGTTCTGCATTGCCGCTGGGTTCGTGTGCAGTGCGTCGGCTCTGGTAATTTGGGGCAACGAGAACAATGCCTGGGGCGGCGATGGCTGGCTGTCGCATGACTCCCATGCTGGTGCGCATCACGATGGCGGACACGGCGACAGTGGTCATCATGAAGGGGGCGGCGACGGTCACGCCGACGAAGATCACCACGCTTCCGTGCAGCCTCGGATCGACGGCATCCTGACGGTCGTTCAGGCTGACGACGAAGGCCATGATGTCGCTGAACGGGCTGGCGAAAAAGGTCAGACGGTCTATTCCGGAACGATCTACCGGCTGGCGACATTCGGTGATCTGGAAGTTTCCATCGACTACTACATCGACAGTCTGACGCTGGTGATGTTTACGATGGTCACTCTGATCGCCACGTGCATTCACGTCTTCGCGATGGGGTACATGAGTGATGAGCTGACCGACGAATACGTCGACCACTTCGCTCACACGTCCGACGGAAAGCACGTGCATCGGCCCGGCCGCTTCTACCGGTTCTTCGCATTTCTGTCACTGTTTAGTTTTTCGATGCTGGGACTGGTGCTGGCGGGCAACATTTTCCAGGTCTTTGTGTTCTGGGAACTGGTGGGGATCTGCAGTTACCTGCTGATTGGCTTCTATACCGAACGCAGGTCCGCCAGCAATGCGGCCAACAAAGCGTTCATCATGAATCGCGTTGGTGACTTCGGTTTTCTGATTGGCCTGATGGTGCTGTGGACATTCTTCGGCACGTTCCGCTTCGGCGACACCGTCGTGGATGGCGAAACGACTCAGGCCGGCCTGTTCAGCATGGCTCATCGCGGTGCAGACGGCGAGTTTCTGCGGGATACGGAAACCGGTGACGTTCTGCTGACGGACGCGTCGGGAAGCGTTCTTCAGGATGAAAGCGGCAGCAGTCGTACCATTCCCTATTCACTGCTGATTGTCGCGGGGTTGGGCGTCTTCGGCGGCTGCATCGGCAAGAGTGCTCAGTTTCCACTGCAGACATGGCTGCCGGACGCGATGGAAGGTCCGACTCCGGTGTCCGCACTGGTTCACTCGGCGACGATGGTCGCGGCGGGAGTCTATCTTGTCGGAAGATTCTTCCCGATGTTTGCTCAGGAAGTTCTGCTGGTCATCGCCTACGTTGGCTGCATCACTTTGTTTCTGGCGGCGACGATTGCTGTTGTTGCGACTGATATCAAGAAGGTGCTGGCGTATTCGACGATTAGTCAGCTCGGTTACATGATGCTGGGTCTGGGAGTGTTCGGCTGGGGAGCCGGACTGTTCCACCTGATTACACACGCATTCTTCAAATCGCTGATGTTCCTGTGTTCGGGCAGCGTGATTCACGGCTGTCATCACGAACAGGAAATGCCAAAGATGGGCGGCCTGCTGAAAAAGATGCCCGTCACGGCAATCACGATGCTGGTCGGAGTGATCGCGATCAGCGGGCTGGCAATTCCTGGAACGACAATCGCATTCTCCGGGTTCCATTCCAAGGATGCGATCGTGGCGACGGCACTCGCGTTCATCAAAGCCAATCCGGGACATTTTTTGCTGTTCTTCATCCCGCTGCTGACGGCGGGAATCACTGCGTTTTACATGTTCCGGCTGTGGTTCTATACATTTGTCGGCAAGCCGCGAGATCAGCACATTTACGACCATGCTCATGAGTCCCCGTGGGTGATGACCGGGCCGTTGCTGGTGCTTTCAGTTTTCGCCGCGTTCTGCGCCTTCGGCGGCGAAGGTGGTCCGTTGTACAAAATGATCACCGGCGACGAACCGGCTCACGTCGCTGCCGGAATGTTAGCGGCTGCTGCCGGGGGACTTGTCATGCCGGGCCATGAAGCTATTCATGCGGTTCACGGTGATGCCGGAGCATGGGCGCTGATTGCGGCCTTCGTAGGAACTCTGATCGCTTTTGTGCTGTACGGAACAAACACAGTGAACGTCGCCGAGATCAAGCGGCAGTTGTCCGGAGTCCACGGCTTTCTTGTCAACAAGTGGCATTTCGATGAGATGTACGACGCCCTGTTCATGAAACCTGCTCATGTTGTCGGAGCGTTCTGTGTGTGGATCGACCGCACAATCTTCGATGGCATACTGCACGGAGCGGCGAAGGCCACGGTGCTGGTGGCGAAATGGGACCGCATTTTTGACGAAAAGATCATTGATGGATTTGTGAACATGCTGGCTGGTGCCACGTTTTCGTTTGGGCGGTCTCTGAAGGTGATCCAAACAGGCAATCTGCGGCAGTATGTGATGTTTATTGTCGTCGGTGTTGTGGCGTTGTTCGCCGTGCTGTTCACAACGTTTCCGGGTTAGTGTCCGTTTCAGACAGTCCACCTGAGTCAGCTTCACGGCTGTAGGTTTACAATGAACGAAGCAGTCCTTCTTTCAGCAATCATCTTCCTGCCCGCGATTGGAGCGCTGCTTCTGGCGTTCTTCGACAGTCGGGCGGTCGAAGTCATTCGGGCGTGGTCGTTAGGTGTCACAGTCGTGACATTCGTGCTGACGCTGTTCCTGTGGACACAGTATGTTGCGCTGCCTGACAAGTCCGGGATTGTGTTTGAAGTCAGTAAACAGTGGATTCCAACATGGAACGTTTACTATCGACTGGGAGTCGACGGTATTAGCCTGCCGCTGGTGGTGCTGACAAGTTTCGTCAGCATGCTGGCCGCTGTGGCATCATGGAGCATTAACAAGCACCACAAGGGATACTTTATTCTCTTCCTGCTGCTGGAAAGCGGGATGCTGGGCGTGTTTTTGTCGCTGGACTTCTTCCTGTTCTACGTGTTCTGGGAAGTCATGCTGCTGCCGATGTATTTCCTGATCGGCGTCTGGGGCGGGCCTCGCAAGGAATACGCGGCGATCAAGTTCTTCCTGTACACGCTGGCCGGCAGTGTGCTGATGCTGATCGCGATGCTGATGTTCTACTTCAACAGCGGCGGCGGGATGCACAGCTTTAATTTGATCGAACTCGCGAAGGCGGCTGCCGGAACGAGTTCGGAGTTGCAGACACGACTCAGCCCGGACATGCAGATTGTCGCGTTCTGGCTGCTGTTCATCGGCTTCGCCATCAAGCTGCCGGCATTTCCTGTGCATACCTGGCTGCCGGATGCTCACGTGGAAGCCCCGACGCCAATCAGCATGATCCTTGCCGGAGTCCTGCTGAAGATGGGTGGCTATGGAATCATCCGTATCGCCTTCCCGCTGTGTCCGTACGGAGCACAGTACGCGGCCTATGCGATGGTGGGCATTGGTGTTGTCAGCATCATTTACGGAGCCTTTGCGGCTCTCGCTCAGACAGACTTTAAGCGGCTGGTGGCGTACAGTTCAGTCAGTCACATGGGATATGTTCTGATTGGTCTGGCAGTCTGGAAGATCAGCGAGTCAACCGGTGCAACCGTAAGAAGCGACATGTGGCTGATGGGAATCAACGGAGCCATGTTCCAGATGATTGCTCACGGTGTCTCATCGGCGGGCATGTTCTTTATGGTCGGAGTCATTTATGACCGCGTTCACCACCGTGATCTGAACCAGTTTGGTGGCTTGATGGCAAAGATGCCGCTGTACAGCGGTTTGGCGGCCGGCATCTTTTTTGCCGGCCTGGGTCTTCCTGGACTTTGCGGATTCATCGGCGAGATCTTCGTCGTACTGAGTGCCTGGAACTACAGCCCGCTGCTGGCAATTATCGCGGCCAGCGGCGTGATTCTGACGGCTGGCTACATACTGTGGGCGCTGCAGCGAGTCTACCTTGGTTCTGAGTATCGCGGACCACATGCCGAAGCGATTACACCAATCAACGGCCGTGAGGCCACTGTGGCGGTGGTTCTGTTGGCATTCGCGATCATCCTCGGGGTCTATCCGAGCTTCATGTTTGACGTCATGGAGCCGTCAACAACGCAACTGGTGGAAACGATGCAGTTGGGCTACGAGCAGGCTGCGGACATGGTGGCAACTCAGTTGCAGGCAGCTCGGTAGCCAAAACAGTCCCACCGGGTCTGCCTCGGTGCTTTACTGGTTTTGCACTGCCTGCACATCCTGACGATCGAGTGGTTCAGAAGCAGGGAACCACCGGAATGAACCCGGTGGCAAATGGGGCAGGGCAGGTCTCACAACAAACACGTAAACAACGACGACGGCGCAACTGTCGCCTTCCTTAACTCGGTACCAACGCGATGGCGTTTTCGCAACTTCTTGAGCAACTGGTCAACGACACCACGGGGCCATCACTGAGCTACTTCAGTGCAGAACTGTGGCTCAGCGGCACAATTGTGCTGATGCTGTTGTGCCGGCTATTTAATATTGACCGCTTTGTACCGACGTTTGTTGTCGCGCTGGCGGGTGCCGTCGCGGCGTCTCTGGCATCTTATTCGCAGTTCATCGACATCGCTGCCCAACCGGCTGAATTCTCGCAGGAGTTCTTCACCGGACTCATGGTGCAGGATCTGTTCAGCGTATTCTTCCGCATCTTCCTGTCGCTGTTCCTGATTCTGATGATCGCTTTGACGGTGCTGACGGGCATTCCTGACAACGAAGACGGGCCGGACTTCTATTCACTGCTGCTGGGCGCGACCATCGGCATGATGATGATGGCCAGCGCGAACAATCTGCTGATTCTGTTTCTGGCCATCGAAATGGCCAGCGTTCCCAGCTACGTCATGGTTGGTTTTCTGAAGGGCCGCAAGCCAAGCAGCGAGGCCGCTTTGAAGTATGTTGTCTACGGTGCGGGTGCGGCGGGAGTGATGCTTTACGGGATCAGTCTGATAGCCGGAGTTCTGGGGACCGGCGACATGAGCCTGCTGAGCGACCGTCTGCGAGTCGTCGCGGAAGGCGGCGTCGGCGGACTGGGTGATGCCGAAGTCCGAGCGGTCGTTCTGGGCGTGATGCTGGTGATGGTGGGACTCGCGTTTAAGCTGTCGCTGGTGCCGTTTCACTTCTGGTGTCCGGATGCGTTTGAGGGTGCGTCGGCGGAAGTCGGCGGTTTCCTTTCTGTCGCGTCAAAGGCCGGAGCGTTCGGGCTGCTGGTGAGATTCTGTGTTTCGCTGTCCGGAAATCCATCAACCGCAGAAGTGATGACGGCTTTCGGCATCGGACTTGGCGTCATCGCCATCATCACGACGACGTTTGGCAATCTTGCCGCGTATGCTCAAAGCAACGTGAAGCGCCTGCTGGCGTATTCGACGATTGCACACGCCGGCTACATGCTGATGGCGGTGGCCGCGATGCTGGTGATGCAGAACAGCGACCAGGCTCCGGCACTGGGGGATGAAATCAACAAGAGCATCGGAGCGCTGCTGTATTACCTGGCCGTGTACCTGTTCATGAATCTGGGAGCGTTTGCGATTGTGGCGCTGATTCGCAACTACACGTTCAGCGAAGAGATTGACAGCTACAAGGGGCTGGTATCAGAGAGCCCGGTGTTATGCATCTGCATGATGATCTGCATGTTCAGTCTGGTCGGAATGCCACCGTTTGGTGGGTTTATTGGCAAGCTGATGATCTTCGCGTCGGTGTACAAAGCCGGAGAGCTGCACTGGTCGATGTACGTTGTGCTGGCATTCGGTGGCCTGAACACGGTGTTCAGCCTGTTCTATTACCTGCGTGTGTTGAAGACGATGTTTCTGGACGAGCGGCCTGAAGGTGCCCGGGCGGTGCAGTTGCCGTCGGTGGAAGGGTCCTACGTGGCTCTGTTGGCACTGTTTGTGCTTCTGCTGGGGATGGCTCCATTCCTGCCCAACGGCCTCAGCGCCATCGCGAACGAAGCCGCCAATTCGGTATTCCCCGCTGTGACTTCCAGTCGCTTTTGACGCACACGTATTGAACGTGCCATGTCTGACAGAACCGCTGCGGGGCGCAGATAATCGACTCGGCAGGTTCGGAGACTGGTCGCACAGCGGATTGGGAAACGGTTCTCTGACTTTCGAATTCCTGAGTAGTGAAGTTCATGGCAAGCTCACAAAGCGAATCTGTGCTGAACAGCGTCCTGATCGACATGGCGCGCGGATTCCTGCAGTACGTGGCAGAAAGCTGGCCGTGGGTCGATGAAGCTCACGAGTCCATTCGTATGGAAGTCGATGCCCTGGCCGCTCGTCAGAGGCAGGATGTCAGGCTGATTGCGGAGTTGCTGACCGGTCGCGAATGGCCGATCGACTTCGGGTCATTCCCGACCGAATACACCGATATGCACTTCATTTCGCTGTCTACAATGCTGGACAGTCTGAAGCAAAGTCAGTCGTCGATTCATCGGCGACTCGACGCGACCGCCGCAGGAGTCCGCGCCGCGGGCGATGACGAGGCCGGCGAGCTGCTGAGCCAGGTGGCGATTCACGAAGCAGAGATTCTGTCGGCTCTCTGTGATGTGCAGCGGCAATTCGCCGCGGTCCCGGTATCGGCGTAAGGGGCCGCGTTGGTTGAATTTCCGTGGTGCGACGGCCGGACGGTTGAAATCGGCCGGGCGGCAGCGAACGATGGGTGACTTGGAATTCATGCCCGTCCCAGGTCCTTCGAAGAGCTGCGCACTTGTCACCGGCCCCATCTTCCGTCGCCCGACCTTCCTCTGCGCCGGCAGCCCCCCACTCTGTGCATCACAACGGCCAGGCTGCGGGTGACAATCCGTTTGTCGGTTTTTCTTACCTGACGGCGGAGAAGCACCACCTGTATCGAGCCATCATGGAGGCGTTCGCCGATGCGAAGTCGGGGTTTCTGCTGCACCTGCGTCCGGCTGAGGTCGCCGGACGCCTGGCCGCGTCGGGGATGATCGTCGACGGAGGCACCGAAGTTGTCGAGGCCGCGCTGACTCAGTTGTGCCACTGGGGTGTGCTGGAGGCATACAACGACAATTCGGATGTCGCGACACTGGCGGACTTCCATCGACGTCGGCTGCAGTACCAGTTGACGGCTGCCGGCGAAGCGGCAGAAGACGCATCGCGAAGTTTTCTCAGCCAGCTAAACCGTCGCATCACGCTGGATGCCGCGGCACTCGGACGGATTCACGACCACCTGGCGGAACTTCGCGTGCTGGTGCAGACCGAGCCGATCGATGGTGAGAAAGCCTTCGGAACTTTGCGCCAGATTGTGGCCGACGTCGAAGACCTGACTACGCGGGCTCAGTCGTTCTTCCGCTGGCTGCACGAACAGACCGAATCGCGCCGCAGCGATCTGGATGCATTTCTGGAGTACAAAGAGCGGCTGATTGAATATCTGACGGAATTTGTCGGTGAGCTGGTTATTCGTGGCGCGCGGATCGCCGACGTGCTGACACTGCTGGACCCCGCGGTCCCGCGGCTGCTGGACTCGGTGACGTTTGAACAGACTCGCAGCAGCTACGACGCGGCTGATCCAACCGGCCGGTCGATGCGCGAGGAAGCCTTGGCGCTTTGGCGAAAACGCTGGCGGGGACTGCGGCGCTGGTTTCTGGATGACGCGTCGGTGCTGGCTCAGTCGCGACAGTTGCAGGCTGCGGCGCGCGCGGCGATTCCGCGAGTTCTCGCGCTGGCTCAGCAGCAGCGGCTGCGGCAGGGCAGCAAAAGCGACCGGGCGGCGGACTTCCGTGAACTCGCGACATGGTTCGCGGAAGCGGAAGATGACCGTTCGGCTCATCGGCTGTGGCGTGCGGCGTTTGGACTTTCGGCCGCGCGGCATTTGACCGTCGACGCTGCACGGCTGCAGGATGAGGATGCCGACCCCACGTCCGCCGATACAAGCTGGGCGGATGCTCGCCCGGTCGTGATAGATCCGCAACTCAGGAAATCGGGACGGGAACGAGTCGCCAGCGCAACGCGCGGCGTGGTTGATACCAGCGACGCCCGTCGCGAACTGAAGCGCCGTCTGGCTGAAGAGCGTCGGCAGGAAGCGGAAACTCGCGGGCAACTGCTCGCGCTCGGTCGTTGCCGGTTTTCGCAGATCGACGAACTTTCCGCGCCGGCGTTCGCTTTGTTGCTGGAACTGCTGGGCGACGCTGTCGACAACCGCCGCCGCGGGACCTCATCGACAGGAAGTTCGAAGGATGGGCGGCTGCGGATGACGGTGCAGTGGGAAAGCGATGACAACGCGGAGGATCTGATTCCCGTAGCCACGATCAACACCGACGCCGGACGGTTGAAACTGAAAGACGGCGTGTTTGATATTGAGCTGGTTGAAGGGAAGTGAAGATTCAAATCTCAAATCTGCAATCTCAAATCTCAAATCCGAAATCTCCCCATGCCCCGAACCTCAACAACTTCTCGCCTTTCCGCTCCGCACCGGCTTCGTGACGAAGTCAATGCCCAGGTCGCGCAGGAGCGCAGGCAGGCACTGCGGGCATTGCTGATGCAACCGCTGCTGCCGGCGGGCGGGGAACACGCCGAGACGTTTCGGCTTGTGCGGCGGCATCAGGAAGAACTTGCGACCTGGTTTGCTCACTGGCCTGGCTGGACGCTGCGGGTGCAACCGGGGCTGGCTCGGCTGGAGAAAACGTCTTCCAGCGATGACGACGCGACTCGCGGTGCCATCGATCCCATCAATCGGACGCCGCTGACTCGGCGGCGCTACGCGTTGTTCTGCCTGACCATGTCCGTGCTGTGTGGTGAGGATCGGCAGACGACGCTGCGTCAGGTTGCGGAACGCGTCGAAGTCGCTGCCACTTCCGACACGCGGCTGATCGCGGCAGGATTCGAGCTGGACCTGCGAACTCAGCCGCATCGGCGGGATCTGGTGTGCGTCATGCGATTGTTGAATGAGCTACAGATTCTGGCACGGCTGGACGGAGACGACACGCTGTATCTTCGCGGCGATGGCGATTGTCTGTACCGAGTTGACCATGCCCTGCTGGGAGCCACGCTCAGCGTCGCGCGCGGGCCGTCGATGATTGACGAAGATTCGCTGGGCGGGCGGATGGAAGCCATGCAGGCGACCGCTCGACCCGAAGGGGAGGAACCACGCAGTCGTGAGCTGCAATACCGGCTGGTGCGACGGATGCTGGATGATTCCGTGGTGTATCAGGACGATCTGAACGAACACGAAATCGAATACCTGCGATTCCAGCGAACTCGCCTTGTCAACGAACTGGAAGAAGCGACCGGCCTGGCGGCGGAGATTCGCCAGGAAGGAATCGCTCTGCTGGATGCGGACGGTGACCTGTCTGACTTCCGTCTGCCGGAACAGGGAACTCGCGGTCACGCCGTATTGCTGGTGGCCGAATGGCTGGCTGACAAGCGCCGTGCGGGTGCCGTCGGGACGGTGACGATCGATGAGCTGCGGGATCATCTTGCGGAACTGGCGGTCGAGCACGAAAGCCACTGGCGGAAGAATGTGTCGGGAGAAGACGGCGTGCAGTTGCTGACAGATGACGTCGTTCGTGTGCTGGAATCACTGCGGCTGGTGCTGGTGCGAGGCCATCGCATTCAGCCGCTGCCGGCGATCGCCCGCTATCGGCTGGCGGAGCCTGATCCCGCAGAGGCGTCGAAACCGCGGCAGCAGACGTTGTTGTAGCATCACAAGACAATCAGCCGACTGATGGCGATTCCGCATTCAGCATCCACCTCGCATTCCGCACGCCAAACCGTGACACAACTGCCCGAACAATCAGCCTTCTCCTCCGGCGGTTTGCTCTTCGATACCGAACAGCACGCTCAGTCGGTCGCTGCGCATCAACATCGCGTTGCCGTTGATCTGCCCGATGACATTGATGCCATTGAACGCTTGCTGCGGGGTGGTTTGCCGGTCGCCGCGAGCGTTCGCTGGCAGCCGTTGCGAGTCGGGCTGGTCAACCTGTATCTGTTCGACAATGAGACCTTTCCGTTCGCCGACGGCCGGTTGCTGCTGCGAGGCGACAACGGAGCGGGGAAGAGTCGCGTGCTGGCGCTGACTCTGCCGCTGTTGCTGGACGGAAGGCTGCATCCCACGCGAGTCGAACCGGATCGTGATGCCAATCGACAGGTCGCGTGGAATCTGCTGATGGATGAACATCAGGATCGCACCGGTTACACGTGGATCGAATTCGGACGTGTTGACGATAGCGGACGGCAGCACTTTCTGACCTTGGCTTTGGGCATGAGAGGCGTCAAGGGGCGCGGCATCACGGACCACTGGATGGTCGTCACATCGCAGCGAGTCGGCCAGCACCTGGCTTTGATCACTCCCGAAAAGCGAGTTCTGACGAAACGCCTGCTGCTGGAGACGCTGGGGGATGAAGGGCAGTTGTTTGAATCGTCGACCGACTACCGGCGAGCCGTCGACGAAGCTCTGTTCCGGCTGAACGAACGATACGACGCGCTGCTGGATCTGCTGCTGCAGTTGCGTCAGCCTCAGCTTGCGAAAAAACTGGATCTGGACGGGCTGGAAGCCGCGCTGCTGCAGGCGATGCCGCCGATTGCTCCCACGCTGCTGTCAGACGCAGCGGATGCGTTTCGGTCGCTGGATCAGGAACGCGAGACGCTGTTCGGTTTGCAGCAGTCGCGGGACACCGTGCAGGAATTTCTGAAGCCGTATCGCCGTCATCTCAGGCTGGGGATTCGGCGAGCGGCCGGGCGACTGCGGACTCGGCACAGTCGCTTCGAACAGGCCAGCAAGGAACTTCGCGACGCGGAACAGCAGAAGCAGCAGGCCGACGAAGAAGTGAAACGCGTCACGGCTGAACTGGCTTCGCTGGCCAATCAACAGAAGGCAACAGCCGCCGCGCTGCAGGCACTGCGAGCGGACCCGGCGATGAAGCTGGCCGAACGGTTGAACACCGCTCGCCAGCTGCACGACGCGGCCAGTGATGCGCTGGCAAACGCGAAGGCCGCCGTCGAACGCAGCCGTCGGGAAGTCACGGAAGCAGGTCAGGAAACCGCGACGGCGCGTGAAGAATCCGATCGACGGATTGAGCGGGCAACTCAGTCTTACGACCGTGCCCTGCAAGTCGCCGCTCCGGTCGCGCTGCAGCGATCTCACGCGGAACAGTTCGAACGCATTTCGCTGGCTGCGTTGCGCGCGTGGGAGGGCGAGGCTCCTGCCGAGCCGCCGCTCGCCACGGGAGCGAATGCCGCCAGCGACAGCTCTCGCGCGGACGCGGCTCAGCAGGAGCCTCGCCCTCCCGACGACAGCCCTTCCGACGACATCCGTTCCGATGCCGTCGACGCGAAAAGCACGCTCACGGAAATCGAAGCGTACCTCAACGACCGAGTCGCGCACTGGCAGCGGACGGGACAGCATGTGCGTGAACTGAATGAACGCGCCGACGTTGCCACGGAAGCACTGCGAGCGGCCGTGCGACGGCTCGACGACGCACAGCAGAGGCATCAGGCGGCGGCCGATCAGCTTGTCGTCGCCGACGATGCCGTCAGCGCGGTCGGTGACTCGCTGTGGCTGCAGATCGAACGCTGGAACACAGCGGCTGCGGGGCTGGGGCTGATTCTCGCCGATACGGACGGGCTGGAAGATCGCTGGAAGGAGTGGGCACAGTCGATGGCCGGACCGTCGCCGGCGGTTCAGGCGGCCGATGCAGCACTGCGAGTGCTGGGCCATGCCGTGGCGACCGAACGTTCCGCGCTGCTGCAGCGAAGCGACGAAATCGACGCGGCACAAACGGCGCTGAATGATGAACAGCAGCGGCTGCTCGACGGAGACCCCGTTCGTCCGCTGCCGCCGTACACGCGAGATCCCGAGGCACGAACGGATCGCGCGGGAGCCGCGTTCTGGGAACTGATCGAATTCGCGCCGGCGGTATCTCACGAGGAACGATCCGGCTGGGAAGCTGCGCTGGAAGCGTCCGGGTTGCTGGATGCGTGGTTGAACCCGGACGGTTCGGTCGTGGATGGCGCGACCTGCGACACGCTGCTGACGATCGCCGACGAACCGATCGCGGATGAAAGTCGCCGCCTGGCTCGCGTCCTGACTCCGTCCGCAGACTGCATCGCGCGCGGCGTCGACACAGGCATCCTGGCGGCTGTACTGGATCGCATTGGAGTCGGCGCGGACGCGGGGCGCGTGTGGGTGGATTCAACGGGGCGATGGCAGAACGGGCCGCTGTCCGGCCGCTGGACAAAAGCGATTCCTCAGTACATCGGCAGCGATGTGCGAGCGGCGTACCGCGAGCGTCGGCTGACGGACATCGGCGCGGAACTGGCGGCACTGGTCAGCGAAGCGGAACTCAATCAGCAGCAGCGCGACGAACTTCAGCACCGACTTGATGAAGCCGACCGTCACCGTCAGGCGCTGCCGGACGACGGCCTGCTGAGGTCCGCGATCGCCGAACGCAACTCTGCGACGCAGCAGGTCAACGAAGCTCAACTTCGAGTGCGCGAAGCGGCTGATCACGAACGCGTCCTGCGGCTGCAGCGCGATGAAGCCGTCAGTCTGCGTGATTCCACCGCGCGCGACATGGGACTGGAAGACTGGGCGGAGAAGCCGGCCGAGCTGCTGCGGCAACTGGAATCCTGTCACTCGCAGCTTGCGACGACGGTCGAATCGTACCGCATCGCGCTGGATGCAATCGAAAGGCTGCGGAGATGTCGCGACGCGGAGATTCGCAGGCAGGCGGAACGTGCAGAACATGCCGTGCGGCTGCAGACGGCGGAGCAGACCGCAGTGTCACGGCGATCGGCACTTCAGGAACTGCAGAACACGGTCGGTGCCGATGCGAACGAGATCATTCAGCGAATCTCCGACAAGGAAATGGAACAGCAGCAGCTTGAACAGCAGGACGAAGAAACCGGCCAGGCTCGTCTGACGGCGGTCAGGAACGTCACACGGTTCGAGGAAAAGGTGCGAGGGCTGACCGAACGCATTCAGCAGGAAGATATCTTTCGGCGCGACGCCGCCGAGGGGCTGGCGGAACTGGTGCGGCTGAAGCTGCTGCCATCGGCGGATGAAAAGCTGGCGGACATGATTGCGGTTCCCGGTTCGCTGACGGCTGCTGTCGAGCTGGCTCGACAGATCGAAAAGCTGTCCTGGAACGTGGCGGACATCGACAACGACGACGCGTGGAAACGCAGCCAGACACAGATCTACAACGCTCTCGAACCGCTCAAGGGCCGGCTGACCAGTTTCAACATGAACGCCGAACCGGAGTTCGTGGGCGAGAATCTGTGTTATGTGCTGATCCGTCATCAGGGAGCCGCCGTGACTCCTGATCAGCTTGTCAGCCGCCTCGACGCGGAGGTTCACGAACACGAACGCGTGCTGAGCGAAAGTGAGCGGCAGATCCTGGAGAAGCACCTTCTGGGGGATGTCGCCAGCGAACTGCATGAACGCATGCAGCAGGCGCGCGAGCTGGTCGAATCGATGAACAGCGAAGTGCAGAGCCGCCCGATGCGCACCGGAATGCAGATGCGGTTTCGCTGGGAGATCGACAACGAAGGCCCGGCCGGGTTGAGTGCTGCGTGTCAGGTCCTGTCGACGGCGGCGGCGACGTGGTCAGACGACGACCGGCGCGAACTGGGAGATTTCCTGCAGCAGCAGATCGTTGTCAGTCGCGAACGCGAGGACGCGGGCAGCCGGCAGGAACAGCTTTCCACCGCACTCGACTATCGCCGCTGGCACCGGTTTCGGATTGATCGGCGAAGCGGGCCGGATCAGGACTGGAAGCCTCTCACCAAACGGACCTATGGCAGTGGCAGCGGTGGTGAAAAGGCCATCGCGCTGACGTTGCCTCAGGTTGCCGCCGCCGCTGCGTACTATCGCACGGCCGACCCGCTGGCACCGCGACTGATTCTGATGGACGAAGTCTTTGCCGGCATCAGTTCCAACAACCGAGCCGCCTGTATGGAACTCCTGACTGCGTTCGATCTCGATGTCGTTATGACCAGTGAAGCGGAATGGGGCTGCTATGAAACGGTGCCGCAGCTTGCCATCTGTCAGTTGACTCGTATGCCTGATCTGGCCGCGATTGATAACACAGTGTTCGTGTGGAATGGACGGGAACGCGTTGAGGCGGGAGGGTGACCCGATCGATTCTCTCGTCGATACACTTCGTCAGCCGCGTTTGGCCAGACTGCTCGACCGGCTGGCACGGCGGCTGCGGTCTCACGCCGCACTTCAGAATTCGATCACGCTCAGGAACGTTACGCCCGCGGAACGCTCGGCTCTGGAAGCATTGACCGCTCAGTCGTCGCGGGGAAAGCACTTCACGGTCGATGTCGTTGCACTGGAGACTTTCCTGCTGAGTTCCGGCAGGTGTTCTTCGCTGGCGGAACTGGTCGAAGCGGCGACGGACGAACCTCTGCGTGAGCTTGCCCGGCGAAAGCAGAACGATTCCGAGGCGTGGAACGATGTCATCGACAGGGCGGCACGACAGGCCGAGGATCGACCGAAGCTTGTCGAGTGGCTGCGAAGAATCGACAGGTCCGGGCAACTGAAGAAGGTGACATCCGGCGCGGCCGACGCTCGGCGACTGCTCGACAACATCCTGAAGGTGACGGCGGACCTGCCAAAGCCGATCCGCGACGCCGTGCCGCTGTCTGTGTTTGCCGCAGACACCTGCGGCGACGCTCACGCACTCGATCACGACACCGTGCTCGGACGGCTGGTCATCAGCGCGGCGGCCGCACTGATGAACGAAGAAGCTCCTCAAAATTCCGGAGATCGTCGGCGAGTCTGGGAATCCGCCGGGATCGTTCCCGATGAATTGTCGGCGACGGTTCTGGTCTGGAATCTTCGCGCGGACGATTCATCGCTGGTCGGACGAACGCTGAACAAACACGCCGACGCCGGCGAACCGCTGCGCCTGACGTTCGCTCAGTTGCGGCGGCATTCGGTGCTTGAGTTTCGCATCACGCGCGGACGTCCGGTCTTCGTGTGCGAAAACCCCGCGGTTGTCGCTGCGGCAGCGAGTCAACTGGGATCCAACGGCGGGCCTCTGGTCTGCGTGGACGGTCAGCCGAATCTGGTGGTGCTCAATCTGCTGCAACGCCTTGCCGACGACGGACAGCGGCTGCTGTACCACGGCGACTTCGACTGGGGAGGAATTCGCATCGCCAACTTTCTGATGCGACGGCTTCCCGTCGAACCGTGGCGGTTCAGCACAGCGGACTACGATCCTTCGCTCGGAAGACGCAGGCTGCAACGTTCGGCGGTCGAAGCGGACTGGGATGCGGAACTCGCCAGCAGGCTGGCGGCATCCGGCATCGCTGTCGATGAAGAAGCGGTGATTGCGAACCTGCTGAACGACCTGCGGCCGCAGTGACCGGCTCGGCACGGTCGTTCAGTTCTTCGAGTGCATCGCTTCTGCGATACTGCGTCGCGTGTTTGTAGCATTAACCGCGGATGCAGATCTCAGAAATGACCGAAACAGACGTCGCCATCATCGGCGGAGGCATCATTGGACTGGCGACGGCGTGGCAGATCGGGGAACGGTCTCCCTCGACGAAGATCGTGCTGCTCGAAAAAGAAGACCGGCTGGCGGCTCATCAGACCGGTCGCAACTCAGGCGTGATCCATTCCGGGATTTACTACAAACCTGGTTCGCTGCGAGCGAAGAACTGCCGTGAAGGCAAGGTGGCTTTGGAAGCCTTCTGCACCAAACACGAAATCGCCTGGCAGCAAACCGGAAAAGTCATCGTCGCCACCGATGATGCTCAACTGCCTGCGCTCCAGCGGATCTTCGACCGCGGTCAGCAGAACGGCGTCAATTGCGAAATCATTGACGTCGAACGGTTGCTGGAACTGGAACCGCACGTGTTCGGCGTGAAGGCGATTCACGTTCCGGAATCGGGGATCGTCGATTATCCCGGCGTGTGCCAGAAACTGGCGGAGCTGATTCGCCAGCGAGGCGGCGACATTCGACTCGGACAGCGCGTCACGGGCCTTCGTCAAATGACGGATCACGTTGTCGTGGAAACGAGCGACGGAGCCGTGACGGCGTCGCAGGTGGTCAACTGCGCGGGGTTGCACAGCGACCGGGTGGCCCGCATGTCCGGTCAGCCGATGAAGGAACGCATCGTTCCGTTTCGCGGCGAATACTACACGCTGAAGCCGGAGGCGCAGCACTTGTGCCGGACGCTGATTTATCCGGTTCCCGATCCGAACTTCCCGTTTCTGGGCGTGCATTTTACTCGCATGATCGAAGGCGGAGTCGAATGCGGCCCGAACGCGGTGCTGGCGCTGGCTCGCGAGGGATACACCTGGGGAACAATCAGCCCGCGAGATCTGTTCGAATCGCTGACTTATCCGGGTTTTCTTCGCCTGGCGCTGAAGTACTGGAAGACCGGGCTGGGCGAAATCCATCGGTCGCTTTCGAAGGCTGCCTTCGTCAAAGCGTTGCAGCAACTGGTTCCGGAAATCCGCGCTGAGCATCTGGAAACGGCTCCGTCCGGAGTACGTGCTCAGGCGTTGGCTCCCGACGGAAATCTCGTCGACGATTTTCTTATTCTGCGCCAGGACCGCGTGCTGAACGTCTGCAACGCCCCGTCTCCGGCTGCCACTGCGTCGCTGAATATCGGTAAACACGTCGCAGAGCAGGTGGCATAGCGATTTTCGGCCGGTGCGCGTCACAGCTTGCCCAAGGCAGGGTGTGGTACACGTCGTACAATGGCCACGTCGGTACAGCACGTGGGAATAAACTGCAGGGAACCTGGAAAGTCATAGTGCATTGCTGATTCCGTTTGCGGGGCGACATCATGGCGAAGAAGGTGCGAGCAGGTTGCGGAAGTCTGTAGTGCTCTGTCAGCCTGGCATTCGTGGATCGCACGGGCGAGGTCACCGGGAGGGCGAGGCTGCTGCCGCATCGGACGCGTTCTGGCGGACGCGGCCCCGCGGGAGCCTCGCCCTCCCAGCCGGTGATCGCATATCTGCATACATCAACTCACGACTGACAGAGCAGTAGGTTTCGATGCGAATTGCGGGAACCCGGAATGCGGGAACATCGTCTATGCTTACCACCATTCGGCATTACCTGGAACTGATTCGCTTCAGCCATACGGTGTTCGCCCTGCCGTTTGCACTGCTGGCGGCGGTGCTGGCGTGGAATCAGCCGGGCACTGTCTTCCGGCTGCGGGACCTGGTGGGGATATTGCTGTGCATGGTATTCGCCCGCTCGGCGGCGATGGCATTCAATCGGCTGGTCGATCGAGACGTAGACGCCGCGAATGCCCGCACAGCGACTCGGCATATTCCGGCCGGGTTGCTGTCGGTGAGATCCGTCGCACTGTTTACGGCAATCAGCAGCCTTGCCTTCATCGCTGCGACGCTGATTTTTCTGCCGAAAACGCTGCCGGTGATATTGTCGGTTCCGGTGTTGTCATTTCTGCTGGGTTATTCCTGCGCGAAACGCTGGACAAGTCTGTGCCACTACTGGCTTTCGGCGGCACTGATGCTCAGTCCCGTCGCTGCATGGATTGCCGTCCGCGACGAATTCGCGCTGACGCCTGCTCTGCTGGCGGGAGTCATTTTCTTCTGGGTCGGGGGGTTTGACATCATCTATGCCTGTCAGGACGCCGACTTCGACGCAGAACGCCGACTGCACAGCATTCCCGTTCGCGTGGGCATCCCGGCGGCTCTGCGAATCGCGTTTGTCAGCCACCTGGCTACAATCGGAATGCTGGTGCTGCTGTGGTGGCTGGCCGGTCTGGGCACATTTTTTCTGTTGGGAATTGCCGCCATCAGCGGTTTACTTCTGTACGAACACTGGCTGGTGCGGCCAGACGATTTGAAACGAATTAATCTCGCCTTCTTCCACGTCAATGCGGTCGTCAGCTTCGGAATTCTGGTGCTGGGCTGCGTGGATGTCTGGCTGCGACGTTAACGGGAACATGAAATGATTCAGGCAGGCGATTCACAACTTGAGGCGATTGCCGAGAGGATTTACGGCGGCGAACGGCTGACTTTCGACGACGGTGTGTACCTCGATGAGCACGTGGATCTGCATTCGCTGGGGCAACTGGCTAATGTGGTCCGTGAACGCAGGAACGGCAACATTGCCTGGTACAACACAAACATTCATCTGAACCCAACAAATGTCTGTGTGTACCGATGCCGCTTTTGTGCGTTCCGGGCCGATCTGCGCGACGAGAAAGCGTACACATTCGACGAGGCGATGATTCGTGAACGCGTGCTGGAAGGCCGCGCCGCGGGTGCCACCGAGATTCACGTTGTCGGCGGGCTGCACCACAGGAAGAAGTTCGACTGGTATCTGGATGTCGTCCGCACGATCCACGAAACGTGCCCGGAGATTCACGTCAAGGCGTGGACTCCGGTAGAAGTCAGCTGGTTCAGCTTCATCACGAAAAAGCCGGTTCGCTGGGTTCTGGAACAGATGATCGACGCCGGTCTGGGCAGTATGCCGGGCGGCGGAGCGGAAATCTTCGATCCGGAAGTTCGAAAACAGCTTTGCGAACACAAGGCTGATTCGGATGTGTGGTTCGACGTCCACCGGACGGCTCATGAGCTTGGCCTGCGCAGCAACGCCACAATGCTGTACGGTCACATCGAGCAGGCTCGGCACCGCATTGACCACATGCTGCGACTTCGCAATCTGCAGGATGAGACCGGTGGGTTTCAGACGTTCATTCCGCTGGCGTTTCATCCGGACAACACGGAGCTGTCAGACATTCAGAAGCCCGATGGACTGTTCGATCTGCGGATGATGGCGGTCGGACGGCTCATGCTGGACAACTTCGACCACGTCAAAGCGTACTGGATCATGCTGGGCGAACAGACGGCTCAACTGGCTCTCAGCTACGGAGCCGATGACATCGACGGAACTGTGGTGCATGAACTGATCTATCACGACGCCGGGGCAAAAACTCCGGAGGGCATGACGGTCGAGCAACTGCATCGCCTGATTCGCGAAGCCGGCCGGGACCCGGTGGAACGCGACACTCTGTACCGGCGAGTCCTTCGGAACGGCAATTCGTGGAATGTTGCCGAAGCGGCGTGCGCGCAGGCCGGTGATTCGGGCGTGGCACTTCACCGTTGATTTCGAAAGGTGGCAGCATGGACCTCGGCGCTTTTTCCGTCAGCCTCACCGTGCAGGACCTCGCGGCGTCGAAGGCGTTCTACGAGAAGTTTGGCTTCAGCGTGGTTGCAGGCGGACGCCGCTCAGAACTGGCTGATCATGAGAAACGGAGACCACACGATCGGCTTGTTTCACGGCATGTTTGAAAGGAATATCCTGACCTTCAATCCCGGCTGGGATCAACACTGCAACAAACGGGACAGTTTCACGGACGTGCGCGAACTGCAGCGGCAGTTGAAGGCACAGGGCGTAACGCTGCAGACTGAGGCGGACGAATCCACAGCGGGACCTGCTTCGTTTGTCGCCGTCGATCCCGACGGCAATGTCATCCTGATCGATCAACACCTTTCACGAGACGGCGGCGAGAATTGACAGTGGTCGTTGAGTTTCTCGTTGCTGACACGCTGCATGGGCACAGGGTCGGCCTGCATCTGCCTGACGCGGCAGATGAGGCTGCCGTGAGCACAGTGGAAGACCTGCCGGTCGTCTCGCTGGCTCGACTGATCGAAATGAAAATCGCGTGTGGTCAGGACCATCTGCGAAGGACTCACAAGGATTTCGCGGACGTTGTCGAGTTGGCTTATCTGACGAGAGGTAAGCAACATGACTCAGCGCTGAACGCGTGATGTTCTGTGCCCGGCGCGTACAACATGGTGATTGGGATTCGGGGGGTCTTCGCCCCCGTTCGGCAACGCCGTTAAGAGTTTTTCCCCCGGAAAACACGCTCGTTTAACCCGTGGCCGAAAGGCCAGGCCGTCACGGCTTGCACCAACCTGGCCTCTCGGCCACGGGTTAAACGAAAATAAACTCTTAACGGCGTTGCCCGGTCGGGCGATCTCGGGCGGCAGTTTCATGTTTCAGGATTCACCGTAGGTGTCGAGGTGAGTGATGGACTGGCGAAAACGAATCAGCGTTGATCCGCAGGTTTGTCACGGCAAGCCGTGTATCAGCGGGACTCGCGTGATGGTCTCGGTGGTGATCGACAATCTCGCTGCGGGCGAGAGTTATGAATCGATCATCCGCGGATACAACATCGAACAAGACGACATTCTGGCGGCACTGCACTACGTTGCCGATCTTGCTCGGGATCGGTACGTGGAATTGCCCGTCGGATCAGCCTAATGCAGTTCAGGATCGATGAAAACCTGCATTCAGATGCCGCTGAGTTACTGCGACAGCACGGACATGATGCGCTGACGGTTTATGATCAGGGACTGCAAGGCGAGGCCGACCCGGACATTGCGAAAGTTTGCCGGCAGGAAGGACGGGCGGTCGTCACGCTGGACCTGGACTTTTCGGACATCCGGAACTACCCGCCCGCGGACTATCCGGGAATCATCGTCCTGCGACTGGACGACCAAAGCCGGGCGTCTGTACTGGATGTGCTTCGCCGGATCATTCCGCTGCTCGATGCGGAGCCGCTTGTGGGAAATCTGTGGATCGTTCAGAAAACTGGCCTGCGGATTCGGGAAGGGTAACATCCCTTCGATCGTGATGATGGCACTACGAACTGCGGACAGGACGCGGGGCGCGGCAGGCCGCGAAGGACCGCCTGGCAGCCGGCACCTACTGTGCCGCCCATTCCTGCAGGCTCTTGACCTGCAGTTCCGGCTGTGCGGCCATGGCTTCGAGGGCGTCGACGACGGCGAGGCAGCCGGGGAAGGTGGTGACGCAGGGAACGCCGTGGCCGACGGATGCGGCTCGGATGCGGCCTTCGTCGGAGCGGGATCCCTTGCCGCTGGGTGTGTTCAGGATGAACTGGATTTCGCCGTTCGCCATCAGGTCCAGCAGGTTCGGGCGGCCTTCCTTCAGCTTCCTGACGCGCTGAACTTCGATGCCTGCTTCTTCGAAGACTCGAGCCGTGCCGCTGGTGCAGACGATATCGAAACCGAGGGCCTTCAGTCTGCGAGTCGGTTCGATCATCTTTGACTTCACCGCCGCGGCGACGCTGATGAACACCTTGCCGGACGTCGGCAGTTTCGCTCCGGCGGCCGTCTGTGACTTCGCGAACGCCATCGCGAACCGGCTGTCGATGCCCATCACTTCGCCGGTCGACCGCATTTCCGGGCCGAGCACGATGTCGACGCCCGTGAAGCGGTTGAACGGGAACACGCTTTCCTTCACTGACGTGTATTCCGGAACGATTTCCTCAGTGACGCCCTGTTCGCGGAGGGACACACCGGCCATGACTTTTGCCGCGATACGCGCGAGCGAGCGGCCGGTGGCTTTCGAAACGAACGGCGACGTCCGGCTGGCTCGCGGGTTGACTTCGAGGATGTAGACGGTGTGTTGACTGT
>CAZHET010000004.1:1335-34173 GCA_964531585.1 uncultured Planctomycetaceae bacterium | reverse complement strand
TCGCCGTCACGTCACGTGGCTTTCGCCGGTATCGCGGTTCGTGGCAGAATCGCAGTCCCGTCGTGCGGCCGAAATCTTCACCCGGAATTCACCATTTTCACTCCGTGACAGCAGGGGAACCCGGGATTTTCGAGACTTATAGCGACAACGCCCGTGATTGCTACCTTTGACGGAATTTCCACGGTATCTTCGCACCAGCCGAAACGTGTCGTCTACAAAATCCGCCTGGAAAGCCTTCGTCGCGTGCCCCGGGACCATTTCAACAACTCCGAGAATTCTGCCACGCTGAAGAGTTCGCTGCCGTTGTCAGGCGAATGCGTGACATTTACCGGTACGCTGGCGTCGATGATTCATCGCGACGCGGCGGCACTTGTGCAACAGTTTGGCGGGCGGGCCGTCCATTCGGTGTCCCGCGCCGTCACGATGCTGGTCGTTGGCGAAGAAGGCTGGCCACTGGAAGACGACGGTGCCGCGTCGCAGAAACTGATTCAGGCCACGCAGCTTCTGGCCGACGGCGCGGACCTCAGGATTGTGGCCGAGTCCGACTGGCTGCACCTGATCGGATTAAACGAGCGCCGCGAAGAAATCCAGCGATCCTATACGCCGGCGATGCTCAGCCGCCTGCTCACCGTGCCCGTCAGGCTTATCCGCCGCTGGGCGCGAATTGGCCTGATCCGACCCGTTCGACGCGTCTGCCGGCTGCCGTATTTCGACTTTCGTGAAGTCGCGAGTGCTCAGCGGCTGGCCAGGCTGCTCGACGAAGGCGTCAGCCCCGAAAAACTGGAAGAAAGCCTGCTGCAGCTTAGCCGAATGCTGGCCGGCAGCGACCGCTCACTGGCTCAGTTGACGCTGCTGGTTCAGGATGAAGATGTCGTCCTGCGGGATTCTCACGGCGTGCTGAATCCGCGCACCGGGCAGCGTCTGCTGGATTTCGACATGCAGGAGTCCCTGTCGGTCTACGATCCCGCGGCGGCGAAACCGTCAGGCGATGGCCATCGTTCTGAATGGCCTGCAGACAAGTCACCTGCCACGACGCCCGCCGATGACGAACCCGTTGCACTGTCATTCATGGAGGCGCGGCTGCGACTGGACGATCGTTCCATGAACGACTGGTCGGCCGATGAATGGTTTCACGAAGGCTGTCGCCTGTCTGAAGAAGCGGCGTTTGAGTCCGCGATCAACGCGTTTCGCAACTGTCTGAGCCTGCTGGCGTCGGATCATGCAATGTTGCGGACGGCCGACTCCTTTGACACACCTGACACGACGGGAGTCTTTCCAGACCCGGCAGACGTGAATTTCCATCTGGCAGATGCTCTCTATCGCGTCGGCAGCACAGAAGCCGCCATCGAACGCTATCACTGTGCCATTGAGTTTGCTCCCGACTTCATCGAAGCATGGACGCAACTGGGCTGCCTGCAGGCGGAACGAGAACAGTGGGCCGCCGCGGAAGAGTCGCTTGTGACCGCAATTCGCATTCACTCCGCGAACCCTGATGCTCTGCTGCACTATGCTCAACTGCTGGAACAGATGCATCGTCCGGCGGAAGCGCTGCTGCAGTGGGAACGATACCTGCAGCACGATTCGCGAGGCCCCTGGGCCGATCACGCCCGCCAGCGCCTGCAGGAAGCAACCGCGACGATCGACCGATAAGCCGACGGAAAACTTCGCGGTCGCTGGTTAAGGCGGGCTGCGAAGGGTGAAAACCGGCTGCTGAAGAATGACGTGGCCGCCAGCGCGGCCACGTCGACGTTCCAGCGGTCGCGAGACGCTACGACGAAAGCGTCAATGACCTTCGCCGTGCCCGGCTGCGTTCCCGCCGCCTTCTTCCGCAGCGGCCGCGACGTCGCCGCTGTCGTCAGTCTGATTTCCAACCATGCGGAATGTCCACCACGTAACGAGAGACATTGCCAGCACGGTGTACAGAAACAAAATCGACAACATCTTGCCGATGGCGGTACCGGCAACGACGTCATCGGCGTCGAACTGTTCGATCTCGATATCGGTGAACAGCGGTTTGTCGGCTGCGGGTTCGGTCGCGGTGGGTTCGGTCGCGGTGGGTTCGGTCGCGGTTTCGGTCATGACGGCCAGATCGTGTGGAATCAGGAGGAATGGAAAATCCGTAGCGGGGATGCACCCGCACCCCGGGGAGTACGACGAGACTCCGATCCCGCCGCAACAACGGGACGGCATTGCGGTCCCGTCGCACAAGACTGCAGAACCGGTGTGCGCCGCTGACAGCCTCAGGTGCCAGGTCCGGAGAATAGCCGGAGAAATCCGGCGTGTCGAATCGAGGTTTTCGGTCCCAGCGAGTTTTCCGAAGTCCGGAAGTCTAAAACCAAACCTGCCGGAGAACGCCGATATCGCCGCCCCGGGGCTACTTCCCGTTCAACAGCTCGCCCAGGAGATTGTCGGTAGGATGCGGGTGTCCCTTGTACTGGCGGAAGGCTTCGCCATAGGCAACGCCGATCTCCTGGCCACGCCCGGCACCCCACCGCCGGGAGGAATCCATGTATTCGTCAATCCCGTGCTGTCGTCTCAGCCATTCGCGCTGGCTGGCATGGCAGGCCAGCATCTGCTGCCTGGTTTCGAACTGATCGGACACGTCGACAATGAAGTCCACCGGCTGGCGGTTGCCGAAGTGGTCGATCCCTTCGATGGCGTCGACAAAATACAGGTAGGGGATCCTGTCACACGCGGCAGCCGGGTCCCATTGCCGCGTTCTGTAGTTCGGTACCGACGCGTTGAAGCAGGCATCGCGAACCAGCATGCTGGTAATTTCGTGATCGTGCATGTAGTCAACCGGCGGAGCCGTCAGGATCATGTCCGGTCGCCTGCGTCTCAGAAATTCTGTCACGCGATTGCGACTGTCGTTGTCGAACACGATCGACAGATCGCGAAATTCCAGACACGTGTAGTCAGCTCCCAGAATTTCTGCGGCCGCGGCCGCTTCCGCCCGACGGATGGCCGCGATCTGCTCGGCGTCGTGTTCGGCGCTGCCGCAGTCGCCGGGCGTCATAGTGGCTACGGAAATCCGACAACCCAGCGACTTCAGCCGCAGCAAAGTTCCCGCGCACTGAATTTCAATGTCGTCGGGGTGAGCATGAATGGCAAGGACGTGCAGGTCGGAGGCAGAAGCGGTCATATACGGCGGTGTGTTTCGGCGGTGTGTTTCGGCGGTCTAAAGCGACGACGGTTGTGACGATTTTTTCTTCACCACGAAGTTGGGACTACCGTAGTGCAGGTAATCTGCAAAGTCGACGGAACCGGCGGCAAACACCGCCGACCGGCCATCGACGACGGCCTGCCGAACCGTCTGACCAATGACCAGCGACTTGTAGAAGGCAGTGGCAAAGGCCAGCGCCGGCGCGTCGCCTACCGGCCAGTAAGTCCCGACGAACTGCGCAATTCCGCCGCGAAGCAGTGCTTCGGCCACGCCGACGTTCTGCTCCATCCGATCGGTCGTGGTGGAACCTTCGCCGCTGCGAGTCCCCCGACTCGGGCCGTAGCGACTGCGAACCCGACCGCTTTCGCACGCGTTGAAAAATACCAGTGAAGGAAGCTTGTCCAGCGCTGCAATGTCCCGACCGGACAGCACCACATCGCCGGCGCAGATCAGGCCCGATCGGCTGCGGTTCTCCGAATCGAAGAATGCGTGGCCGGCGTAGTGAACCACGTCGAATCTGCCGGAAGCCAGCAGCCGCAGCAACGCATCCCGGCTGGCAGCCTGCTCCCATAGTTCATGCAGAGCCACGCCGTTCATGCCGCCCACCACTTCGCGAATCCGCTGCCCTTCCTGCTGTGCACCGGGCAGGTCCTGAGTCGGATTAACGATCGACAATACCTGCAGAGTGTCGCCATGCCGACGTTCTTCAAGGAACCTGGCAATCGAATTCTCGCCGTCGGTCTGGTAGCGACGACTGATGCCCAGATTCAATCCGGGGAACGGAGACTTCGCGGCAGCACCGGTCTCGGCGGCGCTGGCCGCTGCGTTTTCGCGCGGCGCTTCGTTCGTCGACGGGCTCACCGTCTGAAGTGGCAGTGCTTCCCAGGGAATTCGCGATCCCAGTGCATCGTGAATCACTGCCAGGTGTGTGCCATCCAGCGCCGCACGATCAAGGATGCGGCGGAAGTCGTCCGTGAACAGCAGCGTCATCAGCTCTTCGCCAATCGCGCCAATTCGGTCGACCGAAGACACCGCCAGCCTGCTGACAACAGCATCCAGCTCGGCGCGATCGATTTCCACCGCACTGGGAAACACGGCCGCCTTGCCGCCGGACGTCAGCAGCGCCGCGTGCAGAATCCAGGAAGTCGCAGCGGGTGATTCGCCTTCGCCAATAGTTGCCGTTGCATCGGCACTCTGACCTGCAGCCGGCAGGTCGCGTTCGTCCCGAACCTCTTCCACTCGCACCGTCAAATACGACAGATCGACGGTCGCTTCGCGTTCGGCCGCCGCGCGCGGCGTGTCGACTCGCGAGACAACTGTGGTCGCAGGATAGTCGGGTTCGTGCAGCCGAAGTCGCACGTTGTCGCACAGTTCCGAGCCGCCGATGCGAAACAGCTCGTCCTTCAGCTCCGCGTAGCGCTGATCGTTCATTTCACAGAACGTGACTCGGCGAAACATCATCGAATGATCGGCGAGGCTGATCGCTTCCAAAGCGTCCAGATAACCTCGCATAAAACTTTCGACCGCCAGCCGCACCGGCACGCCGGATGCCCCTCCGTACACCAGCGTCGCGAACTCATCCACACCGCAGCGCATCAGAGTTCGCAGCACGTTGCACGACACTGTCCGGAGAATCGAATCCGAACTTTCCAGAAATGCGTCATAATCACCCAGCCCGACAAATACCACATAGTCAGCTTTCAGGCCGTTTCGGCCGGACGGCATCACGAACACCTGCCCGATGTTGCCCGGCAGCATGCGGCGATTCAGCAGTTCCGTGACGGCTCCATTTGTCAGATCGTCCAGAACGCGAGCCGGTCCCTGCGGGTCCACGTTTTCAAAGACACCCAGCACAATCGCTCGCAGCGGTGCGTCAAACACGCTGCCATGATAGAGCTCGATCTCCAGCAGCGACTGATTATCGCGAGACATGACGGTCCGGTTGAACGAAATGCCGTCCGTCAGTCGTCCGGAACGCGCCACCGGGACTGGCGAACTGCTGACTGCGGCGGGAACACGTTCGTCAGCCACGTTTCGCACTGCCTCAGCCACCGGCAGTGTGCTCATCGACAACATTGCTTCCAGCATGTGTGCGGCTTCGCGGTCCGACACCGCGTGACCGCGTCGTCCTCCAAGAAATTCCTCCGGCTGCTGCATTTCGAAATCGGCACGCCGCAGGGTTCTCGTCGCCGCAGACCTTCGCGACTGAGGAGCGTCTTCAAGGCGATTCGTACTGCCGGTTCGCAGCAGATCAATAACAGCCCGCGCAACAGACTCGCTTCGCAGCAGCCCAGTGTGTGTCGCGGACACATAGCGAGTCGGCACGCCCGGCAGTTCGCAGAAATTCAACGGGACCGTTCCGTCACCATTCGTCGTGAAATGGTAATTAAATTCTCCGTCTCGGTTGGCAGACAGATCCGTCAGCGTTTCCTGACCGTAGCCCGCGATCAGACGCAGCCGTGGATCCTCATCTGTCAGTTGGGGCCACGTTTCAGCAGCGGCCTGCAGTCGCCGGGCTGTCGGACGAAACGGTTCCTTCGGCCAGCTCGCCGATTTGAACAGGTCGATCCGGCTGTAGACTTCCGGTCGCGGCAGCATTTCGTAGATCGTGGGAAACGTGCTGAAAACTTCACGAGTTAGTTCTTCGGCCGTATGCTGAAGATCAATGCGATCGGCAAGTGTGACGTTGGAGTTGATCGCCTGCAGGACTTCCACCGACGCGAACGACCCGCGATTTGGCGTCCCGACCATAATCACGCGAGTCACGTTCCGCACACCGGCGTTCAGCGCCGCTCGCGACACCAGGCCGCCCATGCTGTGAGCGACCAGCATAACTTTCCGGCTGCCCTGATTTTCAACGAAGTCGGCAAGCTGACGCCCCAGCTCGGCGAGACTCTGACGCCAGTCATAGTGATAGTAGTCAACGTTGAAACCCGCCGCGCGCAGTCTCAGCCGCAGATACGTATGCACCACCGGGATGACACCCAGCGACTGAATCCGGCTGCGCCCGCTGCTTGCAAGCTTCAGCTCGGACAGGTCGCCTCGCGCAATTGACACCGGATCAAACCAGATCGTGTCGCGCGTAAAGAAGTTGCCCGGCTTGCCGAGCGAAGACCCAAGAATGCCCGGCAGAAACAGTACCAGCGGTCCGTGCCCCCGCACGCTGCGAGTCGCCTTGCGAGCGAGCTGGCGCAGTTCGTCGTAGTCTTCGCCGAATAATGCTCGCAGCCGCGGATCGTCATCCGTCGCCAGAATCCGGTCGATTTCTTCGGCCGGCAGGTTCCAGACATCAAGTGCGTCCGGCTGCAGCGTCTCACGTTTGTCAGTCACGATATCGGCCCTCTGGTGTGAACATCCGATATCGGACCATGCCGCGCGACCACGACACAAGGGTTTTCCCGACTTTTGCCGGCTCATGTCCAGGTTGCGGGCCTGGCGGAGCGGAGCGGCTTCCAGGAAAGAGGCAATTCACCGCCGCTTGCCTTTCTTCGGAACCGTTGACACGGAACAAAGCTCGGTCGGTGACAGAAGGGGCACGCGCTACTCACGATGCGATGTGGCACACTTTCGCGCCGACCGACCCGTTAAATGCCACTGCCTGACAGCGGCAGCCCTGCGGAATTCTGGCCGAACTCGATCGTGGCTTCGGCCAGGCGCTGGCGAAGTTCAGCGTCATCGGGAGCAATCTCCAATCCGCGGCGAAGTGCTTCCAGCCCGCTTTGCGTGTCGCCCTGCAACAACAGACTTTCCGCCAGCGGTCGGTACGCCGCGGAAAACTGCGGATTGAGTCGCACAGCGTGTTGCAGACTTTCAACAGCCGCAGGATGGTCACCAACCGCGCTATGCAACACGCCCAGGTTGTATTGAGTCAGGGGATCGTCCGGATGCAGCTCGACGGAGGCGAGCAGATGTTCTCGCGCTTGATCCGGTTGATTTCTGCGGATGTATCCCATTGCCAGATGAAACCGCAACTGAGCGTCGTCGGGATGCATTTCGTAAGCGCGTTCAAGTGCGCTCAGTCCCGACGCCGGCCTGTCAGTCGCGGTTAAGGCAATTCCCAGATACATGTGCGTGCGAAAATCGGACGAGCCCAGCCGCAGCGCGGCTTCGCACGTGGAAATGGCCACGTCGAACTGCTTCGCATCCACAAGCTGGTTCGCCAGAGTCACCCGGGCCTTGACCGAGTCGGGGACGCTGGCAACGATCGCCTGTGCCTGTTCGAGTTCTGTCATGTCAGAACTTCGCTCCGCGCCCATGAACGCGGCAACCAGCAACGCGAGCAGCAGCCACTTGGCGGGATGAGCGAATCGCTGCCAGAAACCGCTGAGCCGCTGTCCAACGGTCACCGGCAGATCGCCGGCACTATCAACACCCAAAGCCGCACGATTTTCCGGTTCTCTGACCTTCCAGATGAATCCGTCATAGTAAAAGTGCAGCACATTGGACGTGGCGATCACACTCAGCAGAACATGTTGAAACAGATCTGACGCCATCGTTCTGGCTGCAAACGCCACGAACCCATACGCCACAACAACGCCGACGTACAGCCCGACAAATCCCGGTCGAAAGAGGAATCGCGTAAACCCGCCGACTGTCGGATCCTTTTCCGCCCGGTTGCGATTGAACAGCCACACGATGCTCAGGTACTGAACATCGTGGAACAGCTCCAGCATGGCAATTCCCAGCAGCAGGTTGCGAATGCCGACGTCGCACAGCCAGAAGAAGGCGAACGTCGAAATAAACAGTGCCACCTTTGCAGGATTCACGGGCTTGCCGGCGGCGACTCGTCGAACCAGTTCCGCGAGGAATACCGCGGTCACTGCCATGGTCGCGATCGTCCAAAACAGCCGCAGCGAAGTCAGTGGCACGCTTAGCGTAAACGTCAGGCCGGAGTTCAGTGCCAGCGCCAGCACATCACTCACCCGGCCAGGTGAATACAGCACACACAGCCCCGACCACGCGACGCACAGTGCGAAATCCAGGTTGTGACTTCGAGCGTCCGTGGCACCGATCTTCGCGTCGTAAATTCTGCCGAAGCCGTACGTCTGCATCATGAAATGCCACAGCGACCAGAACACCAGGATCAGGGTGATTCCAGGAAGCTCCTGCAATGAAAACGTCAGAAACAGCGTCAGCAGCGCGATCGGCACGATGGTGAATCGCAACCAGAAGCGACGAAACAGCTTTCGATCGCCGTACGCGCGCATCAGGCCCGGAGCGTGATGCCCCAACGCGCCGAACGTCGAAACGACAAGGAAGACCTGCTCGTCCGCAAAGAAGAAGGCCAGCACCAGAATGACCGGGAGTATGATCGCGGGCGTCCCGATAAACAGGACCGAGTCCAGACGCGAATTCGCGATCCAGCGATTGGCTCTTCTTTCTTGTATGGCTGGTGCCGACATTCGTCATACCTGGATGAACAGGACGGTGCGGAGGCCTTCGCCGCGATCCCGGATTCGTTCGACACACCACGCAAAAAGGGCACCCGTCGCGTCGGCCCTTGCTGCACAAACCTCTCAGCACAATCCTCTCAGCACAATCCGGGCTGCACAACAGTCTGCAAGGGACGCCGGTCGTGGCCTTCGGTTAACAGCTCGGGCCGGTCATCGTCGTGCAGATGCTTGCCCGTGACGAAATGTCAATACTCAGGAGTACCCGGCGATTGCCAACAGCTTTTTAACCGTCCTGTAGTTTCGAGCCGTTGCGACAACTCCAAGGTACTTCTCGACGTTGGCAGCAAGCCGCGAACGCGCGACCCCAGCCGGAGCGTGCAGATAAAACACACGATCAACGCACCTGAAATTCTCAGAAGGCGCTTTTGCCTTGTCAAGCGCCTCCAAATCCGGCGAAACAGCCGGGGTGTCGAGAAAGTAGAAGTGCAGTGTCTGTGGAGTGTCCACGGCAGCAGGAAACGGGTTTGATTCAATCGCGCTGAGCAGGTCGGCTGGGCGGAGCAGCAGGACGCGCGGTTCGAACCCATGCTGCGTGTTAATTCGGGCGGTGATCTGTTTCGACAGCGACGCCGCGTTTCCTGCCGCCGAATCGAACACGACGTTTCCACTTTGGATGTAGGTACGTACGTTTCTGGACTTCAGTGATTCCAGGTCCTGTTTAAGTTTCGCCATCGGCAAAAGATTGTTGCCACCCACGTTGATGCCGCGAAGAAGTGCAATCCACGTTTGCATTGATCGTCAGTCCAGAAACTGTCGGCGTTCTTCGGGGCTGGGCAGGCGGCAGGATTCGTGCTTACCGAACAGGCGGTAGCGAACGGCGGAGACCATTCGATAGCCGAGGTTTCTCAGCGGCGACGGAATCAGCCACAACAGCCAGCCGACGACTTTCCAGCCCCCCGGCAACAGCAGCAGTGCTCGAACTACGGCGGTGGATCGATAATACAGCCGCCCTTCATGAGCCAGAACCAGCGTGTCCAGCCTGACTCGCGATTCTTCAGGCAGCACCGCTGCGGCAGTCGTTCCCTGCAGCGGTGCAAACTTCAGCCGTCGCTGAGTGTCGCGAGCAAGCAAAAAGTTAATCGCATGGTTGCACAATCCGCAGACTCCGTCGAAGAAGACGACCGGCTGGTCAGCAGGGATGACTGCGGATTCGAGCAGTCCGGATTTGAGAGAAGGAGCGGTCATTCCTGGTCGTGGTTCATTCGTGGCTGGCTGCTGCGTTGACAAATGCATGCCCGCGGCATCGGCGATGCAGACATCGCTGGATTCGGCGAACGGCCGGACGTGATGCAATCCGCAGCGACGCACACAGAATAACACGTTTCGGCGCGGCGCTGCAGTTGCCTTGCAGAAGACGCAGCGGTTGAGTCTGATTCCGCCTCCCAGCCGCCATCGCATTGCCACACTGATTTTCTCCATGCCCGAACCGCCTGCTAAATCTGCCGAACCGCCACGTCGCCTCAAATCGGCGTCGTTCGTCGGGTTCCTGGCGATGAGCTTTCTGACCGCGGTCAATGACAACATGTTTCGCTGGCTGATTATCCCGATCGCCAAGCTGCAGTTTGTCGCCGGTCAGGACATGTCCCCCACGGTCGCTCAGCAGCAGGAAGCCAAGGTGCTGTCGCTGGGGCTGGGCTGCTTCATTCTGCCATTTGTCGTCTTCGCTCCGTGGTCCGGCTGGCTGGCGGACAAGTTCAGCAAACGCAAATCGACGATCGCGTTGAAAGTCGCGGAAGTGGTTCTGGTTTCGCTCGGTCTGTGGGCAATTCAAACAGGCAGCGTGCCGGCGATGTTCACGGTGCTGTTTCTCATTGGTGCTCAAAGTGCACTGCTGAGCACCGCGAAGTTCGGCATCATTCCGGAACTGGTCTCACGGTCGGCGATTTCGGCGGCAAACGGACTCGTGGGACTGGCGACTCTGGTGGCCGTGATCGTCGGCACGATCGCCGGAAACTGGCTGGCGACGGTGACGCAGGTGGACCCGGGTCGCGGGCTGACACTGGCCGCCATTGCACTGCTGAGCGTCGCGATCGCGGGCGTTTTTGGAGCCGTGATGATCGGTCGTGTACCTGCGGCGAATCCAACGCTGAACTTCCCGTGGAACGTGGTAACGCATTCGTGGCGGGATCTGAAGCTCGTGATGCATAATACCGCAATTCTGCGCGTGACGCTGGGGATCACATTCTTCTGGGCACTGGCGTCTCTCGCGCAGATGAACATCGATACGTTCGTGATTCATCAGTTGCACCTGGAACAGCGCGACGTCGGCGTTTTTCTGGCAGTGCTGTCGATTGGAGTCGGCACGGGCAGCGTGCTGGCTGGCTGGTGGTCCGGCGGACGTGTGGAACTGGGCATGGTGCCGCTCGGTGCGCTGGTGATGGCGGTCGCCTGCATCCTGCTGTTCTTTTGCCGTCAGTCACCGGTGCTCACAGGAGTCATGCTGGCTTCGATCGGCCTGGGAGGCGGCCTGTTCAATGTTCCGCTGAACGCCTTCATCCAGGAACGCAGTCCGCACGGAAACCTGGGTGCGATTCTGGCGGCGGGAAACCAGTTGACCGCGCTGGGGATGCTGGTCGTGTCCGGCCTGTTCTGGTTGCTGCGGAATCCGCTGGGAATGTCTGGTGCCGAAATCTTTCTGGTATCCGGACTGGGGATCGTCCCGATTCTGGTGTACGCCGTCTGGCTGATTCCTCAGGCAACGATTCGCTTTGTTGTCTGGCTGCTGAGCCGCACGGTTTACCGGGTGCGAACCTACGGCATCGAGAACATCCCAGAACGCGGTTCGGCGCTGTTGGTGGCAAATCACGTCACGTGGATCGACGGAGTGCTGATGCTGCTGGCGAGTTCCCGCAACATTCGCATGATTGCGTATGCCGACTACGTCAGCGGACCATTCATGGGGCGCATTTCAAAGCTGTTCGGTATTATTCCGATTCGCAGCAATGACGGGCCGCGGGCACTGATTCAGTCGCTGAATACGGCCCGCGATGCTCTGAAGAATGGCGAACTGGTCTGCATCTTCGCTGAAGGTCGCATCAGCCGCACCGGGCAGTTGCTGAAATTCGAGCGTGGTATGCTGACAATTCTGAAGGGGACCGATGCTCCCGTGATCCCGGTCTACCTTGACGAGCTTTGGGGAAGTATCTTCAGCTATCAGGGAGGACGTTTTCTGTGGAAAAAACCCAGCAACTGGCCCTACCCCGTTTCCATCAGTTTCGGTAAACCGATTGAGCATGTTGATGACGTCAGTGCTGTCCGCAACGCGGTACTGGAACTCAGTGCCCGATCATTCGAACGCAGGAAGGAACGCACAATGATTCCGGCTCGCCGATTTATTCGCCAGTGCCGTGTGGCCTGGAACCGCGTCAAGGTCGCCGACTCCGCCGGGACAGAACTCACCGGCGGCAGGCTGCTGGCCGGATCGCTGGCGTTTCACAAACTGCTGACGTCGTCTGTCCTGAAACCGGACGCTCAGTTCGTTGGCCTGCTGCTGCCGCCGTCGGCTGGAGGCATTCTGGCCAACACCGCGCTGACCCTGGCCGGAAAAGTCACCGTCAATCTGAACTACACGCTCACCGAAGAAACCGTCAACTACTGCATCAAGCTGGCCGGAGTCCAACAGGTTCTCACCAGCCGCCTGTTTATGGAAAAACGCCCCTACAACGTCGATGCCGAATTGATTTACCTGGAAGATCTGAAGGAACAAATCAGCGGCGCGGACAAGGCCGTTGCCATGCTGAAGGCACGCTGGATGCCCGCCGGAATGCTGGCCGGAAGTCTTGGCCTGAAGGCGATCAGGCCGGACGATCTGATGACCATCATCTTCACATCCGGGTCAACAGGCGAACCCAAGGGAGTCATGCTTTCGAACAACAACATCATGTCCAATATTGATGGAGTCAATCAGCTTCTGAACCTCACGAATCAGGACGTGCTTCTTGGGGTACTGCCATTCTTTCACTCGTTTGGTTTCACAGTGACAATGTGGCTGCCACTGTGCGCTGAACCGGGCGTTGTCTTCCATTTCAATCCGCTTGACGCACGCACCGTCGGTACGCTGTGCGAAAAACACAACGCCACAATCCTGTGCGCGACACCGACGTTTCTGCGATCCTACATGAAGCGCTGCGATGTGGAGCAGATGAAGACTGTAAACCTGGCAATCGTGGGAGCCGAGAAGATGCCGCCCGATCTGCGCGATGCGTGGAAGGAAAAGTACGGCTATGAACCAACCGAAGGCTACGGGACCACCGAACTGTCGCCGGCCGCAGCATTCAATGTTCCGGACAACCGCATCGGAGACGACCTTCAGGGGACGACGGGAACTCGCGCAGGTACTGTAGGCCGCGTGATTCCAGGCTCGGTGGCGGCAGTCTGCCACCCGGAGACCGGTGAACAACTGCGAGCCAATGAAGAGGGCCTGATCCGTATCAAAGGGCCCAACGTGATGCTGGGTTACCTGAATCAGCCGGAAAAAACTGCAGAAGTCCTGAAGGACGGCTGGTACGACACGGGCGACATCGGCCGCATCGATGAGGACGGCTTCATCGAAATTACGGGCCGCCAAAGTCGCTTCTCCAAAATTGGCGGTGAGATGGTGCCTCACATTCGCATCGAACAGGAACTTACTCGCATTATCGACGAAGACGACACCGACGAACCTGAAATCCTGTGCGCGGTGACCTCTGTTCCCGACGAGAAGAAAGGCGAGCGGCTGGTGGTGCTGCATAAGCCGATGCACCGATCAGTGAACGAGGTTCTGGACGAACTGAAGAAGTGCGGTCTGCCCAATCTGTGGCTTCCGTCGTCCGACAGTTTCGTCGAAGTCGCAGAACTGCCACTGCTCGGAACCGGAAAACTCGACCTGCAGGCCATCAAACAAACGGCACTCGAACGGTTCGTCGCGGCGAAAGAATGACGAATGCGAATACGTCCTCCGCGAACCATTGTCGATGCGATGTGTCTCCTGGTGCTCGGCGGATTGTGCTTCGTGTTGTTCGTTTTCCTTCACCCTCCGATCGAGCAGTCCCGGCAGGAGGCTCGAACGTCGATGGCATTGATTCGCGTTCGCGCACTTGCTGCAGACTATCAGAAGGGGCGTCTGCAGCCAGCGGAACCGATCAGTGAGAATTCATTCGTGATCGTGCCGGACAGTGACCACGAGTGGGAGACGACCGATCCGTGGGGACAGCGATACCGATTGATCGTGCTGCCCGGCGGTGAAAGTCGCGTACTATCCTGCGGTCCCAACATGGCGACCGGCGGCGACAAAATGGATAACGATGACATCTACTCCGACATGCCGGTTTCCCCCATGAAACCATTCCAGCAACGCCGTCGGCGCGACCTGCTCGTCGCCATCGTCGTTCCACTTTGCTGCTGGGTTCTGGGGGCCGCCATCTACCTTTTCCGCTGGTAGTGGCGCACAGCGTCGTGATCAAAATGGGGGTTGGAAATTGTTGGAATCGGCGCGGCAACCTCCGATCGCCAGAGCTGCATGGCAGAGTGCAGTTCGGCAAGTTTATCGGGTTCCGATTCACTCAGTTCACTCGCTTCGCCGATGTCGTTGTTGAGGTTATAGAGTTCCCGCCGACCGGTTTCGAACCATTCGATCAGCTTCCAGTCACCCTTGCGAATGGCTCCGGCCGGAGTCGTGCGGAACGGACCGCCCGCAGGATCACCGCTGCCCTGCAGATACGCCGGGAAGTGCCAGAAGATCGCATCCCGATCAAGCGACGCTGACGAATCGCGCAGCAGTGGCATCAGGCTGACGCCGTCCGGTTCAAGCCCGTTCGGCAGCGTCGATCCCGTGATCTCGATAAACGTGGGATACAAGTCAATCCCGATCACCGGCTCAGCACAGCGGCTGCCAGGTTTGGTGACTCCAGGCGAACGGATGATCAGCGGGACGCGGATTCCCCCTTCATACAGCATGCCCTTCGCGCCGCGAAGCGGATGGTTTGAGGTGGCTCCGCCGAAACCGCCGTTGTCGGAGGAGAACACGACAACCGTCTCATCGCTCAGTCCAAGTTCGTCGAGCGTTGCCAGCACTTGACCGACGCTGTTGTCCACGCTCTCGATCATTGCCGCATACTCGGCGTTCGACTGATGGATACCAGGCTGCTTCGATTTGTACTTCGCAGTGAGTTCAGGCTTAGCCTGGATCGGCGTATGGACGGCATAGTGCGCGAGATACAGAAAAAACGGGCCCGCCTGGTTGTCCGCAATGAACTGCGTTGCTTCTTCAGTCAGTCGGTCGGTGAGATATTCGCCAGGCTGGTCCTGTTTGAGGTTCGGATACAAGTATGGACTGTGATATCCGCCTCCGCTCGGGCTGCCCCATTCTCGACCGGCAACGTTGAGGTCGAAGCCCTGCGCCGCTGGATTGTCGCCGAGATGCCACTTCCCCATGCTGGCCAGCGTATACCCGTTCTCGCGCAGGACTTCGGCCCACGTGACAAATTCGTTCGCGAGCACGGTCTTGTTCTGGATCGGTTCCAGCCGACGAAACCGATCATTCCCGCGACGAGGATCGCCGACAGTGAAGATGCCATGCCGCGGCGCATACAGCCCGCTCAGCAGGCACGCACGGCTGGGAGCACAGTTGGGACCGTTCGCATACGCATCCGTGAAGACCATGGCGTCGGCAGCGAGCGCATCGATATTCGGCGTCTCATGGAAATCGGACCCCGCAAAACCAGGATCGGCCCAACCGAGGTCATCGATATAGAAGAAAACGACGTTGGGTTTGTCGCTGGCGATCGCCTGCGTGGCAATCCAGGTCAGCGCGAATACCACGACGATACAGCGAACAAGAGGCATGGTCGCGCTGCTTTGGGATTTCATGAGAGCTTACGCCGAAGCCACTACGTCAACTGACGTTCGCGGATCCAGTCGGTGTGGAATTTCTCGCCGCGCGGCTTGTCGGTACGTTCATAGGTATGAGCCCCGAAGTAGTCTCGCTGAGCCTGCAGCAGGTTGGCGGGCAGACGCCCGCGACGGTAGCCATCGTAGTACGTCAATGCCGAACTGAAGCCCGGAACCGGCAGGCCAAGCTGAATCGCCGTCGCAACGACTCGACGCCATGCGGGCTGAGCTTTGCTGATGGCCGACTTGAAGAAATCGTCCAACAGCAGGTTTTCCAGTGTGGGATTCTTGTCGAAGGCCTGCTTGATATCTTCCAGGAACCGTGAACGGATGATGCAGCCGCCGCGCCATAATAAGGCAATCGGTCCGTTGTTCAGCTTCCAGCCAAACTCGGCAGCGGCGGCGTCCAGTTGCACGTAGCCCTGAGCGTAGCTGCACAGCTTGGAGGCATACAGCGCTTGCCGAACGTCGTCGATGAACTGTTTCCGATCACCTTCGAACTTCGTGTCGGGACCGGACAGCACTGACTCAGCTCGCACTCGTGCATCCTTCTGAGCCGACAGACAGCGGGCAAATACGGCTTCTGTGATCAGAGTCGTTGGAACGCCAAGGTCCAGAGCATGCTGGCTCATCCACTTGCCGGTGCCCTTTTGCCCGGCCGTGTCCAGGATCAGGTCGACCAGATCTTTACCGGTCTCCTTGTCCTTCACCGTGAAGATGTCTCTCGTGATTTCGACCAGATAGCTTTCCAGTTCGCTTTCGTTCCACTCCCTGAACACCTGATACAATTCGGCGTTGGTCAGACCGACGCCGTGCTTAAGGATGTAATAGGCCTCGCAGATCAACTGCATGTCGCCGTATTCGATCCCGTTGTGGACCATTTTGACATAGTGGCCGGCCCCTGCTTCGCCAACCCAGTCACAGCATGGAATATCGTTGTTTGGACCAACTTTCGCGCTGATCTTCTGAAGAATGCCTTTGACATATGGCCATGCTTCCGGATGGCCTCCGGGCATGATGCTGGGCCCCTTCAACGCTCCTTCTTCGCCGCCGGAAACTCCAGTGCCGATGAAGCGAAAGCCTTCCGCCTTCAGTTCTTCGTGCCGACGATTGGTGTCGGTGTAATCGGCATTGCCACCGTCGATGATGATGTCGCCTTTGTCCAGCAGCGGTTTGAGCTGGTCAATCACAGCATCGACCGGCGCACCCGCCTTGACCATGATCATCACTCGGCGTGGTGATTCCAGGCTGCTGACGAATTCTTCCAGAGTTTCGTAGCCGTGAATGCGATCCGGTGTGCCTGCTTCGACGACGCCGGCGGGGCGACTGCCAAGCCCTTCCACGAATTCCTTCATGGTTTCCGTGGTGCGGTTATAGACCGCGACGTTGAACCCTTTATTGGCCATATTCATGACCAGGTTCTGCCCCATCACCGCCAGGCCGATCAGGCCGATATCGTGTTTCGCCATACTCTTTTAGCTTTAATGTTGAATGTTGAGATCAGGAAATCGCGACTTGCGGCAGACTAGTTAAAGAACTCTGCTGCCGAGACCTCGAAGCCGGGCAAAATGTCTGCTCCACTTACCGGTTCCGTCCCCGTAAAGGTCCGAAGCGTGTGGCCCGGTCTGTGAACAGTCACCGTTTCGAAGCCTGGGTCGGCAACCCACACCATGGGAACTCCGGCCGTCAAATAACCATCGACCTTCAGCTTCACCTTCGACTGTTGATCGGCCGGTGAGACGACTTCGACGGCCAGTATCGGAAGCCCCTGAATAAACGCAGAGTCCGCCTGCTCAGCAACGACTTCGTCCGGGAACACGGCGACATCGATACCGGCGTCCAATCCACTCCGCGCATCTTCGCAGCCAACTTCTCCACTGAAGATATGACCGGAATGACCGACTTTTTCCTTCCAGCGGTGCAGGAGAAAACTGATACGCGCTTCGACCTGAGCGTGTCGCCAGCTTCGTTTTGTCAGGATCTCCGAATCCTCCGCTTCGTCATCCACGCAGACAATTCCACTGTACAACGAGACGTTGGAAACATCCGGCAGACCGAGTGCCTGAAACTCCTCGAAGCTCATCCGGGTACCGTGTTTGGGCAATGATTCGGAAGCAACCGACATGATCATATGTCCTAACCCGAGCTGGAAGACCGTGCTGGCAATCGGGCACCCAGCCCACAGAAATCAGGCTGCGCGTGCGGGACAGGTGCCGCGTTGCCTAACCGGTTCACCGCTGTATTCTCGCGGAACCACCTTCGGCGAATGCCTTAACCTGTTCGACAGACGCCATTGTTGTATCGCCGGGGAACGTGGTGAGCAAAGCGCCGTGAGCCCAGCCCAGACGCAGAGCCTGCTCGGGAGTTTCGCCGCTCATCAGACCGTAGAACAATCCGGACGCGAAACCGTCGCCACCGCCGACGCGGTCCAATACGTCAAGTTGTGCTTCCGGAGCCTGATAGGTCTTGCCGTCCATCCACAACACGGCACTCCAGTTATGGCGGTTCGTCGACTGTACTTCACGCAGCGTTGTGGCGACGGCCTTGACGCTGGGAAGGTCCTTTGCCACCGATTCCATCATTCCGAAGAATGCCGTTGGATCCAGCTTCGATTTGCTCTCGACATCCTGTCCCTTCAGACCAAGTCCCTTCTGCAGGTCTTCTTCGTTGCCGACGAGTACATCACAGTGCTCGACAATGCCACGGAGTGTTTCCTGAGCCTTGTCGAGACCGCCCGAAATCGCCCACAACTTGGCACGGTAGTTCAGGTCGAAGGATGTGATCGCACCGGCCTTTTTCGCGGCTTTCATGCCTTCCACAATGACTTCGGGCGTTGTTGGCGACAGAGCCGCAAAGATTCCGCCGCTGTGGAACCAGCGAACTCCGCCTGCAAAAATCTCATCCCAGTTGAAGTCTCCGGCCTTCAGCATGCCGGCGGCTTCGTTGCTGCGGTTGTAAAACACAACCGGAGCACGTACCCCGCAACCCTGATCGCTGTAGACCGTGGCCATGTTGGGACCACGAACGCCGTCATGCTTAAACATTTTGTAGAACGGCCTGACTCCCATCGCCCGCACGCGTTCGTTGATCAGATCACCGATCGGATTATCGACCATTGCCGTGGCGATTCCGGTCTTCAACAGAAAACAGTCTGACAGGTTAGCCGCGCAATTGAATTCGCCACCGCTGACATGAATTGCGAGCTGCGTGGCCTTGCGAAACGGAATGCGTCCGGGGTCCAGTCGATGCACCATCGCACCGAGCGAGACGAAGTCGAGGGCACCGGAAGCGGGAATGCTGAGCATGCGGTCTTCTCCACGTGATTTTGGTTAATTTCGGCCGCTATCGTAAAGACAGCGTTCCGTGAATTCAAAACAGCGCCTGTTGCGGCTTCTGGTTTGCCGAAACTGCGAATCGAAGTATTTGTCACTGCTCCGCAATCAGTTCCTTCAGTCGCTCATGCTGCTCAATCGTCGCGGAAACGATCGCTGTCGCCCCCTGCCAGGTGATCGCCAGGTCGGGAAACTCCTCGATCCATCGCCGCTCGACGATGGCCACGCGACGAGCCGCAACACGGTGCGGCTGTTCCACCGCAACGGATTCCGGAACAGGCACGATTTGAATCGCCGTGCCCTGTTCGTCCAGTTCAAAAGTCAGGTCAAACTGATTGAGCACCAGCGTGGCCCGGTCAGCGAACGGCATTGCAGGCAACTCAGCAGCTCGCCACAAGTCATGCGGAATCACTTCCGGGTCGCGAACACCCAGGCCGACCTTGCGCGCCGCGCGCACAACGAGGTCTCGTGGCTGAGCCAGCCGCGGCCAGGATGCGGAGACATTGGCGACAAGTGCCCGGTAGACGTCTGCAGCAACCTCACTTCGTACTGCCGCAATGTCCTGGCGACGAAGCTCCATAACGGTGCGGAGTCGACCGGCCGACGGTTCCGGCCCGATGTAGACGAAGTGATCGCCGAACGAAACGCCGCATTCGAGCGTCACGGCAATCTGCCTGAGCAGTTCTTCAACCGTCACCGCACCAGCATACGTTCCTAGGTCCGCATACGGATCGACTCGCCGGTCCAGAACGACGGGAATGCCGGTGTCGCGCTGCAGCGCGCTGAGCAGATCCCGGACGACGGCGTCACGAGCAGTCAGCGTCAGCTCGATTTGAAGTGCGTCCCGCAAAGGTCGCCCGGCAAGCAATCTCGCGGGTTCCTGAGCAACGGCGGCGTCCGGAGAAAACACGCAGCACAACGCGGCAAGGATCAACAACAGCATGCGCATCCGCATTGACCTTCTTTGGAAACCGCCACCTACACAGTGCAGATGCTTCGGCTGCGAAACGTCACGCCGCCGACAAGCCAGCAGACTGCGCCGATGGTCAGCAGCGTGCCGACGTCGGCCGAAGGGAACTCCCCCGACTGAATCACGATCGCCGGGCGATAGTATTCCATCACGCTCAGAAACGAAATTGCTTTTGCCGGGTCCCAGAACTGAGCCAGAAAGTTCAGCAGGAACGACATCAGCAGCACCGCAAAGACGATTCCGATTGCGCGAGTCCTGCGGTCGCTGAATGCCGACACCAGAAATGCGAAACTCCCAACGGCAACGTACACAGCGAGAAGATTCAGCATGACGAACAGAGTTGCCGCGGCCCCCGGACGCATGTCAGGCTGCAGAGCCCCTGACGCCAGAAAATGTCCGGTCCAGCCCACAGTCAGCATCACGACTCCGGACGCCAGCCACCCGATGGTTTCGCCCAAATACAGCTTCCAGCGGGAAACCGGCAGGCCGAGCAGAAAGTCGATCGTGCCGCGATCAATTTCACCGGCAGGCAGGCGCGTGCAGTACATGACTTCGTGAGCCCAGATCAGCGTCAGCACTGTCGGATGAACCCACAGAAATGCCTGAATCATCTGGGCGGTGAACTGGTCGCCGGGATCAACGCCCAGCAACGCGGTGATCAGTGGCTTCACGAATGGCAGGCGTTCAAAAACCTTGTCGATATCCCCCAGAACCTTCGGCAGCAGCGCTGTCAGCAGCGCCATGATCAGCCCAAGCCCGATACCAAACAACAGCACCGGCCCTCGAACCTCATGCAGGATCTTGTTCAGAATTCCGCGCATCAGACCGCCGCTTCCGATTCGTCCGACTGATAGTACGTCCGAAACAGGGCGTCCAGACTGGGCTGGCCGATGCTGACGTCGGTGACGGGCTGAGTCGACACCCAGTGTATGAATCTTGTCGACGGGCCGTTCATCTGCAGTCGGCAGATCGTTCGGAAACGATCTTCCAGCGTCAGGTAGTCGGGCCACGTAACAGCATCGATCTGCTGTTCCGACTCAAAGGTCAGCGTGATGGTACGCGGCGCGCGAGCCTTCAGTTGATGCAGGTGATCGTTGACGACGATCCTGCCGTCGCGAATCATGGCCACGTCGTCGCACAGGCTTTCGACTTCGCTCAGCGTGTGGCTGGAAAAAAATACGGTACGACCTTCCGCCGCCATTTCCCGCAGGCATTCCGCCAGAGTGTCCTGCATCAGCGGATCGAGTCCGGACGTCGGCTCGTCCAGAATCACCAGTTGAGGACGATGCACCAGCGCCAGCACCAGTGCAAGCTTCTGGCGGTTTCCGCGGGACATCTTTCTGACGGGAAGGTCCGGTTCCAGGCGAAATTTTGCAGCGAGCCTGTCTCCTTCGGCCCGCAGAACCGTGCCGCGAATCTGACCGACGATGTGAAAGGCCCTGCGAGCCGTCAGCCACGGATACAGACGGACGTCACCGGCAACGTAGCCAACGTCTCGCTTAATCGTTGCGCTCGCCGACCAGCAGTCCTTCCCCAAAACGGTCGCCCTGCCGGCACCCGCTTTCAGGAAGCCCAGCAGCACGCGGATGGCCGTGGACTTGCCGGCACCGTTGGGCCCCAGAAACCCGAAGATCCGCCCAGGCTCAATCGAAAGAGTGACGTCGTCGATCCCGCGCCGCCGACCGTAGGATTTGCTGAGTTTCTCGATACAAATGACGCTCATAAGGCAGATCGTAGCAGGTTGGTCGCATCCGTCCCGCCCGCGCCTCGCTGAGAATGACGCTTGAGCCGGACAGTGACGGTCCGTTGAACAATGACGCTCGGCCGGACAACGACACCGCCTCGGAAACCCTGTCTTCTGCCGGACCGCCGTTCGCCGCCTTGATTGACCGGAATCTCACGGATATCATCCCTCGCCCGTCGCTGCTCCCGGCGATCAATTTCCGTGCATGGTGGCTATAGCTCAGTTGGTTAGAGCGCTGGATTGTGGTTCCAGAGGTCGCCGGTTCAAATCCGGTTAGCCACCCTTCCGGCCCGACATCTCACCGATGTCGGGCTTTCCTTTGCGCGTTGGGAAGATTCATTTCACGCGATTTGTCAGAACTGCGGACGATGCCCGAAAGTTCTTTACTGCGAATTGTTGCCCTGGGGACGCTCAGCTACAATTGCCGGGTGCGGACGAGTCCCCGACGCCTGGAGATGACCTCATGAATTGCCACTCGACATCCGAAGAGCTGAAACGCTACACGCAACTCGAATACATCCTGGTCGGTGACCTTCGGGATCTGCTCGACGATCCGATCGACGACGAAAACCTTCGCTGGATTCATGCGGTCGTCGATGCCCTGCTGGACTCGCTGCCTGTCGAGTTCGAACTCAAACGCCGAGGCGGCTACCTGAAGGAAGTCCTGGAACGTCACCCGAACTGGCTGTGTCATGTCGCGACGCTGGAAAGTCAGCACCGCCGACTCTGCCGCCACCTGCGGGAACTTCGCAACCGCCTGTCGGACCCGGAGCATGTTGAAGAAATGGCTCGCCTGCTGAGCCTGGAACTCAAACACTGGATGGACAGCTTCGAAGCTCACAACCGCCAGGAAACGCGGTTGATGCAGACAGCCATGAATCTGGAAGTCGGCACCGGCGATTAAGTTTTCCACTGATCGAGAGTCGAGCCTTCACACGGGAGTCGGCCATGCGCTCGACGACCGCGTCTCAGGCTGCTGCACCGCGCGGCTGAGAACAGCTATGCAGGCCGTTTGGGATCGCTCTTCAGCGGCAGTTTCACCGTCTTGCCACTCCACGACGCCTGGTAGATCGCCAGAATGATTTCGACGCTGCGGCGGCCCTCAATTCCGTCGACTCGTGCCGGACGGTCTTCGTGGATCGCTTCCACGAAATCCTTCAACTGATCACGGTGGCCGATGTAGCTGATGGCTTTCGGATCGGCCGCTCCGCCGGTGTTGGCGGAACCAGCAGCAAACTTCTTTCGAATCGCCGCGTCGCGCCTGTCTTTCTTCAGGAACTCCCAGCGCAGAATGTCGTCCTGTTCGACGATAGCGGTCCCTTCAGTGCCGTGGATTTCGGTCTTCTTCAGCAGTCCAGGCCACGCACTGGTCGTGGCTTCGATCACTCCGATCGCTCCATTTGCGAATCGCAGCGTTGCCACTCCGACGTCTTCGACTTCGATGCGTTCGTGAGCCAGCGTGTCTGTCATGCCGGTGACTTCCACGACGTCGCCCATCAGCCAGTACAGCAGGTCAACCTGATGAATGGCCTGATTCATGTAGGCTCCGCCGCCGTCCATATCCCACGTTCCTCGCCACCCGCCGCTGTCGTAGTATTCCTGAGTTCGCCACCACTTCACGTAAGTGTCGCCCAGCGTCAGCCGGCCGAAACGCCCAGCATCGATCGCGGCCTTCAGTTCCATGTTCACCGGGCTGAACCGCGACGGAAAAATCGCACACAGGCGAACTTTGTTCTTTTCACACGCGTTGATGATCGCATCGCACCGCTTGAGAGTGATCTCCAGCGGCTTTTCGACGACCACATGCTTCCCGGCGTTTGCCGCGGCAACGGCCAGATCACGGTGAGCACCACTCGGCGTGCAGACATTCACGATGTCGACGTTCCTGTCGGCCAGCATCGCCTCCAGATCGGTGTACGCGTTGCAGCCATATTCGCCGGCGAACCCATTGGCTCGTTCGGCGACAGTGTCGAAGCACGCCGTGACCTTTGCGCCGCGAATGTCGGCAATCGCCCGAGCGTGAAAGTGCGAAATCATTCCGGTGCCGACGATTCCGAATCCGGTTGGCATGAGGTGTCCTTGAGCAGCGATTGAGAATCCGAATTAAAACGAAACCCCACCGGGTTCATCCCGGCGGACTAAAGCTTCTCACTACCTGGCGTTCGATGCACTTGCACTGCGGCATCCCAGGCTCATGCCGAACACTGTAGAGGCATCATTCCACCAGGGCAGGCCCGGTGGGGGTGCGGATGAGTTACGTCAGCTTCACGCGACAGAATTTCTTCTTGCCAGCCCAGATGAGCATACCGTTTTCGACTTGGATTTTCCGGTTCGCGTCGTCGATGACTGATTTTTCTTCACCATGTTTCGCGCCGCCCTGAGCGATCAGCCGCCGAGCTTCTCCGTTGGACGATTGCAGGCCGAGTTTTGTCAGCAGCAGAAACGCAGGAAGCGTGCCGTCCTCATCGAGATCGCTTGTCGCCAATTCGACTTCCGGAATGTCGGCCGGCAGACCTCCGCCACCGATTTCTGCCTGCCAGCGAGCCGCTGCCTCGTCACCCTGCTTTACGTCGTGGTACTGTGCGATGATCGTTTTCGCCAAAGTCAGCTTGGCTTCCTTCGGATGGCCCGCCAGCAGATTGTCAACTTCGTCCAGAGGCTCTTCGGTCAGCAGTTCGAAGTACATCTTCATCACACTGTCCGGCAACTGCATGAATTTCTTCATCATCTCATACGGCGGCTCGCTGATGCCGATGTAGTTGCCGAGGCTTTTGCCCATCCGTTTGACACCATCCAGCCCGACCAGAATCGGCGACATCATGCCGATCTGCTGATTCAGACTCTGCTGGGTCTGCAGGTCGCGAGCCAGCATGAAGCTGTAGAGCTGTTCGGTACCGCCCAGTTCGACGTCGGATCGAATTTCGACCGAATCCCAGGCCTGCATCACCGGATAGAGGCATTCATGCAGAAAAATCGGCTTCTCTTCACGATAACGTTTGGCGAAGTCATCACGAGTCAGCAGTTGAGCGACCGTTACTCGTCCGCAGAGACTCAGAACGTCCGCAAACGACATCCTGGCGAACCAGTCTCCGTTGCGATGCACTTCGGCTCGATCCATGTCGACGACTTTGCCGACCTGAGCCAGATAGTCCTTTGCATTGGCTTCAACTTCGTCTTCCGTCAATCGCTTGCTGCGAGCCTCATCGCGTCCGCTGGGGTCACCGACCATTGCCGTGTAGTTGCCGATGATGATGACCGCCTGATGACCGAGTTCCTGAAACTGTCGGATCTTCCTCAGCGGAACCGTATGCCCCAGGTGAACGTCGATGCCGGTCGGATCGATCCCGTATTTGACTCGCAGCGGTGTCCCGGTGTCGCGACTGTGCTGCAGCTTTTTCGCGAGTTCACCTTCAGGAACGATCTTCTCGACGCCGCGCGTGAGGACGCGGAGCTGTTCATCAACGGCGGGAAATGAATGGCTCAACGGTTCAGACCGAATCGAAACAGAGGATTGACGGAACGAGTCAGGCCGCGGAGCGTAACAGCGGTCTCCGATCCGTTCCAGGTCACGCGGCGCAGTCTGATGTTGCTGCGACGAAACTGTTCACGGCGAGACACATTCCTGATCGGGCTTTGTTGAAACACGCCGACGTCGCGATGTGATTCGGCGACGCCCTTCGTCAGTGTCCCCGGGGCCGCGGGGTATCACGCGTGGACGGTGCGACCGTTCGTCTGGTCAGACTACCGTACAGCGGGTTGTCGTCAAACTGGCCGGCGAACCGCGAGTCCGTCAGGTAATTCAACCGGCGGCAGCGATGTTCTCCCTGACCGTGAATCGACAGAATCTGCTCGTCCTGTTGCAGCGAACGCAGTTGATCGGGGCCGTGATCCAGATAATCACCCCACTGGCTGGCCATATCGCGATTGTAAATCCCGAACGTCTGCACCACCGCGCAATTGTTCAGAATCGTCTTCCAATCCCTGGGATAACACGACTTGATCTGCGCCAGGTCCTGCCAGAACGTGTGAACCGTGACTCCGTAGCCTGCCGAAAGCGTAATCAGCGCGGACAGGAGCGGGAACGTTTCCAGTTGAGCGACTTCGTCCAGCAGGAACAGCGTTCGCAGCGGGGGTTGTGAGTGTCGCGTGAAGATGGCCGACAGCAGTGTGCCGATCCACATTTTCAGCAGGCCCCGGTGGCTGTAAACCCGGTGCGGAGGCAGAATCAGGTACACGGACAGCGGGGCTCCGTCGACGATTTCCTGCAGAGAGAACGTTGATGCTTTAAGGGTCGCCTGAACACGTTCCGTGCCAAAGGGTTTGAAATACGTCTTGGCAGTCGCCATGACGCCGCCGCGGGTCACGTCCGGCATTTGCAGGACACTGGCGATTTCTCCGCGAGCATGGCGGCTGAGCCTGTCGCCGATCGCGTCCAGCACAACGGCCAGGCTGTACACCGTATCGGATGAACTCAGGTGATCGCAGATGTGCGGCACATTGCGCTGTTCGGGATCTTCCTGCGTCGCTGCCAGTGACAACAGCCCGCTGGAAAACGCGGTGCCGCTGATATCCCAGAACGGCTCCTTCTGGCCGACAATTCCACGCGACAGCAGCTCCGCGAGTGCCTGCGATTCGGATTCGACATCCATGCCAGGCAGTTCAAACAGGTCCAGCGGATTCAGTCCGTCGGAATGGTCGTCGATGACACCGAAAGGATCGAGCTTGATGACCGTGTGGCCCAATTCGCGCCGACGTCGCGCCGTCACCTGGTAATTTTCGCCCTTTGGATCGAAAACGACGACCGGACCAGGGTAGCTCAGCAGGTTAGGAACGATCACCCCGGTCCCCTTGCCTGAACGAGTCGGCGCGACAGTACACAGATGGGCATTCCCCGAATACGTGACCAGGTCGCCGGCTGTGGTGGCCGCCGGCCCCTGGCCGAAACCCAGCCTTGGCCGCGTCGTCTGCTCGCCCAGCAGAATCTGAAACTCTGAGTGCTGACCGGAAGCCGCCGCGACGGAACTCTCAAGCTGCGCTGACATGAGAACGCCTTACCAGGAGAATCGTTGAAAGCGAATCAGGCTCGACTACACACGGTCGCAACTACGAACGGCGGCGGCTGATGCCCTGCAGCGTCAGACACCGACAAGGCTCATCAGCTCTTCACAAACCGCAACGGGTCTGCGGGCAATCGGAAGAATTCTAGCGCGGCAGGTTCTGCGGACCAGACCCGTACCGGAAATTCGCCTCGCCACGGCGTTCCACCCGGCCAGCGCAACGATGCGGCACGCTTCGCAAACCACAGGGCTCGCAAACCACAGGGCAGATCGATGCGACCGCCCTCGAAACAGCCCTGCCAAAACCGCCCGAACAGGGAAAGTGCGCGGTCACTTCAGCCTGCGCCGAGCATCGGACGCCCGAACGGAGAAGAGAGCCGCAAAGCGACCCGCTACGACACCGGCCGACGTTCGAAGATATCGATCACGGCGATGTCCAGCCCCGGTAGTGCCGTACCGCCGGTCAACGAGTGTTCGGTGTTGAACATCTCCGGAACTGCGCCCGGTCGATGAACCTGAACGGTCCGGAAATACGGGTCCACGATCCACACGACGGCAACGCCCGCCGCGAGGTATTCCAGCACCTTCTCGCGGACGTCTTCATTCCTGTCCGACGGCGAAAGAACCTCCACCGCCAGCAGCGGCGGTCCGTCGATCAGCGTGGTGGCTTCCGTCTGACGAGAAACGACATCCGCTGTAAAATATGCGACATCGATGCCGACCGTCGTATCCGGATCGTGCCGCAGAATCACACCGATTTCTCCCGTGTACACCACGCCGCGGGGTTCAGGCTGCTGGTCTATCCATTCGTCAAGAAAACGGGCAATGCGCGTGACGGCACTGGCGTGAAATCGATTGCGTTTGGTCATGGGTCTTTCCCGCAACTGACCGCGAATCAGTTCCCGTTCCATGCCGTCTTCGGGCAGGACCATGAATTCTGCCGTGGTCATCAGGGAAGGTGTTACTGTACTCATGTCGATTCTCCGGCGATTCTGCGTGATTGTAACGCATCAGCCAGCTTCGGTCCTGAGCAATCCGGAAATCACGGTAACGTCAGCATTGCCAGCAGCATGTTGAAGCCATTGAACAGAAAGTGGATGAGCGCCACTGTTCGATAGCTGCGGCGTCTGATGTAGGCGTAGCCAATCGCGAACGCCAGCGGCAGCAAGGCAATCGAGTCCGGAAAATTGTGAGCGAACGCAAACAGCAGCGACGACACGATCCAGCCAGTCAGGACCGTGCCGGTCTGAGCGAGGCCGCCAAGGACAATCACGCGGTACTGCAGTTCCTCGGCCAGTGGAGCGACCACCACAGCCATTACGGCAATCATCGCCATGATCGACCACGGCACGCCTTCGGTCATCAACTCCAGTAACGGATGCTGAGCCGGATCGTCAAGAACCCAGACCAGCACCAGCCGCAGGATGAACGTCGGCAGCAGCGCGACCAAAAAGACCTCAAACGCCCAGCGCAGCTCCGTTGGAAAATGCCATCGTTCGAACGTGACGACCGGGGCGCTGGATTCATCCCGCAGTTCGTCCGCCGCGGTGCCGTCGTTCAGAGCGTCAACGGACTGGGGCAACGGGAAGTTCGCCGCGCTGGCGCGCCAAGGGTCAGCGATTGACCCTGCAACCGGTGCCGAAACCGTAACCGCCGGTTCGTCCAGATCAGGCCACAGGTTTGGCGAGGTCGCGACCGGCAGCTGAGCCTGTATTGCCATCAACGTTCCGTCGCCGCTGGAAACACCGGGGCCGGAAATGCCGCGCTGACGCCCCTGCTGCACGACGTAGATCAGGATTCCGAACGCTGCCAGCGTGGCCAGTTGAAACGCCAGGTTCATCGCCATCATCCGGCCAATCTCATTCAACCGCTGCTGCACTGACTTCCCTGACTTCGGCGACTCACCTATGACCGCGCCGTCCGCTTCTGTCGAATCGCTCACTACTGTGCCACCAGCGCCGACGGCCGAATCGCTGTCGCTCGCAGACTCATCCTCGGCAGGCAACCCGACCGCTTCATCGCCAGCCGCTGTCGATTCTTCGCCTGGCACCGGTTCGTCACCGGACGCAGACTCGTCACCGGACGCAGACTCGTCACCGGACGCAGACTCGTCACCGGACATGGGCGTGTCGCCGCCCGACGGGTCCTGGTCAGCGTCGTCGGCTGGCGATTCGGCTGTGTCACCTGACGGCGGCTCGCTGCCCGGCTGCTTTTCCCCGGATGGCACGGTCGCGGCCTGGCCGACGGTTGCATCACCGGGCGGAGCGATTTCCACGGCGAGCACCGCAATCGCCATCAGCACTGCCCACACCACACCGGCAATAGTCAGCAGCAGCGGAACATGCAGCGGCTGACGAACCGCCTGAGGCAGTATCGGCCGGCCGAAATGCCATCGCAACGCCCAGACGGCAATCATCATCATGCCACCTGCCAGGGCCGTCAGGCTCAGCATTGTTGCAGCGACTTGTCCCGCTGTGATCTTTATCAGATCCGGGTCAATTTGAGCATACAGCGGGTTCATCAGCCGGTTTCAGCCCCCTGGGTTACACGCGATTCGCACGAACCGCGGCGTTCTGCGGCGCAGCCGGTTGAGTACCATTGCCCCGTCGGTATGATCCGCGCCTCGAAACATGTCTAGTCAAGTATCACAACGCGGAGTTGGCCCGTTGTCGACCGTGCTGGAGGAAATCGTCGCGCACAAACGCGGGGAAGTGGCCGCGGCCAGCGCTGCCGTCCCCGAAGCGGAATTGTACGCCCGACTGAAAAATGCACCGCCGGTTCGGGATTTTTTTCGCGCACTTTCCACGGCAGTGCGGCCGGGCCTGATTGCAGAAGTCAAGAAGGCGTCTCCGTCCGCGGGAATTATTCGCCCGGACTTCGACCCCATCGTCATTGCACGCCGCTACGCGGAAGCAGGCGCTCAGTGCCTGAGCGTGCTCACCGACGAAAAATTCTTCCAGGGGCATCTGGACTACCTGCGCGAAATCCGTCAGTGCGTCAGCATTCCGGTGATGAGGAAGGAATTCATCATCGACCGCTATCAGATTCTGGAAGCCAGAGAGGCCGGAGCCGACTGCATCCTGCTGATCGCCGAGTGCCTGACTGAAGCTGAGTTGCAGGATCTGCATACGTTTGCTCGCGAACTGGGAATGCAGACGCTGATCGAACTCTACGACTTCGAGAATCTTGATCGAGTGCTGCGGACAGGGACAAAACTGATTGGCATCAATAACCGGGACCTGCGAACCTTCGTCACGAACCTGAACCGCACGTTCGAACTGATGCCGGAAATTCCGGCCGATGTCCTGCTCGTCAGCGAAAGCGGTATTCGCAGTCATCAGGACATCATCCGGCTGCGGGAAGCCGGCGTCGGCGCAGTTCTGGTCGGCGAATCACTCATGCGTCAACCGGATATCGCGAAGGCGGTGAAGGAGCTGATGACGGGTGACTGAGTTCGTTGCCGCAAACAAGTGCTGGTTGCAGTCGCGATCGAATATCGGAGTTCGAACAAGAACGCCCGTTCTCACTGTGTCGACCCGACTTCATCATTCGAAATTCCCTGTTCGATCTTCGATATTCGCGTTTTGTGAATAACGGCCTGATCTGCGACGACTGGTTAGATCACGCAATCCACCTTCCTCTGAAAGGAGTCTGACCTGATGACCAACCACGCTGCCACCGTTGACACGTCTGTCGAACATGTGCTTGTCATTCCCACAGCCGTCTTCCATGACATCGGGCATTTTCAGGGGTTCTCCGAAGACGTTGATCGCTACCTCGAAGTCATCCTCGATCCTCTGCACGCGAGCTATCGGCCGCGCAACGAAATGGAGCAGGATGCATCGTTCAAGCAACTCATCCCTTACTGCATTTTTCGCTGCGACGGGCAGATCTTCAGCTATCAGCGAGGCACGGCTCAAGGCGAAGCACGCCTGCATTCGAAGCGCTCTGTCGGAGTTGGCGGGCACGTTTCGACCCTGGACCTGGAAGGTGATGGTTGTCCCTACCACGAAGGAATGAAGCGGGAAATTGAGGAAGAGGTCCACCTGCAGGCGGGCTGGTCGGAAACGTGTATCGGACTGATTAACGACGATGAAACCGACGTTGGCCGTGTTCATTTAGGTGTCGTTCACGTTTTCGACCTGGACAAACCGAAAGTTGCACCGCGCGAAGAGTCGATGATAAACGCAGGATTCGCACCACCGGAAGAACTGGTGCGCGAACTGGATCAGTTTGAGACCTGGTCACAGATTTGCCTCAAGCACCTGTACTCAGCCTGACAGCAGGCAGTGCGGCAGATTCTGCCTGACCGACAGCGGAAAGACCGTTCTCGCCGATACCGCCAGTCACGGCGGCGAGTTCGCAGACACATGCAAGGAGTGCATCACATGAAGTCCATCGTCGCCTTTCTACTGCCGGCGGTTTTGATTGCCACTGTCAGCCCCAGCGCTGTTTACTCTCAGGATCCGGACGTCGACCTGACGGAAACGAAAGTCGTTCGCGGGCAGTTGTCGGAGCAGGATCTTGGCAACGCACTGGCGGCCATCGGACTAAAGCCCACCAAGACCGAAAAACGCTACGACTTCGCCTTCAAGACCAGCATTCGTGGTGAAGAGTGGAAGTTCAGCATGTCGACCGTGCTCAGCCGCAACGGCGAAGCCGTGTGGGTGATGGCGTGGCTCGATCAGATTCCCGAAACGGCCAGCGAAGTTCCTCGCACCGCGCTGCTGCGTCTGCTGGCCGCCAACGACCGCCTGGGCAATGGCAAGTTTTTCGCCTACATCCCCACCAACAAACGCTTCGTCCTGCAGCGAGTGCTGAAGAACGAAGACATGTCGACTCAGAAGATGATGGAGATTCTGCAGGATCTCGCTGTCAGCGTCGCTGACGAGTACCCCACCTGGGCCGTTGCCAATTGGGTTCCGAAACCCGGTCAGTCTGATGAAGCCGACGGCGACAGTGGCCGCGCTGTTCCTCAAAACCCCGCTGCAGCAACACGTCGCCCGGAAGGTCCGGTCCGCGGTTCCGAAGCCGCTTCCAAGTTCGACGATCGTCGGCTGCAGTAGTTCGCAATGAACACAGACGCGACGCCACCACGATCAACCGTGCGAAGGCAGTCCGAAGTCTGGCATGAACGCATATGAAGATGACACGCGGCCGGAGTCATTCCGGCCGCCTGTGTGCGTTGATCCACCGGGCTACAGCCGAACGCGCGAAAGCGGCCCCCAAAGCAAATCGCCAATGCGAACTGAAGCTGGACATGTCGGCAACACCGACACCTGGTCAGCCGCGCCGAGGCAACGCTCATCTGCCGTTGCGGTGAGCACCTACAGCGCCCCGAATCCAGTCAGCACGACCTTCACCGTTCGAAGCAGAATCTTCACATCGTTCGTGAAACAGCAGTGCTGAAGATACAGCATGTCGAAGGCGACTTTCCGCTGGTAACTGTCCAGATCGTTGGCGTAACCGTTTTCGATCTGAGCAATCCCGGTCAGCCCTGGCTTGAGTCCCAGCCGCTGCAGGTAATTGGGAATCTGTTCCGACAGATTCTGCATGTACTCGATGCATTCCGGACGCGGCCCGACCAGCGACATTTCGCCCTGCAGCACGTTCAATAGCTGCGGAAGTTCGTCGATGCGGGACCTGCGAAGGAAACGGCCAACGTTCGTGACGCGGCTGTCACCCTCGGTTGCCGTCGTGGGACCCGGAGCGTCGCTGCGGTGATACATCGTTCGCAGCTTGTAGATCGTGAAGGGTCGACCGAAATTGGACCGACGCCGACGACAGATTGGTATGTGGCCAGGGATGCTGGTAATGGCTGACTTTCGTCGTTCATTCAGCCCCACGCGAGTCTGCAGGAAGAAGACGGGGCCGGGCGAAGTGACTTTCACGGCCACAACGGCCGCCAGCAGCACGGGAAACGTCACGACCAGCAGCACGATTGCTCCCGCGATATCCAGCAGCCGCTTCAGTATACGAGTCCTTGCCGGCAAACAGCGGATGTTGTACCGCGCACCAGTGGCATGCAGTCGAGTCAGCCACGCCAGTTCAAAGCCATCCAGAACTTCCAGGCCGACGCAGCCGTCCTCGTCAGTGCAGAGCAGCGAATCCGCAGCCGCCTGGTCTGCTTGTTGAGGCATCGCAAAGATGTCTCGACTGCGAATTGCGGGCATTGTGATCGACATAACGTGCTTCAGGAAAACCGAACTCAACCGCCATGAACGTTCCTGTGGAAGCACTAATTTACCCCGC
>CAZHET010000004.1:0-1235 GCA_964531585.1 uncultured Planctomycetaceae bacterium | reverse complement strand
CAATCAGCAGCAGATCACCGCGTTCATCAAGTGCCAGCAGGCGATGACCGGCGGCAGCCACACTCCAGTACTTTCCGAATGGGCGGGATGTCCACACATTCTGTCCGGAAGCGGGGTCAATGCACGTGAACCGCTGATTGCGAAGATGCAGATAGATCTGACCGTCTACCACGACCGGCGATGACATATACGCTTCGGAATTCGTCTTCCAGCGTTCGCTGACCGTGAACGTTCCGCCGGCGAAACTGATGTCGAGCATCCGTGAACCGCCTCCGTAGCTGCTCGTGAACACCGCATCGCCCAGCACGGTCGGAGTCAGAATGTTCATGCCTCGAAATGACGGAACATCTGACGACCACAGTTCGCTTCCTGTCACAAGGTCAACACCCGCCAGTCGCGAACGAGTCTGCACGACCAGTTGCCGATGCCCGCAGATCTCGGCGATAACCGGCGAAGAGAATGCGCCGCCCATCATGCCGCCGGACTCCGACAGTGTTCGCCAGCGGCTGTTCCCGGTCTCAGCGTCAACGCTGATCAGCCCCGCAGCCGTCTGAACGATGACCGATCCACTATCAACCAGGGGTGAGCAGACAAATCCGAAACTCTGATGTTCAGTGCCGTAGCGTTCGCGAAAATCCACTTTCCACAACTCGTTGCCAGAACCGGCATCCAGACACACAAGAACGTCTTCCATTCCGGCGACGAAAAGTCGCCTGCCATCGAACGCCGGCGTCGAACGAATCCAGCTTCCGTTCGCCGCAGCGAAAAACGGTACACGGATGCTGCCCGGCCACTCGACACGCCAGAGTTCAGCTCCCGAAGCACGATCAATGGCGCGCACGACTTCTGTTGAATCATCCAGCGTTTCTGTCACGAAAACGTGCGTGTCGGAAACGATGGGGCCGGAGTAGCTCGGTCCCAGCGGGACTTCGTACATCTGCGTGAGCACGTCGTCGGACAGCCTGTCCGGCCATTGTGCATCGGCGGCCACAAAGCAATCGCGGTTCGGGCCTCGCCATTGAGGCCACTCGCCAGGCTCACCTGCAGCTGCCAGGGACACTGTCGCGAGCAATAACAGTCCGGTGAAAATTCGAGTCATCAGTTCAGAAATCCGCAGACGAAGTTCATCAGGGGCGAAATTCAGTCTCCGCCACGGAGCCTGACAGCGGAGTTGTAGAACGATCGCCCCGGATGGCCAGAAAATTCGCCGCAAGCGCTGTCCGACACCTGCGGCG
>CAZHET010000003.1:32285-39275 GCA_964531585.1 uncultured Planctomycetaceae bacterium | reverse complement strand
CGGCAAGTGCGATCCGGACTGTCATCAGAGCAACACGTCTCATGGCCCCGCCGTGACGCCGGGAAGGCAGTTTCAGAAATCGCCGTCGGAAAGAACGGGTTGCGCGAGCGGCCCCTTCAGGCGACTGCCCTGGGGACTGATCAGTGCCGCGTAGACTCCACCGTCGATCGATTCATTCAGAAACCGCACGCTGCCGTCTGCGAAGGCCGCGTTGATGCCGCCGGGATGGTACGACGAGGGCCACGGGGCCTCACCTTCCGGCAGCGTCAGAGAGGCATTAATTCGGTGGGGACCGGCATTGGCCCGGCGATAATCCACATTTCCGGCAACACACGTCGAGTCCCGACAGACGGTCGGACTCAGGAAGAAGGAATTGCGCAAAGCCTGCGACGATGACCAGTTGGAGTGCGGATCATTCGGGTCGTAGCCGACGCGTACATTCTCCGTCACCATCAACGTGTTTGTCGTTCCGTCGTACACGCTGTCCGGGCGATGAGACCGCTGTGTGAACCGATCCAGTCTGGGCTGAGCATCCGTGGCCTTCCAGTTTTCCAGGAAGAACAGGCCGGTCATTTCAAATATCTGGCGATCCGTGAGCATTCCTGACGGTGCTGAATCGTCATCGCAGATTTCCCCGTCACCATTAAGATCCAGTGGCGTTCCATCGACGCCGACGGGGCAGTCTTCCGCGGACTGATGAATCGTGGTCCAACCGAATCCTCCATTGACAACGTAGCTCAGGCCGCCGCCGCTGACGCTGGTGATATCGGACGGGCACAGCAGGACTTCCACGTGAGTCTGAGCGAGTTGTGAATTGTGAGGATCGTTGCGGGGCAGTTGGCGATTCCACGCGGCGAAGAGGTTTCCCTGGTCGAGATGAGGAAGAATTGACACAACCCAGTTGTGATATTCCACGATCGCGCCGGTCCTGTTTTCGCCCCAGTGGCCGGACGCAGGAAAACGCTGGTCCGAGATGGTCTCGCTAAGGATGGCCGTGGCAACATTCTTCAGGTGATTGGCACACGCGACACGCCGTGACGATTCCCGTGCCCGCTGCACCGCGGGCAGAATCAGCGAAAGCAGAACGCCCAGTACCGTAACCACAACGAGAACTTCGACCACGGTAAATGCAGATCGGCCAAAGCAGCTCGCGGAGTGCTTCCGACGGATGGCAATCATCAGACACCTCAGCAAAGAAGGGCAGTGGTTCTCCCCACGAAGTGTACAAACTGCCCGTCAGTTTGCGACAGGAGTTCTCCGGGGATCGGTGGCGCGCGAACGAAGCCGGCGTCGTGGCGACGTCGGCTTCTGCGTTGTGGCTGATCGGATTTGGGGTGGCCGTGTATGCGGCCGCTGCCGCGCCGCTACTCGGCGTTGCGTTCGGCTTCGTACTTCCGCAGAGCCTCAACCTGATTGGTGAGTTTGAACTCCGGCCCGGTCGGATGGTACTGCACGTCGTCGGTCAGGTAGTCGGGAGACGGCAGCGTCTGGCCTCCGATTGTGGTCTGACAACCCGTCAGGAACGCACTTGAGGCTAGTGCTGCCAGCAGTGACAACAGAATTCCGTTTCGCCCTTGCGCTTGCTTCACGGGTCTACACCTTCATCAGAACACGGTGAATCGGCTGGTGCCGGATGGTCGCTTCGCCGAACTCCGGCGTCACGGTCGCTTTGACCATATCTTCATTCCTTCAGATCGGCCGTCACGACACGGTGAATTCGCAAAACCAACACAATCGTCAGATCTTTCGCAGACGGAACGGCGGCATGCCGCACAGACCAGCAGAATCTGCCGACGTTGCACGAAGTTCCCGGTGCGAGGTTCAGGACGATGGCGGACAGACGTCGCGCCGCTCGCCTGCGCGTGAGTGAGGCGCGTATGTGCTGCGCGAGAGAGTGGAGGCAGGTTCCGTCGGCCCGACGGAGCCGCGAGTCGCGCCGGTCGCAGGTGCGTGTCGTCAGAGCGGAAGGGGCGTGTGCCGTGTTGCGACGCTTGCGATTCGTGGCGTCAAAGCTTTCAATTGTGCCCCTGCGCAGACTTCCTGCCCTCAGCGAACTCCCGCCCTGATCGCCGTTCGAAAGCATTCCCCATGACAGCAAACAGTTCATCTTCAACGGAACCGGTGGTCAGTTCCGGCCCGGCTGCAGAACAGCCGAACCGTCGCCGGATGCTGGAAGTTGTGACGGCCGCACTGAGCGCACTGCTGTTGGCCGTGCCTGCGGCAGTTGGCGGACTTTTCTTCCTGGATCCGCTGCTGAGGAAGCGTCGCGCCGGACCCGACGACAGTGACAGTGGCGGTGGCGCTACGGAAGGTTTTATCCGGCTGAATGTGACGACCGAGTCGATACCGGCTGATGGAACTCCCGTGGCCGTCACCGTGATTGCCGAGATCGTCGACGACGCGTGGAACCGGTTTCGGGACGTTCCCGTGGGGAGCGTCTGGCTGCGGAAGAATACGGATGGCACGCTTGTCGCATTCAATTCGGTGTGTCCTCACCTTGGCTGTTCGGTGAACTACCGCCGCAGCGAAGGTGATTTCTTCTGTCCCTGTCACACCAGCGCGTTCGCGCTCGATGGCACCAAGATCAACGAAATCCCGCCGCGCGACATGGATTCGCTGGAAATCCTGATCACCGAGGGCGGCGTGCCCAATCCCGCAGGCAGCGAAGTCTGGGTGCGTTTTCAGAACTTCCGCAAGGCGACGAAAGAAAAGATTCCGGTGTGAGCGCTGCAGAGTTGTTGCTCTGGCCCGTCGGCACCTCAGCGACGGTGCCAGGCGGGCCCCACGCGGCAGCGCGAGAAGGAAGCTCGTCTCAGCTTGAGACACGCCGCATAACGGGGCACCGCGAGTCGTTTGTCGGTGTCTTTGGACTTCAAGACAACAGAGCTGCGATTGCGGACGGAGGCCGCGCAGCTTACCTGATTTCATTTCATGAACGGCCTTGTCCGAGGCCACGTAGAAACCGCGAACCTTATGAATTCCCTGATAAGCTGGCTGGATGATCGAACCGGCATTAAAGCCCTGATGCACGAAGCGCTGTACGAACGCGTTCCCGGTGGTGCTCGCTGGAGATACGTATGGGGCAGCACGCTGGTTTTCACGTTTGTCCTGCAGGTCATCACCGGGCTGATGCTGTGGTCGGCCTACAGCCCCAGCACGCGCACCGCCTGGGAAAGCGTCTACTACATTCAGCACGAAATGACGCTGGGCTACGTTATTCGCGGCCTCCATCACTATGCCGCGTCGGCGATGGTTGTGCTGATGGCAGTGCATCTGATTCAGGTGATCATCGACGGAGCGTACAGGGCTCCGCGGGAAGTCAATTTCTGGCTGGGCATCGTGTTGATGCTGATTGTGCTGGGGCTGGCACTGACGGGTTACCTGCTGCCGTGGGACCAGAAGGGTTACTACGCGACTCAGGTCACGACGAACATCATGAGCGCAACTCCTGTGGTGGGCGGTGAAGTGCAGGAACTCGCGCAGGGAGGCAAGCAATACGGCCATCTGACACTGACCCGGTTCTTCGCCATGCATGCGGGCATCCTGCCGGTGCTGCTGGTCGCGTTCCTGGCGCTGCACATCCACGTCTTTCGGCGACACGGTCTGACCGTTCCGGACAAGGACCGCGCCCCGGATGCGATGTTCTGGCCGGATCAGGTGCTGCGGGATGCGGTCGCCTGTCTGGGAGTGCTGGCAGTGGTGCTGCTGGCGGCGGTTTTCGCGCCTGCCGAACTGAATGCTCCCGCCGATCCCGCCGTCAAATTCGACGCGGCACGGCCGGAATGGTACTTCCTGTTCCTGTTCCGTTTCCTTCGGTTCGAAGTCGTCGATGAACTTGGAACGACCGTCGGAGCCATCGTGATTCCCGGAATCATCATGGCGATCGTTGCTGCCATGCCGCTGACGGCGAAGGTGTTGGGCAACCTTGGGCACACGCTGAATAAGGGATTCATCTGGCTGCTGTTCGCGGGAATCGTGGTGCTGACGGGAATGGCAATCGTTGAGGACAACAATGACGCCGGTCATCAGGCCGCCATCGCGGAAGCTCACCGCGACGCAGCGCGGGCACTTGAACTGGCGGCCGGGCCGGATCGCATTCCGGTTGAAGGAGCCGTCTCACTGCTGCGCAACGATCCATTCACGCGAGGTCCGCGGCTGTTCGCTCAGCACTGCGCCGCCTGCCACCGCTACAACGGCCACGACGGTCGGGGGATGTTGGTTGAGGAAGGAGGCGAAGTCGCACTACCGAGCGCCGTTGATCTCGGGAACTTCGGTTCCCGCGAATGGATGAAGTCCGTGGTTGTCAATTTCTCGGATCACTTCGGCGCATTGAAGAACGCGAACTGGTTCCAGCAGGCTCAGCAGCAGGAAGCGGCCGGCGAAGACGTCAGCTACATCGACCCGGATAATTCCGAAATGGCCGACTGGTCCGGCGATTCGGCGGCACTGACGTCCGCCGAAAACTCCGATGACCTGAACGCGTTGGTGGAATTTCTCGTCGCTGAAACCGGCCGAACGGATCTCACAGTTGATGCGACAATGGCAGAACGAGGCCGCGCGCTGGCTGTCGACGGAGCCTGGAACGGGGCGCTGGCAGACATGTCCTGCGCAGGCTGCCACACGTCGATCGGCGATGCATTCACGCCGATCGCTGACGAAGACGCCGACGGCTACCCAAGTCTCGCGCAGTACGCTTCGCAGGCGTGGCTGAAGGATTTCATCCGGAATCCCGGCGCGGCGCGGCACTACGGCGAGAAAAACCGGATGCAGGCCTACAGCCCTCAACAGTTATCCGATGAAGAACTCGACCTGCTCGTCCGCTGGATGACGGGAGACTATCTGCCGACAACGGTGGCGGAATATCCGGCGGCGGGTGGCTGATCGCGGTCGTCATTTCTGCATGTCGTTGACCGATGGCAGTGTCAGCGATCCGCTGCCGCCGGATGCCGATTCCGGTGTCGGAACCTGTTCTACCAACTGAACGATCGCGTCCAGGGCCGTGATGTCGTGCTGATGCTGCTCTTCAAACGTCTGTTCCACGCGTCGCGTTTCGTTTCGCCAGTAGGTGATTTCCTGCGACAGGCGGTCCATCTCGCCATTCATATCCTGCAGCGACGATGTGACCTGCTGTTTTGCCTGCTGCTCAGTTTCCAGTCGGCGTTCCAGCGCAGCCATTTTCTGCCGAAGCTGATTGGTCTGTTCTCGCAGTTCGGCCTGCTGCCGCGCGCAGTCGGCCGTCATTGCTGACGACGGAGGAAACTGACCGGACATTTCCACGGGATGCTCATAAACCGGCACGTGTGACAACGGCGGGTTTTCAGAAATACTCAGGGGACCGCTGATCACGGGAGCCGCGCAGCCCGGAGGCATTGACTGAGTGTACTGAACCGGCTTGAGTTGTCCGTCGCGCGATGTCGCACTGTCCTGCGCGAACTGCGTCTGACGAATGGTCTTCGTTGTCTGCGGTGCCGCGGCCATCGGCGCGGAAGCATGCTGGCAGGAACGGCACTGACGCTGACACCTTTGGCAGTCGTTTGAGTGCGCCGTCGACTGAACGGTGGCGCAGCCCGGTAGCAGGATCGCTGTGATCATGACCCAGGCAGGCAGTGTTGCGGCGCCGAAGCGGGGCGTCCGTCCAGGCAACACATGACGACTTCGCCGCAGCACGGAAGTAGCAGCGTCGCGCTCAAGATCCACGTTCATCGTCTCGCTCCCATGCAGTTGCATCGTTCTACCCTTCATACCGACAGTTGATGATGGTTGATTCTCCACAGGCACAGCGGACGCGGATTTCCACCACGTCACCCGCCGCGTCGCGCTGAATACTCACTTCGGATCCGTCCTTGCTGTGTGTGTGAGCGCCGGCCTGCTCATGGCCAACGACCACGGGAGCACTGCTGACGCGGACATCTGCCTGCGACAGGACACGGCTTCTTGCTGGAACAGCCATCGTTAGTCCTCATCTGCCGGCTGAGCGGCAGCCGTTTTCAGAATCTGCACAAACAGGCGAACGATCATGCCTGTGACAATGCTGCTGACGGCCACTCGCAGCAGCAATTCCGTTGGAGCCACACCACGCACCGATCCCACAACAGTTGTGGCACAGCCGACAAACAATCCGGCGGCGCGAGCCCATGGCTGGGCGAACGCGTTTGCGGAGTTCCGTGCCATCACGCAGCCTCCGTCGCCGCGCGTCCGTCGCCGGACATCCAGCCGTCAGCCGTTGCGCCGGATTCGCGTCCGAGGATTTCGTCGTAACTCAGAATCGTGACGGAATTGATAATCAGGTCGTTCGGCACTTCCTGATATGCCACGATTCCCAGATCCGGTGCGGATCGCGCCAGCAGGTTTTTCAGCGGACGCCGCATGCGACGGTCGACCAGCAGCGCCAGTGGCAATTGTCTTCGCTCGGAATCTCCCCAGGCCCGGGCCGTTGCGTCGATCAGTCTTGCCAGCGCATTGGGAGAGACCGTCAACTGACCTTCGTGCATTGACTGCCGCATCTGACCATCCAGCCGAGGTTCCAGCGCGATGACTCGCAGGCGCCCGTCGGCATCGCGAAAACGTTCGCACACAAGTCGTCCCAGATCGACTCTCACCTTGTCGGTCAGCGCATTCGCGTCTTCGCTGGTCGGAGCGTGGTTGACGATCGATTCGAGAATCAGCGCCAGGTCGCACAGCGGAATGCGTTCCTCCGCCAGTTGCACCAGCACCTGATGCAGCGTGCCCATGCGAATGATGTCGGGCTTGATCTCTTCGACGACGGTCGGCGCGAATTCCTGAACGCGGTCCAGCATCTGCTTGAGCGCTTCGCGAGTCAGCAGTTCGTGAGCGTGGCGTTTGAGGATTTCGCCGAGATGCGTGATCAGCACACTCAGCGGATCGACGACGGTGCAGCCCTGCATCTCCGCGAGCCGCCGCTGTTCCGGATCGATCCAGCGGGCCGCCAGACCAAACGCCGGCTCGACGGCTTCGTCGCCGATGACCGTC
>CAZHET010000003.1:0-32275 GCA_964531585.1 uncultured Planctomycetaceae bacterium | reverse complement strand
GTCGCAGGTTTTCCGTCGGGAAGGATCGCCAGCAGTTGTTCGGGCCTCACTTCCGCACCCGCCACTTTTCGCCCGGCGATCATGATGCGGTATTCGTCCGCTTCCAGCAGCAGGTTGCTGTTGACGCGGATCGGTGGAACCCAGCTGCCGTTGGCCTGAGCGAACTCGCGCCTCAGCGCTGTGATGCGTTCGGACAGACCCTTGGTCCGGTTTGTCTGGATGAACGGAACCAGGCGACCGCCGACTTCCACAACGGCTCGATCCGCCAGCAGGAACTGATCCAGTTGCTGAGTCTCATTGATTTCATCGGATTGCGGAGCCGGCTTGTCGGCCGCGGCATCCTGTTGTTCAGCGTCCGGCTTGCGGCGCATCAGCAGCAGCAGCAGGCCACCGGCCACGCCCAGAAACGGCAGCTTCGGCAGACCTGGCATCAGGGCAATCACAGACAGGATGCCCGCGCCGACCCAGATCGGCCGGTCACTGCGCAGCATCTGATCCCGGATTTCATCACCGAGACTTTCGTCCGATGTTGTCTTTGTCACCAGCACACCGGCCGTGGTCGCAATAATCAGCGCGGGAATCTGCGATACCAGTCCGTCACCAACCGTCAGGATGGAATACGTCCGGATCGATTCCACGAACGACAGGCCGTTGGTCATGCCGATGATGACGCCGCCGATCAGGTTAACGGCGGTGATTATCAGGCCGGCAATGGCATCGCCACGGACGAATTTGCTGGCACCGTCCATGGCTCCGTAGAACTCAGTTTCCTGTGACAGCTCTTCCCGCCGACGGCGAGCTTCCCTGCCGTCAATCTGGCCGGCATTCAGTTCGGCATCAATGGCCATCTGCTTGCCCGGCATGGCATCCAGAGTAAACCGGGCCGCGACTTCCGACACGCGGCTGGCACCTTTGGTAATGACCATGAACTGAATGGTGACCAGAATCAGAAAGATCACGAGGCCGACCACAAGTTGTCCGCCCACAACATAGTTGCCAAAGGCATTGACAATATGACCGGCGTTGCCGTCCAGCAGAATTAATCGCGTCGTCGCGACATTCAGAGACAGCCGGTACAACGTCAGCAGGAGCAGCAGGGACGGAAATACACTCAGTTCCAAAGCGCGTTTGGTTCCCAGAGTCACCAGCAGCAGCAGCGTTGTCGTTCCCAGATTCCCTGCCAGCAGCACATCCAGCAGCCACGGCGGCAGCGGGACCAGCATCACCATCAGCCCAACCAGCATCGCCGCGGACAGCAACGTTTCCGTTTGCTGCAGCCATGTGGCGCGGATGATTGGTGGGGAGGGAGTGGACATGTGCGAAAGGTTTAAAGTTCAGGGCTTAGTGCTCAAAGTCCAGGAATCACTGTCCAAAGCTCGGGATTGATGTCGTTCCAGAACTCGACCCGGGAACGCTGTGGCAGGAGACTCCGCATCGCGGGACACGGTGGAACCCTGTTACCAAAAAACGTCAGTGAAAACTCGTGCTCAGGACTCGCGCAATTAACTGCCAGCCGTCGACCATGACAAACAGCAGAATCTTGAATGGTGTCGAGATGACCATCGGCGGCATCATCATCATGCCAAGCGACATCAGGATCACAGAAACGACAAGATCAATCAGCATGAACGGCAGGTACAGGCAGAATCCCATGATAAACGCTGTCTTCAGTTCGCTGATGACATAGGCGGGAATCAGCACGCGCATGGGAGTGTCCTGCGGTGTGGAAATGGACTCGATATTGGCCATGGAGGCAAACAGGGCGATATCGGCTTTGCGAGTCTGGCGCAACATGAACTGCTGGAGCGCAGCCGCTCCATTCTCGAAAGCGACGTCGCCGGTAATGCGGTCTTCCAGATAGGGACGAATCGCGTCCTGTTCGACCTGCGACATTGTGGGTGCCATCACGAACAGCGTCAGGAACAGAGACAGGCCGAGGATGACCTGAGTCGGCGGGATTTCCTGAGTCGCCAGTGCCCGGCGCACAAACGACAGCACAATGACAATGCGCGTGAACGCCGTCATGGTCACCAGCGCAGACGAAATCAGCGCCATGCCACCCAGAAACAGGGCGACCTTCAGTTGTGGTGACAGGCCCTGAAATCCATTGGATTCAAGGACCTGCTGCATTGTCGATGCGGAATCCATTCCGATGCCTGCTGTTGTCCTGCTGGTTGCAACAATTGTTTAATGCGGAGGACCGCGGAGACCTGCCGCGACTGAACAAATGAGAGTCTCTGCGAAGCTCTGCGTAGACTGTGTGTACTGTCCGACTCGTTACGTGTCCGACTGATGTTCCGTCATGCTCAATTCCTCTTCAAAACGCGGGGGAGCCAGGACGATGCTGCGGATGCCGGCGGCGTCGCAGCCGACGATTGCCCGCACGTCGCCAAGGGCCACCAGTGAAATCATGCGGTTTGGACCCAGTGAAACCGTTTCCAGAACTCGTGAACTGCTGTTGCTGAGCGGCAGCATGCCTCGCCCCCGTTGCCAGTGGCGGATACCCAGCACCGTCAGGACGCACAGGCACAGGACAATGACCGTCCAGACTCCCAGGCCGACGAAGAGGTCACTGTTGCCGACCGATGGCGGAGTACTCGCGGTCTGTTGGGGAACTTCCGGTCGGCGCAGGTCGAGGAAGGGAGTTGCTGTGGCGGCACGGTTTTGCTGTGATTCGGAGTACGCGTTCGCCTGTCCGGACGCATCTGGCGGAGCCATGGCCGCCGGAGGCTGGGCGAATACCAGTGTCCCGGCTGCAACCGTCAGCAGGACGAGTGTTTGAGCGATCACGTACTTCATGATGCGGCTTCCAGCACATTGCCATCGCGCTGCGGCGACGCGTCGGACGAGGTGATTTCCGTGATCCGCACGGCGAAGCGGTCGTCGATCACAACCACCTCGCCGCTGGCAATGCGGACGCCCTGAGCCATCACAGCCACGGGGTCGGTCAGTTCCCGGTCGAGTTCCACGACGGAGCCCTGCCCAAGCTGCAGCAGTTCGCCGATGGACATCGTCACCCGACCGATTTCGACCGCGATTTCGACCTGCACATCGGAAAAACGTTCCAGCGGCAGTGAGGCTTTGGAGCGTGTGCGAGCGGCCTCGGGAAACTCCGCCGGGTGGACTTCGGGCGTGTGTGCATCGCCCGGACTGCTGACCTGAGCGGCCGGGTCTTCTGTCTGCACATCCTGAGTTGTGGCGTCAGCCATGACGGTCTCCTGTGTGTTACCCGTTCTTTGCGGCGATGATCTGAAACCCCTGGCGAGCGCCCAGGCGGCAGGGATTTCCAAGCCATTGCAGTTTGCCGTCGACGCGGCCTTCCAGCGGCTGGTACACCGTCTGATCCAGCGGCAGGTAGTCTCCGACCTTCAGGCTGTTCATTTCTGCCAGAGTCAGCGTGACTCGTCCCAGCGACACGATCAGCTGCGCCGGCAGTCGCTTTGCCAGCGCATGCAGTTGCGCGGCCGGTGCGGGGATTCCGGGTTCTGCCGCAGTGCTGCTGGTGTCGCGGATACCGATCGATTCCAGCCCGGTCTGGGGCAGCAGCCAGATCGCATCTTCGTCGCCAAAGGTCGTCGTGAGCGTGACTCGCGTCCTGACCAGAATGACTTCGGGGTCGAACAGCCGGCACCGCACCGGACGGGAAATGACGCTGTGAAGTTCGCATTCCAGCGGCTGAATTTCGGGCCACGCCTGACCGATGGAGCGGGCGACTTCACCGAGCAGCAGTTCCACCATCGAGGTTTCGACGGCCGTCAGCGGTCGCACGTCCGGCCATTCTTCGCCCTGAGTACCCAGCATGTCATGCAGCAGCGTCAGCACCATCCGACCGGAAAACACGACCAGCGAATCGAACCCGGTGGCTCCGACTTTCAGTCGGGCGGCAAACCCCGGATCGGCCAGCGTGGGAATTGCCCTGGCGGCCGTTGTGGAATCGATGCGTCCGATCGCGATCTTCACGCTGTTGCCGAGCAGGCCCTGCCAGTTTTCGATCAGCAGCGCGCACGTGCCGGACTGCCACGCCTTCAGAGCCCGGTTGGCTCCGCTGGTCAGACGACGCGGTTCGCTGAAGTCGCAGTTGGAAAATGCGGGACTGGCAGTCATGTTGCGGATTCGCTCCCTGCCTGCGCGGCGGAGAACGACGATTACAGAGTTGTTGCGGTTTCGGCGGTTACTGAATCGCGTAGTTGTCGAACAGGACGTCGTAGATGCGGTCGTAGCCGTCCGGATACAGCACGGTATTGAATTGATCTCGAATCTCGCGGCGCAGGCGGTTTTGTCCGGCGGCCCCGCGAATTTCGTCGAGTGTCTTGTCAGACAGATGCCCGATGAGCCAGCTTGTCAGCGGCGCTTTCTGTGTTTCCAGAGTCCTGGTCAGCTCCAGTTGGTCCTTCTTCGCGATCTGCAGCGTGATGCTGACATTCAGAAAACGGTTCAGGCGGCCTTCGTCGAGATTTACTGTGGCTGTCCCGAACGGCACGAAGGCCGTGTCTTCAATAGACGGAAGTTCGTATGGCGGCTTTACCGCAGCCGCTCCGCTCTTGTCAGTGGCTGCTTTCGACGGCAGCAGAAACGGCACTGCAACGCCGCCGGCCGTACACAGTATTCCCACGATGATGTACGGCAGAACTCCGCCCTTTGCAGCGGGAGCATCAGTTGTTGCACCAGCTTCGTTTTTGTCTTCTGCCATGACGGAAGTCTCTTGCAGCGTCGTTCATAATTCCAGGGCGCTCCGGCCCCGTGCGCCGATCCACATCCGTCGCCGATCCGCAGCCCGCGCGGACGGATGGCACGGTGCCCCATCATCTGAATCGGCCCGTGACTGTCCGATTGTGACGATTGCGCGGGTTGCACCGACTGTATGGCGATGAACATCGTGCAGCGGCGAAGGACGACTCCACCGCCGCTGGTACTTTCCCGCCCGGATGCGGGGAAACATGCAGCGCAGCAACGTGAGCAGTACGGCTTCTCGTGGCGAGTCGTTTCGGGCTGCGATGTTTTGCCCCCGGAAATACCCGCAACGGGCGGGATGCCGGCAAACTGGCGGCATCACGAGGGTCCGGTTATTCCGAAGATGAAGAATACACGGCTTTCACGAACGGACGATCGACTCATGATTTCAGGACTGTACAGAGCGGCCTACGCGATGGACGGAGCGGCACTGCGGCACGAAACAGCCGCGGACAATCTGGCTCACGCGCACCAGCCGGGATTCCGCCGTCGCGTCGTCGGGCAGACGACGTTTGATGCGGTCATCGAGCCGCAGCGAGGATCAGCGGGCTCGCAGGCAGACAGAGCGAAGACTCACCGCGACGCTTTGCATGTGGACTTTCAGTCCGGACCGCTGCAACAGACGGGCCGGCCGCTGGACGTTGCGCTGCAGGGCGACGGGTTCTTCGTCGTTCAGGGAACGGACGGGCCGATGTACACGCGGAACGGCGGGTTTCACGTCAATCAGGATGGACTTCTGGTGACGGTTGATCAGTTGCCGGTCCTGGGCAACGGCGGACCGATCACGCTGCCGAACAATGCGTCATCCGAAGCCGTGATGATTTCGGCGACGGGAGAAGTCACGGTCGACGGCGACGCCATTGGTCAGCTTCAGCTCGCGGCGTTCGAGGATCAGTCGGTCCTGCAGCCTGCCGGAGTTTCGCTGTTTGCCGCGCCGCCGGGAGTGACACCTCAGGAAGCGGACGTGCAGATCGTTCAGGGGTTTCTGGAACAATCAAACGTTTCGGCAATCGACGAACTCGTGACCATCATGGTTGGTTCGCGGCACTACGAAGCGGCCCGCAAGGCGATGAATGCCATGGAAGAGTCGTTGCAGAAACGCGTGGGAATTTAGTTTGCGAGTGCTGCGTTGCGATTTCGTAAAGCGCAACACTGTTGAGCTGTGGGCGGTTGGCCGGAGCGTCTGCATCCGGTCCGGGGACAGGACGCGCACGGCGCTCACGCAGCGCTGAAGCGATTTCCTCGAAGTACGAAATGGTGCGGACGTCGAGGACTCAGCGGCAGGTGCAAGTCGCGAGTCCGAATGCGATTGTCAGGGAGAATTGTGAAATGCTGCGAGCACTCTACACCAGCGCGACCGGAATGAAGGCGCAGGAACTGCTGATTGACAACACGGCCAACAATCTGGCGAACGTGAACACGACCGGGTTTCGACGTAGCCGGCTCGATTTCGCCGACCTGATCTACAACACGATGCGGCAGCCGGGCACCGCCGTGTCACAGGATCAGGTGTCTCCGACAGGACTGCAGGTCGGTAACGGTGTGCGAGCGGTCGCGACCACAAAACACTTCAATCAGGGCACGCTGGAGCAGACCGGCAATCCTCTGGACGTCGCGATTGAAGGTGACGGCTTTCTGCAGGTGCGTGCGGAAGGCGGAACCCTGAAATACACGCGAGCCGGCAATCTGAAGATCAATGACCAGCGTCAGCTCGTCAGCGCCGACGGTTTTCTGCTGGACCCGGCTGTTGCCGTGCCGCAGGGTGTGGACATTTCCAAAATCACCATTGGCACGGACGGTACGATTTCCGGCACAACGGCAGACGGCACTGCAGACGCGTTCGGCACCATTCAAATCTTCACGTTTCCGAATCCGGCCGGGCTTTCCAGCGAAGGAGCGAATCTGTTCGCGTCAACTCCGGCGTCCGGCGTTGCGGTGCCGGGAGTCGGCGGACAAAACGGCTTCGGTCTGCTGAGGCAGAACTTCATTGAGAACTCGAACGTCGAAGTCGTGACGGAACTGATCTCACTGATCTCCGCTCAGCGAGCCTATGAGATCAATTCGCGGGCCATTCGGGCCGGCGACGAAATGCTGTCAACATCAGCGAATATCGTGAGGTAGTTCGACATGCAGACAACATTCCGTTTTGAATCATTCGGCCTCGCGAGTGCGCGCGTGCTCGTGTTTGCCGCCTTCGTGCTCACGTCGTGCGGGACTGTGTTGGCAGAGGAAGCGACTTCGGCCATCAGTATCCGGCTGGAAAGCGCGGCGACGGTTTCTTCGCGTGAGATCCGGCTGCGCGACGTCGCTTCGATCCGCTGCCGCGACGCCAATACGAAAGACATGGTCGGTGCAATTGATCTTGCGCAGTTGAAAGACAACGAAACCAGCCGCGTGCTGTCTGCATCATTTGTTCGCATCCGTTTGCTGCTGGCAGGCTGGCAGGCGGACCAGCTTAGCGTCGACGGACCGGACGAAATCCACGTGACGTACCGGGAACCGCTGCCACTGACGGACGCCGATATCGAACTGGCTGCGCTGGCAACGATGCAGACGATACTGAACACGGAGCCGGATCGGCTGCGCGTGCGGCTGACGGCTCCGTTCATGCAGGTATTGCCGGCGAACCTGCAGAAGGAGTCCGGGTTACGGGCCGAAGTGCTGCCGCCGATTCGCACTGAGCCGGGCCCGAACACGCTGACGGTGCGACTGTGGAAAGGCCCGCTGCTGGTTGCAACGCGATCAGCACGAGTCGACGTGCTGCGGCGTCAGCGCGTGGCTGTAGCGCGAGTTTCGTTCCGCCGAGATCATGTTCTGACCGAATCCGATGTGCAGTTCGAAAGTCGCTTTCTGGCGAAACTTAAAGACGAACCGGAAGAGGCTCAGGTCATCGGCCGTCGCCCGCGGCGGTCGGTCGAACCGGGGGAAATTCTGTCGCTGCGAGACCTGCAGGATCCGCTGCCGCAGGAACGACCGCTCGTTGTGAAAGCCCGGGATCGGGTCCGCGTGACGGCCGTCAGCGGAGTTGCTCGTGTCACCCTGCGAACGGCTGAGGCGATGCAGCCGGGACGGGTGGGCGATGTGATTCAGGTGAAGAACCTCGATTCCGACCGAGTCATTTCCGGCAAAGTCACAGCGGCGGGCCAGGTGGAGATACAGTTGAGATAGCGGCGACACGCCGACAACACAAACACAGGGGGACAACACGATGACCAGACTGCGACACATCCGTCGTTCATGGCTGCTGCTGATGGCGGCAGGCTGCTGGTGCAGTACAAGTGTCGGCCGTGCCGATTCTTTGTGGGAGCAGCGGCACCCGGACCGGGGCTATCTGTTTCAGGATTCGCGTGCAAGGCGAGTGGGCGATCTGCTGACGATCGTCGTCAGCGAGGTCACGTCCGTCAATAACCGCGAAGACAAGGGACTGACCAAGGCCACGTCGGCGTCCGGCGTGTTTGACATCAACACATCAACCGGCGGGGATCTGGGCGCGAGTTCTGCCAACGGTAATCTGAACCTGCAGAAGGACACCGATCGCAGTTTCTCCGGCGAGGCCAGCTATCGCAATTCCCGTCAATTTCAGGATCGGATCACGGTGACGGTCGTCGGGGTGCAGCCGAACGGAAACCTGCTGCTGTCCGGTCATCGCCGCATCATCATCGAAGGCGAAGCCCGGACTCTGCGAGTCACGGGAGCCGTTCGCGCGATTGACATCGGCCCGGACAATTCAATCAGCTCGCGCTATGTCGCCAACATGCAGACCGTATTCGAAGGCGACGGAGACGAACGGCGCTTTACGAGACAGGGCTGGCTGGGCCGACGCATCAACAGGATCTGGCCGTTCTGAACTCCGTGAACCGAACACCTGAGAGATCGCATACCAGGAACCTTCACACAGCCGGATTCGCCGGCCTGAACCTATGACCTGCCGCGCACCCATCATGACCTTTCTGCTGTTCACGGCGCTTTCCGTGTCGCCGATCGTTGCGCAGGTGCAGCGCGGGCCGGTTGTTCGTGTCAAAGACATCACGCAACTGGCGGGCGAGCATCCGAACCAACTCGTCGGCTATGGACTGGTCAGCGGACTTGCAGGCACGGGAGGCAGCAGCGAGTCCACCAAGCGGCTGGCCATTCTGGTGCTGCAGCGGCTCGGCCTGCGGACCGAGCCGCGAATCCGTGAACAGATCCAGCAGGCTCGTGAGATCACCGACAACCTGTCCATCGTTATCGTGTCCGCACGTCTGGCGCCTCATGCGAAAAAAGGCCAGACGATCGACGTGACGGTTTCCGCCTATGACGACGCTGACAGTCTCAATGGTGGCTACCTGATCGGTGCGGAGCTGACGGGAGTCGACAACGAGGTCTACGTGCTGGCATCCGGCCCGATTTCGCTGAACGGTGGCAACTTCGGAGGGCAGGCGGCAGGCGTGGTGAAGAACCATCCCACAACCGGGAGAATTCCCGACGGGGGTGTCGTGGAGCGGGAAGTTCCATCGACGGTGTTTTCCGAAGGCTGCTTCCATCTGCTGCTGCGAAAACCCGAATACGAAACCGCCCGCCGCATCACACACGCGATCAACGCGCTCTCACCCGCAGCCGCGATGATGGTGGATCCCGCGAAAATTACGGTGCATCTTCCCTACAACGAATTCGACGCGCCTTACGAATTCGTGGCGAAGTGCCAGGAGCTGACCGTCACGCCGGACGTCGCCGCCAAAGTCACCATCAACGAACGCACGGGAACGATTGTGTTCACGGAAAACGTGCGGCTGTCCAGCGTCGCCATCACTCACGGGAATCTGATTGTTTCAACAATGGAGTCGCCGGAACCGTCGCAGCCGGCTCCGTTTTCGCAGGGTGAAACCGTTGTGGTGCCGCGAACGGAAGTCGATGTGCTGGAACAGAATGCCGTGGTCAATGTCATCAATGAACCCGCGACAGTCGCGGATCTCGCTGCGTCACTGAACGCACTGGGAGTTACTCCGCGAGACCTGAGTTCCATTTTTCAGATGCTGAAGGAAAGCGGAGCGCTGCATGCAGAACTGGAAATCAAATAGCGAGACCTGCGAAGCGGACATCCTGATCACGGAATTCAACGGCAAGCGGCAATTCTGCATGTCGCTGCTGCCGGCATGAAGACGGCCCACGCGCACGAGCGACGAGAAAGCTTATGAACACGATCACCAGCATCACGTCAGATTCCGTTATGTCACCGCTGACCGGCGACGAACGACAGCCACGCGGTTCGGAAGCCGACGTTGCCCGGGATTTCGAAGCGTTGTTCGTTTCAATGATGATCAAGGAAATGCGGCAGGCCGGTTCGGAGGAGGGGTTGTTTGCCGGTGACGCCAGCGACACGTTCGGCGGCCTGTTCGACACGTTCATGGGTGAACACATTGCCGCAGGTCGCGGCATCGGCCTCAGCCGGTTGTTCGAAGATACGCCGTCGTTGTCCGCATCGACCGGTCACTCCCGCGACGCACACTCTCGCGACGCACAGATCAGTGCTGCACTGGATGCAGCCCGCAAACAACAGGCACTGGAGGCTTACGGTCATGGCACTTCGCTCACCAACTAACGTCGCTGCACAACTGACATCCGCCACGCGGCGGCTGGTGGTTCATCTGGAGGGGCAGGAAGCTGCGCTGCTGGCGTTCAGAAGTCTGCTGCAGGATCTGGGCCGACAATCGCTGGTGGACATGGATCAGCGGCGGCTGAAGGCACGGCTGGATGCATCTGCGGAACTGGCCGAGCGGCTGTTTCTCGATCATGAGCTGATCCTGAGCGATCTGTGCCGGATGCTGAACATTCCATTGGCGTCGCTCACACTGTCGCAACTGATCGCACGACTGCCCGCCGCGGCGGCCGACGAACTGGCAGCAGCTCGCCGTCGTCTGCAGCGAGTGATCCGTCAGATGCAGCGGCAGGTCGCCACAGTTCAATGGATCCTGGCCGAGGAGCGGCAACTGAATTTTCTTGTCTACCAGCTGCTCGGCGGCGGGCAGGACTCCGACCGCTATGACGCCTCCGGCCGGCGTACGGTGCAGCAGGCCGCACTGAGATTTGGCAGAACGTCCTGACCGACAGTTCTGGTTTCCGTAATTCGTTCCCGCTAAACGCCATTGCCAGGTCATGCGTTCCTTTGACATCGGACTTTCGGCCCTTCGCACGCACCAGCAGTCGCTGGCGGTGCTGGGGAACAACATTGCCAACGCGGCGACTCCCGGCTATCACCGGCAGCGAGTGGATCTGGTCAACCGGCTGCCTCTGACACAGAACGGCTTGTCGATCGGTTCCGGTGTCGATGTCAGTTCGATCACTCGGCTGCGGGATTCTGCGACGGCCGACGCCATCGGGCGCAACACGGCACTGATTGGCTGGGTCGAACAGGAACTGGCAACAGCTCGGAACATCGAGTCTCTGCTGACTCCCGGTGACAATTCCATTCATGCTCATGTATCTGGTCTGTTTAACCGCCTGGAAGCACTGGCGAATAATCCTGAAGTGCAGGCGGTGCGCAGCGAGTTCCTTTCGGCGGCGCGGCAGTTGACGGACGAGTTCGGATTGCTGGATCGGTCCCTTCAGCAATCGACAACCGAGCGGACTCAGGAAATCGGACACAGCGTCAAGACCGTCAACGGACTGATCAACGACGTTGCGGATCTGAATCGGCGCATTGAGGGCGCACGCGCTCGGGGGACGGAGCCTAACGACCTGCTGGATCGCCGCGACCAGTTGGTGTCGCAGGTTTCGGAATGGGTCGACGTCCAGACATCAACGACATCCAGCGGTCGCGAACTGCTGGTGATCGACCACGGTGCTGTCGTCGTCGGCAGCAGTCCCGTCAACCTGCGGACCGGGACCGACTCCTCCGGGAAGCTGGCCATTTTCCACGAAGGAAGTTCCAACCCCGTTTCGCTGACATCCGGTCGCCTGCGCGGATTGCTGGAATCGGTCAATGAACTTCTGCCCGCCGCTCGCGAAGAACTGGCAGCTCTGGCCGGCCAGATCGTGCGTTCCATTGATCAGTTGCATGCCACGGGCCTCAGCGACAGTGGCGGCTATCGGCTGCTGCAAAGTGAACGCACCGTCAACGACGTCAATGTGCCCCTGTCACAAAGTGGCATTGTGTTTCCCGTCACCGCCGGCGATCTGACCATTACGGTCACGGATCCGACAAACGGCCAAAGATCGACTCATCGGATATCGATCGATCCGGACGCGGACTCCCTGAGTGACGTCGCGGCCCGGCTGGACGCTCTATCGGGAGTGACAGCGGTCGCCGACGCACAGCACGGCCGGCTGATCGTCGCCGGTGATGGCCAGCGGCTGATCGACTTCGCCGGACGCATCGATCCGGTTCCGGACCTGTCGGCCTTTGCCGGGACCGCTCGCCCGACCTTCGGCGGGCAGTTTGCCGGCAGCAACAACGACGCCTGGACCGTGACGTTTTCCGGACCGGGATCTGTGGGTGTCACAGACGGACTTACGGCCGAAGTCCGGAATTCCGCCGGCGACCTGGTCGCGAGTCTGGCGATCGGCGCTGACTACGAAGCGGGTACCGAGCTGAGCATCGCGGATGGCGTTTCGCTGACGTTCTCGGCCGGAACCATCGCCGGTGCCGACACGTTCACAGTCCTGCCAACGGCCAGCAGCGACGAAACGGGCGTGCTGTCAGCTCTTGGTCTGAACTCTTTGTTCATGGGTTCGTCGCCGGGCGACTTCGCCGTGCGGCAGGACCTGGTGCGGTCGCCGTCATTGCTGGCGCTGTCTCGGACGGAGTTCACGGGCGAGACGCTGAACGCTGCCGCTATGGCGGAACTCAGACACACGAGATTCAGCTCGCTGGGCAACCGCACCTTTGTGGAAACTCTGGCGGACATGACGGCCGAAGCCGGTGTGGATGTGCAGGCCGCGGAGAATCAACTATCGCAACTGGAAGCTTTTGGTCAGCGCCTGCAGGCCGAACGTGATTCTGTCTCCGGAGTCGATCCGAATGAGGAACTGCTGGAAATGCTGGAGGTGGAAAAGGCCTTTCAGGCGGCCGCAAGGTTCCTGACGACCGTCGACCAGACGATTCAGGAAGTGCTGAGAATCGGAAGCTAAAAGCTCTCTGAAAAAGGGGTCTGACCCTTTTTTCAAATCCCTTTTTCAGATCAGGGATTTCCCGATGGATTTTCGCGTTACTCCCAACCAGACGACAGACATCGCGCGGATGCAGTTGCAGCGACATGCGGCTGAGCTGCAGCGGACTCAGGTGCAGCTCTCGACCGGATTGCGCCTGCAAAAGCCGTCGGACGATCCGATTGCGGTTCGCCGAAGTCTGATTCAGCAGGACAACCTGGCGCGGCTGGAATCGCAGTTGTCGGCCATGCAGCACGCGGAATCCCGCCTCAGCCAGGCGCATGTGGAACTGCGGGAAGCCCACCAGTTGTATGTGCGAGCCCGCGGAATCGCTCTGTCGGCAAGGCAGTCGCTGGACGCGTCAGAACGAGACGTTCTCGCGGCGGAGATTCAGGGGATTCTGGACCAGTTTGTCAGCGTCGCGAATTCGTCTGACGAATCGGGGTTTCTTTTCAGCGGCACTGCGACCGGCACGCGACCATTCACGGTCAGCGACAACGGCAGCGGCACGCAGGACGTGCTCTACAACGGTGCTCCCGCCGCCACTGCCCTCTACCTGACAAACGACATCACGCGCGAATCTCTGGCTTCGGGAGACCGCATATTTCAACCATCCAGCCGGGAGCCAAGTGTGATGCATGGCAACACAGGAGCCGCGGTCGGGCCTGGCACCGATACGGCCAGCGGAGTTCGCGAACTGCAGGTCGCTCACACGCTGACCACGTACCTCGGAACGTCCGGAGTTGCTGCCGGTTCCGGTTCCGTCGCGGGTGATACGGTGCTCGGTGCCGTCGGGACGCACCAGTTGCAGATCAACGACACCAGCGGCAACGGAACATCGGGAACGATTTCCCTGAACGGCGGCGAGCCGATCACGTTCTCCGCTTCCGACACGAATTTAAAAGTGACGGCTCCGTCGGGCGAAGTCCTTTATCTTGATACGACGGCAATCGCACCGGGTTTTTCGGGCAGCGTGGACCTGATCACCGACGGAACACTGTCACTCGACGGCGGCGCGACGACGCAGCCGATCACGTTCGCTGCAGATCAGTCGGTCACGGACAGCCGAGACGGCGGCATTGTGCATGTGGACACAACCGGTGTCATTCGCACCGGGATCAACATCGTGGAACTTCCGGGCACTGCCGACGCCTTTCAGGCGCTGCAGGCACTTCGTGACGACATGCGGAACACTCGCGGGCTGACTGAGGCGGAACTGGCCGATTCTCTCAACCGCCGACTCAGCGACATCGAACGCATCGAAGATCATCTGCTGGATGAAATTGGCACGCAGTCTGTGGCGCTGGAGCAGCTCAGCCGGCTGACCCTGCGAACGGAAGATCTGCAACTGAATGCTCGCACGGACCACGGTAATCTGGTGGCGGCCGACATGGCCCACGCAGCGCTGAGACTGCAGGAAATTCAGAATCTGCAACAGTTCACGATGGCCAGCGTCGGCCGGCTGCAGTCCCAAAGTCTGCTTGACTTCCTGCGATAGTGCTCCGTCAAAGCGGAAAACAGGAGTTTGTGATTCCCGCGCTGGCGGGAGTCCAGAGCGTCGAAAACTGGATTCCCACCAGCGCGGGAATGACGATCAACCGCAAATGTAACGTCTGACAAACCACTAGTGATCGTTTGTTCTGAACGGAGAAAATGACGATGCCAAACATTGCCAGTCAATTAGATGCTGCCAGCCAGCCTGTGAACTCGCAGCGCCGATTTCGTATGGATCACGGGCACGCGGCTTTGCCGGTTCCGCACCTGTTCGATCTGCCGAACCGGTATGAACTGCAGCGGCTGCGGATGCTTCTTGACGATGACGATCTCGATCTTCAGAAACTGAATCAGGAAGTGTCGGCAGACGAGGGACTGCAGCGGTACATTCTCGCCTACGCAAATGCGAGACTTGCCTCGCTGCGAAATCGCGTGACCGATCCTGTCCATGCGTTTGCAATGTTGGGCATTAACGGTCTGCGCCGCCTGTTGGCTGATCTGGTCGAAAGTGCGCAGCCCGCGGCGTCGGCCTGAACTGTCTCGGTGTCTCGATTCAGGAGCGATGTGTTATCATCGAACACGCTGTCGCACGCATGTCTGCAACTGAAGATCGCAGAATGACCTGCGCGGAACGATGAGAACCGACGTAATCAGATCGTTGCAGGCTCACTCAATGACGACCAGCGGACTGTCACCGCGGCAGGCAGGGCAAGGTTGCAGGTGGGGATTTCACCCAGTAATTGTGCAGAATTGCATTGTTGTATTTTGGCAACGGCAGGTTGCTGACCGGCGGTGACCAATGTTCCGGACGTTTTTTCCTGAATTCACGATCTTCCTGGCGGGATTTTTTCGCCGAACGCGATCATCGAATGCACTTTTGCAATTCAGCCGGAGGGGAGCCGCGGGCCACTCCCCTTCGGTTGTTTTTTGCGCGCTAAGTTAACGCTGCCACGCTGAACGGCGTTTTTTCTTGCTTGCCGCCTTGCCCCGGCACCCTTACACTCCGCCGCTTCGAAGCTCGGCCTGTGATCGGCGGACAAAGCCGCCCCGCCTGACGTTTTCTCTTAATGGCCCGGCCGAGTTGGTTGAAAAGGCGAAAGCAATGAAACAGGGCATTCACCCGGAATATCGCGACGTGATCTTTCAGGACACATCGACTGGCAAGCGATTCCTGATCAAGTCGACGATCAAGTGCAAAGAGCAGGACAAGTGGGACGACGGGAACGAGTATCCACTGTTCAAAGTGGAAATCACGTCCGACTCGCACCCCTTCTATACCGGCAAGATGAAGTTCGTGGACTCCGCGGGCCGAGTCGAAAAGTTCCAGAAGAAGTGGGGCAGGAAAACGGAAGCGGCTGCCGACGAGTAGCGAGCGACTTCGGAAATTCTGAAAAGGACGTGCGCGGGCTCATGCGCACGTCCTTTTGCGTTGCGCCGCTTTTCGTGCGCAGCAGCGCGCCTGCTTCACGGACCGCGTTTTCCGACTCCCAGCCGAACCGTTCGCCATGTTTCCCAGCCTTGAACAAAAACTGACTCGCTACGAAGAGCTGGAAAAGCTGCTGCTGGACCCGGACGTACTGGCCGACATCGACAGGATGCTGGGCATTCAGAAGGAAATGGGAGGTCTGGCAAAAGTTGCGGAGGCTGTTCGCCGGTTCCATCGCCTTGAAGGCGACATCGAAGCGGCCGAAATGATGGTCGACGAAGAGACAGATCGCGAGAGCCGCCAGTATGCTCAGCAGGAACTCGACGAACTGATCAGCAAGCGAGACACGCTGGCGGAGGAACTGGAAGACCTGGCAACGGCCGGCGATTCGATCACTCGCGGTTCGTTGATCATGGAAATCCGCGCCGGCACGGGAGGCGACGAAGCTGCGCTCTTTGCCCGCGATCTGTACGACATGTACATGCGCTATTGCGAACTGAAGGGCTGGAAGGTCGAGCTGCTGGAATTCACCGACACGGAACTGGGCGGCATCAAGGAAGCCGTGTGTTCCATCTCTGGTGAGGGTGCCTATCACGAGCTTCAGTTCGAGAGCGGCGGACATCGCGTTCAGCGAGTTCCCGAAACGGAGACTCAGGGGCGCATCCACACCAGCGCGGCCACGGTTGCCGTGCTGCCGGAAGCCAGCGATGTGGAAATTGAGATTCGGCCGGAAGATCTGCATGTGGATACGATGCGAGCCGGCGGACCGGGCGGTCAGAAGGTCAACAAGACCGAAAGCGCCGTCCGGATGACACACATTCCAACGGGAATCGTGGTAAAAATTCAGGACGAAAAAAGCCAGCACAAGAATCGCGCAAAGGCGCTGCGGGTTCTGAAGAGCCGCATTCTGGAAGTGCGACAGCAGGAAGCGGATGCGGAACGAGCGGCCACGCGACGTACGCTGGTGGGATCGGGAGACCGCAGCGCCCGAATTCGAACTTACAACTTTCCGCAGAACCGGGTTACCGACCACCGCTGCGGTTTGACCATTCACAAACTGGATCGCATCATCATCGGTGAAATGTCGGAGTTGATCGAAGGACTGCTGGAGTTCGACCGTCAGGAACGGCTCAAGGGCTCGGCGAAGGCATAAGGACTCTGCAGCGCTGCTCGCGCTGGTCTTGTGAGAGGTTCGAAGTCCATGAGTTCCACCGCCCGTCAGGATGACGACGTCTGGACCGTCCGGCGGATTCTGACGTGGACCACCGATTTTCTGAAGCAGAAGGGAATTGAGTCAGCCCGGCTGGAAGCGGAACTGCTGCTGGCGCACGCACGCCAGTGTCCCCGCATTCGGCTGTACACGGATTTTGAAACACCGCTTTCCGACGACGAACGCACTCGGATGCGAGGTTTTGTGCAGCGGCGCGCAACGCGCGAGCCTCTGGCCTACATCACGGGCCGAAGAGAATTCTACGGACGCGATTTCGAAGTCGGCCCAGGCGTGCTGGTGCCGCGGCCGGAAACCGAGACGCTGATCGATGTCTGTCTGGAACGCATTCCCACCGATCAGCCATCGCGCATTCTGGAAGTCGGGTTTGGTTCCGGCTGCATCGCCGTCACGCTGGCTCTGCAGCGGCCAAAGTGTTCTGTGACGGCGACGGATATATCAGCGGACGCAGTCCGTTTCGCGACAGGCAACGTCGGGCGACACAAAGTGGAAGCTCGTGTGACACTGTTAAATGGAAGTCTGTTCGAGCCAGTCGCGGCCGCCGACACAGAAGCCCGGTTCGACGGCATCGTCAGCAACCCTCCATACATCCGCAACGACGAACTTTCCGACCTGCAGCCCGAGGTCGCTCAATACGAACCGCACTCGGCACTTGTTGCGGGAGCCGACGGACTGGACGTCGTGCGGCAACTGATCGCCGGAGCACCGGCAATGCTGAAGCCGCACGGCTGGATGATTCTGGAGGTCGATCCCGCTCAGTGCGCGACCGTTTCACGGCTGCTGGCCGAAGCTGGCTTTCAGCAGACGAAAGTGTTCAAGGATCTGAATCAGGAAGACCGGATTGTGCAGGGAGTACTCGGCTGAGCGTCGATGCCCCATGCGAGTCATGAGTAAAGAATGCGGCGGACAACAGCCGACCGTACGACGGGATTCCGATCCCGTCGCGCGGATTCGACGAGACCGGAGCGGCAGGTCAGAACGGAGCGGCAGGTCAGAACGGAGCGGCAGGTCAGAACGGAGCGAAGCCGACCGTGGCAGCGTCCGCCATGTGGCTGATGCCGCCAGCACCACGTGGCTGATGCTGGCAGCATCGGCAGGCGAGTGCTCAGCCGTTGCCCGCCCACACGCCTGAATAATCGGGCTGGCGAAATCACAAGACGCAATCGACGGGCAACGGAACTCGCAACACGGAACATGAAATCTTATGGAAATGTTTGTTGTTCACGGAGGAACGCGGCTGACGGGGCGTGTTTCGGTCGAAGGAGCGAAGAATGCCGCCTTGCCGATCATGGCGGCGTGCGTGGCGATTCCAGGAGACGTTGTACTGCACCGAGTTCCGCGACTGGTCGACATCGACACCATGACCAGTCTGCTGCGGAGTCTGGGGACATTCATTGCCGATCAGCCCGACGGGTCGCTGCTCGTCAACGCCGCCGATGCCCACGGAACGCTGGCCGAATATGATCTCGTTCGCCGGATGAGAGCCAGTGTGTGTGTGCTGGGACCGCTGCTGTCGCGGTTTGGAAAGGCGTGTGTGTCACTGCCTGGAGGCTGCAACATCGGGCACCGGCCGATTGACCTGCACCTGAAGGGTCTGGCAGCGCTGGGAGCCGACATTCGCATCGAACGAGGCTACGTCGTGGCTGACGCCAAACGCCTGCACGGCGCGCAGGTGGATCTTTCCGGTCCGTTCGGCAGCACAGTGACCGGAACCTGCAACGTGATGACGGCTGCGGCAACGGCGAAGGGAGTCACGGTGATCCGTTGTGCCGCGCGGGAACCGGAAGTCGTCGACCTGGCTCGTTTCCTGAATCAGGCCGGGGCGAACATCGCGGGGGAAGGCACGGCGACAATCGAAGTGCGCGGCGTCGACTCGCTGCATCCGACGACCTGCCGCATCATTCCCGACCGCATTGAAGCGGCAACTCTGGCGATAGCCGCCGCGATGACTCGTGGTGATGTCACGATCGAAAATGCACCGGTCGAAAGCATGACCGCGGTGCTGACGGCGCTGCGCGCTGCGGGTGTCCGAGTCGAAGAATCCCCGGCGGAACTGCGCGTGTCCGTCACGGACGCCCTGCGCCCGATCAATGTGATTGCGGAACCGTACCCTGGAATTCCCACGGACGCGCAGGCTCAGATGATGGCCCTGCTGGCCACCATACCGGGCCGCGGCACGGTGACGGATCGCGTGTTCGGCGACCGTTTTATGCATGCGGCCGAACTGATTCGAATGGGAGCACGCATTCGGCTGGAACGCGGCGCAGCCGTGATTGACGGCGTCGACAGTCTGTCGGGAGCATCCGTGATGGCGTCTGACCTGCGTGCCAGTGCTGCGCTGGTGCTGGCAGCAGTGGCTGCCGGCGGTGAGTCTCAGATCCGCCGCATTTATCATCTGGACCGCGGCTACTGCCGGCTGGAGGCCAGACTCAACGCACTTGGCGCGCAGATCGTGCGCTGTCCGGATCGCGGAGAACCTGCGGCCCTGCCCGAAACGCTGCGCCATGACATGTCGGAGCCAGGTGTTCCCGGCATGCATGCGCCGAATGCCGGCGGTACGGCCGCGCACTCTGCAGAGGTCGTTCGCGCTGCCCGGCCGCAACAGATCGAATGAGAACTGCCGGTCCGTTATGCGGCTCGTGAGCGTTCGCGTTCACGGGGAACGAAGTTGCCGTGCTCGTCGATTTCCTCGAACCGAACGGACAATCGTTTGCTGATGCCACTTTCTTCCATCGTGACTCCGTAAAGCACATCCGTCACGGCCATGGTTGGTTTGCGGTGAGTAATCATGATGAACTGAGTCTCCGTCTGAAACTCCTTCAGCACGTTCACAAAGCGGCTGATATTGGCGTCGTCCAGGGCCGCATCGACTTCGTCCAGAATGCAGAACGGACTTGGCCGGCTGCGGAAGATCGACAGCAGCAGCGCAACCGCAGTCATGGTTTTTTCGCCACCGCTGAGCAGGGAAATGCTGCGCAGTTCCTTGCCCGGCGGGCGCGCGACCACATCGATCGCGCATTCCAGGACGTCCTCAGGGTCTTCCAGAATCACATCGGCTTCGCCGCCGCCGAACAGCCGTCGAAACAGTTCGCGGAAGTGGCCGCGAATGCACTCGAACGATTCCAGAAACATGCGGCGGCTCTCGCTGTTGATCTTCCGCACGATGTCCCGCAGCGTATCGCGTGCGGCTTCCAGGTCTTTGAGTTGTGAGTGCAGGCGATCGAAGCGTGTTTCCAGTTCCGTCAGGTTGTCCAGGCTTTCCATCCCGACGTTGCCGATTTTTTTGAGCTGTCGTCGGAGCCGGTCGACACGCTGCTCGACCGCTTCGCGGATTTCCGCGTACTGCAACTCATCGCGCAGAATCGCATCGACAGTCGCAGTTGAGTCTTGCCGAGACTCGACCTGCTGTAGCGGACCTTCCTGAGAAATCGCATCATCTGCTTCAACGAATCCATTGGCACCTGGTTCGGCACTGGCCGATTCGGGCTCCGCGTCCTGGTCTTTGCGAGACTCGCCAGCTTCCTGTTCGCGCAGCCAAACGGCGACGGCCGAGCGACCGGCGGCGACCGCTTCTGTCACTTCCACCTGAAATTCGTCGCGGATTCGTTCGGCAGCGGTTTCCAGTTGGTGATCGATGCCGCGAATTTTCAGTTCCAGTTCGTGGAATTCCGATTCGTGCCGCCGGCATAGTTCGCGTGCCTGCTGTTCGGCCTGAGTGGCCTGCTGTCGGCGGCGCTTGAGAGCGTTGCGGCCTTCACTGCGGCGGAAGATCTGCTCGTGAAGCTGTTCGTCAACAACCAGCAGTTCTGCCATTTCCGCGCGGACGTTCAGCGTGCTGAGATTCAGCTCCTGAACACGTTCCCGGCCGCCGGTCAGACGCCGCAGCGCTTCCTGCTGCTGCAACCGCCGCTGCTGCAGGTCTTCACGCAGACGCTGGACGGCCTCGCGGATGCCCAGGACTCGTTCTTCGGAACGAGTCAGTTCCAGGTTTGTGTCCGTGCGTTCTTTTTCGACGCTGGCGATCTGCTGCTGATGTGTTCGCAGGGCGCTCTCGGAAGCGTCGATCTGCTGCTGCAGTGATCGAACGTCCTGCTCACCGGTTTCGTGCTGTTGCTGCAGCTCCTGGATCTGAATGCGGCCGGCGTGCAGGTCGTCGTCGAGACCTGCGAGCTGTTCGCTGAGCTGTTTGCTGTGCCGTTCAGCCGTGTCAAGCTGCCGGCTACTGTCGGTGTAATGCTGTTCGCATGTCCGCAGTTCAATCGCCTGCAAGGCCACGTCTTCCCGCGCGCCGCGAAGTTCGCCGTCGGCGGATTCCAGCGACAGGATCAGATTCTTCAGCCGCAGATCGCGTTCGGCGATCTGGTGTTCAATGCGGTGGATCTCGTTTCGCAGTCTGCGCAGTTCGCTCTTGCGTGACAGCACGGCAGACTCGGACCGTACGTTTCCGGCGAACAGAGTGTGATCCCTTTCGACGAGTTCTCCCTGCAGCGTCACGAAGCGAAAGTCATCGCCGAGTTCCGCGGCCAGTCGCAGTGCGTCGGCAAGCGTCTCGACGACCCACGTATCGGCCAGCAGGTGAGCGGCCAGATGCGGCAGGTGCTTTGGTGACCGAGCCAGACTGTCCGCGCGACCGATGACGCCTGGACGGCCGACCGGCGAGTTTTGTGCCGACGTCCGCGCCGTGAACACAGAACGCGTCACGGCTCCGTCTTCGCGGCCGTCGATCCACATTACGTTCAGCTCCGGAGCGAACTCACCGGCTACGGTGTCGCTGAGTTCTGCGCCAAGCCAGTCATCGTCGAAGGCCCCCAGAGCCAGGCCGCCGGACCACGTGCCGATCTGCGACAGGTCATCTTTCGTTGGCTGCGGCGACGGCGCATCATTCCCTGCGTCCGGGGCATGAAGCTCCGAGCCTGAAGACTGCGGCGGAAGCTCCGCATCGGCCAGCGACACGAAGCCGACTCGTCCGGTGATGCGGCAGCGGCCGGAATTCAGATAGTCGACCAGCGGATTCAGGTCGTCAATGACCAGCAACTGAGCGCGACCGGACAGCGCGACTTCCAGCAGAGCCGCGTGGTCCATGTCAACGTCGAGCAAATCGGACACCGTGCCGCGTATCAGGTTCCAGGGCGCATGCGACCCTTCTTCGGCTCGTTTCAGGATGTCTCGTACACCGATGCCGAAACCTTCCTGTCGGTCTTCGAGATCGTCGAGCACGTTTCTGCGGGCGATTGCCGCACTGCGCAGCTCGCGCAGCTCGGCCAGCGATTCTCGCGATCTGTCGCGCTGAGACAGCAGCGATTCGCGTCCCGACAGAAGTTCGTCAGCGTATTCTTCCGTCGCGCGTAACGCCTGCGCCGCCTGTTCGACGGCCAGCTTGTGCTGTGCGGTCTGCAACCGCAGTCTCTCGATCTCTGAACTCAGTGTGTCTTTGGAATCCACAAGTTCGTGGCGTTTCTTCTGCAGCGACTCGAGCTGGCTGCGAAGCCCGCCGAGCGCGCTGGCCCGTTCTGTATTTTGCTGAGCCTGCTGTGTCTGCTGTCGGCGCAGGGATTCGGCTTCCTGCTGGGCGGCCTGCAGCGCCGCCTGCAGTTCGCGAAGACTGCGGTTGCCGGCTTCGCGGTGGGCCTGACGCTCCTCGAAACGTGTTTGTTCCAGGCGAAGAACGTTTTCCAGGTGCCTTTCTTCGGCTTCGGCCTCGGCAACACGGCCATCCATGACGACCTGCTGGCGCTGGAGGCGGACGAGTTCAGAGCGCAGTTCCGACTCGCGGGCGGACTGGTGTCGCTGGGTGGTCTCCAGACTGGCCAGGCGGCTTTGCAGATCGCTGCGGCTGCGTTCGACCTGCCGCAGTTCGTCATCCACGGCCGTCAGAGCGGCATCAACTTCGGCCAGTTGTTTTTCCGTGGTCTGCTGCTGCTGCCGCACTTCGGCCAGTGTTGCGGAACCTTCGTCGCGCTGCTGCTGCAGCAGTGTGCGAACCATGTTCTGACGGCGAAAATCATCGGCCACCATCCCGATCCACAGCTCTTCCAGCTCGGTGGAAACTTCGCGATACCGGGCCGCTCTCTGAGCCTGGCTGCGGACGGTGTTTACCTGCGATTCCACTTCGTCCACGATGTCCGTCAGTCGCAGCAGATTCTGTTCGACGCGGTCCAGCCGCCGTATCGCTTCGGTCTTGCGGGCCTTAAACCGGCTGACTCCGGCCGCTTCTTCGAAGATCAGTCTGCGGTTTGCGGCGTTCGACTGCAGGATCTGGTCAACGCGGCCCTGTTCGATAATGCAGTACGCGGCGGCTCCGGCACCCGTGCCCACGAACAGATCCCGCACATCCTTCAGTCGCGCGACATTTCGGTTGATCAGGTATTCCGAATCGCCGCTTTTCCACAGCCGGCGGCCAACGGCCACTTCATCCAGATCCACGGGCAGAAAGCGCGTGGTGTTGTCGAAGACAAGTGTGGATTCAGCGAACTGAGCACCGCCGCGACTCGACGATCCGTTGAAGATCACGTCCGTCATGTCTTTGCCGCGAAGACTCTTGGCGCTTTGATCGCCGAGAATCCACTTGATGGCGTCTACGACATTGCTCTTGCCGCTGCCGTTCGGTCCGACGACTCCGGTGATGCCGGAGGAGAACTCGAAAACGGTCTTGTCGGCAAAACTCTTGAATCCGAAGAGTTCGAGCGACCTGAGCATGGTGGAATCGGTGTCGTGCGATGACGAGTCATCGCGTTACGGTTTCGAACAGGGTACGGCGGTGGTGCGACGGGTCGCGGCTGAGCAATGAGCGGAAAAAAAGTGTCTGACCCCAATTGCCGGGAACCGGCCCTTCGGGTGCTTCGCACAATTGGGGTCAGACACTTATTTTCCGCACGATCCTTAGTTTCGGAACGGAGCGGTCATCCGCTGCCACAGCGACGGAGTGAACTCCGCTTCTTCGACCTGTGGGATATATTCAGAATCCGCGTCGGCCTGTTCCGCTTCAAGCTGATCGTCGTCTGCTGTGTTGTCGGCACGACGCGGCGTGTCATGTCCCGGCGACGGCTCACTGAGGTCTGCAAATTTTCGCGACGGCGGTTCGTCGGAGGACGGTTTCGGATCATCGTCGCCGGCTGGCGGTTCGCTGTCGGCTGCGGGGTGAGCCGGAAGGGGAGTGTCGAACATCGGATCGGGCGGCGACGTGGTCTGTTCCCTGGTCCGTGCGTCATCATCCTCGACACGGTCAAACAGGTCGGGAATCAGCGCCGGCGAACCGACTCGGCGACCGCTGCCGGAAGACGCAGCGCCGGAACCTTCGCCCTTCTTGCCGTAGCGGACCATAGCGCGGCCGGCCTGAGGCAACTGGTCGACGCCGAATTCTCCGGCCAGATTGTGCTGCAGATCGGCTTCCACCAGCATTCGAACAATGTCGGGATATGTGGCTCCCAGATCACCCAAAACGCGGATCACATCGGTCAGCCGCGTTGACGCAGCCTGGCGAACGGGATCCTGTCCGATTTCGTATTTGGAGATCGTCAGCTGCTGGTCGCCCGCCTTGCCCATGATGCTGATTCGATTGCCGGCATTCAGGTAGAGCGGCAGACGCAGCGCCTGTTCGGTGCCGAAGATTGTGACTTCCGGCGACCGGTAGCGTGTGACATGAACCATCGCCGGCCCGTCACTTTGAATGGCATGAACGATGAACTGTCCGGGATACGTCGTGGTGCCGAGCGCCGGATCGTTCGGGTCGTTTTCCTTCAGCGCCCGCAGCGCACCGTAGCGGGTTTCCAGAGTGTCGCTGTCCAGCAGTTCGCGCAGAGCGACGACGGCGCGGGCATCCGTGATGACGGACAACGCCGCCAGAGCGTAGACGCGAAAGGCCGGTTCATCCATGGCCGCCTGCTTCAGAATATCCACGCCGGAACTGTCCTCCTGGTAAGCGAGCGACATGGCCGCGTAGAAGCGCACTTCGGGCGAATCAGATTCCAGTGCCGGCTTCAGGAAGGGAATGGTCTCCCGACCGATGGCTTCCAGTTGCAGCGCTGCGGTGGCGGCCGTTTCGGGTTCCAGGACCTCGTCGGCCAGCAGCTCCAGTCTCATGCGGCGCGCAACATCTGTTTCCCGGAAGGCGATGCTGCGAATGACCTGCTGATAGCGAGGAAAGTTGTTCCGGTAGTTGGGATGCATCTTCAGAGCGATCAGCGCGTCCGTCTTGGGTTCGGCCAGAGTCGCGCGTTGTCCGTAGCGGTCGTAGTGGTGGAACCGCTCGGAGATCGCTCCGGAAATTCTGGTCGCGTTCCGGGTGCTGCGGACGTCGTTGCGGAGGACGACTTCCAGATCGCGTGCCGTCTTTGATACCGCACCGCCGGGGATATTTCCGCGTCGCAGCAGGGCTGACTTGCTGTCGTCCGCACCGGATGCTCCCAAAGCCGTCACGATGGCTCCCGAGGCAACCGCGTATTCGTGACCTTTCCGCAGACGATTTCCCGCAATCTGTTCTTCCGTCAGGCGGGTTTCCAGCAGGTGTCCGCCCTCCAGGCTGGTGGCTTCGCTGTTGGGCGGCAGCATGACTCGCACATCAAACGTCTGCCCGCTGCGGACCATGGCGGGCAGGTAGGCGATCACCAGAACCAATGCCGTGTTGCGGCTGCGCAGGACTTCGTTGGGGTTGGGAATACCGCGGCGGGTCATTTCTTCCCGCAACTGATTCCGCTGGTAGGACGGCGGCGGATCGTCGCCCGTTCCGTCGAGTCCCGTGACCAGTCCTACGCCGCGCAAAGGCACGAGGGTATTTCCCTTGACGCTGATGTAGTCGGACAGCAGCGGAGTTTCGACTCGCGTGGCGAAGTAATCTTCGTCGTCTTCGAACGCGGTTTCGTCGTCATCTTTTCCGATCAGCGGCAGCTTCGGAAACTTCGACAGCGACATTGCCGCAGGCATCTTCAACAGGCTGCCGGTGCAGCCGCTGACCAGCAGCAGGCTGCCGGCAAGTGTCGCTGTCAGGACCGCTGAGACGAAAGGAAACTGCCGGGCCGAGCGTGAGGATCGCGTCATGACGACCGCCGTGGGCAGCGTGTTCAGCCACGGTCAGCAGAACCACAATCCACCCGGACGTGACCGGACAGAAGACGTGGTTCCCGCTGTGGCGGGACTGGCAACGCTGCTTTTCGAAGGGAGGATGGACAACAATTCCGTCAGACGGAATTGCCGTGAAGAGATGAGAGACTGAACCGGAATGGGATCATCCGGCCGCGCCGATCGGCAGCGGAGAGAATGACTTTGAAGGGAAGCGTCTGAACCATATGACCGTCGCCGTCGGGCGGTCAACGCGGTTCACGGCTTCAGCAAAGAGCAACGATGGACGCAGTCGTCAGCAGGTTGCGAATTCGGCAGTTTGTGCGTCGCGGCGCTGCTGATCGGCATGACAGGACCAGCGCCGCACGGTCCCTGATCCGGCAGTTTCTGCGCAACGCGGCTGATGTCTCGATCATGCGGAGCGCCATAACGCAGGGGGGCATGACCGCGCACTCGGCGTGTTGACGAGGCAGCTCTGTCAGCTTGCGTCCGGCCGGCCGCCGCACCCGTATTGCTCGTTCGCCCCCTGCCACTCCGCCGCAGGCACGGGCTGGTCGCGGTGGACCCGCACGAGCGGCTGCGATTCGCTCTGAACCGACTGTTTGCCGGACGTCGCAGCCCATCCTAGAATCCGGCTCACTTCCAACCTTCTGATTTGTTGCGCGGCCGTCGCGGCCATGCAGCACGAGTACCCGTCATGCTGAGTCGTCGCGAGTTGTTTCCAAACGTTATCGAGCTGAACTTTCAGGCTCGACGCCGTTTCGGCTGCTGTGTTTACCTGGTGTTTCAGGATTCTGACTGGCTGCTGATCGACATCGGCTACGAGGACACTGTCAGCGAAATTGTGGACATGATCCGCCAGCTTGATTTTCCGCTGGCCAACTGCCGCTACCTGATCGCCACGCACGCCGACGCCGACCATGTGCAGGGTCTGCAGAAGGCCGCCGAACTGCTGCCGGGCTCCGTCACGGTAGCTCATGTGGACGCCAAGCGAATTCTGGAAGACGGCGACCGCATCGCGTCGTTTGCCGAGATTCCCGCTCAGGATATTTCCATTGAGATGCCTGTGTTTTCCATCGCCAAAACGATTGGCGAAGGCGATACGCTGACGCTGGGAAGTCTGCAGCTGGAAGTCTGGGATACTCCGGGTCATGCCACCGGTCAGCTTTCGTTTCGGCTGGGGAACCTGCTGTTTTCCGGCGACAACATTTTTCGAGATGGGTGTGTCGGCGGTATCGACGCTCACCACGGTTCGGACATTCCTGCATTCATCGAGTCTCTGACGCGAATTCGCGACAGCGACGTCGAATGGCTGCTACCCAGCCACGGACCGGCCTTTCGAAATGATCGCACGCTGCTGCAGGCGACAATCGACCGGCTCGACGGCTACCAGCACATGGCCGACTTCGGAACCTGTGCTTTGGACTGGCCGCTGCTGGACGACTGGGAAACTGAACTGGCCAAAGGCACAGCTCCACAGGAAGCCTGACTTCCGCGCTGCCGCACTTAAATCACGAATCACTGCAACACGAGAACAGCCAAATGGCGAAATGCCTGGTCACCGGCGGAGCCGGATTCATCGGTAGCCACCTGACGGAACTACTGCTGGAATCCGGGCATGAGGTTGTGGTGCTGGACAACCTCAGCACCGGGCGAGCCACGAATCTGGACGGGGTCCGCAATCATCCGGCGCTTCAGATTCGGACCGGATCGATCACGGACCCGGTCGCTCTGGGGGAAGCCGTTCACGGAGTTGACACGATCTACCACCTGGCTGCCGCGGTCGGCGTCAAACTTGTTGCCGATGATCCGGTGCGGACGATCGAAACCAACATCTACCCGACCGATCAGTTGCTGCGGCTGGCCGTGCAGGGTTCAGTGCGGCGGTTCTTTCTGGCGTCAACCAGTGAGGTCTACGGCAAGAATCCCGGCGACGCGTTTTTCGAGGATGACGATCTGCACCTGGGACCAACCATCCGGCCGCGCTGGGCGTATGGCTGTTCAAAGGCAATCGACGAATTTCTGGCGCTGGCCTATCACCGCAAGTACAATGTCGGAATCACGGTGGGCCGGTTTTTTAACGTCGTCGGGCCGCGTCAGGTCGGCAATTACGGCATGGTCGTGCCACGCTTTGTCGAGGCGGCGTTGAAGGGTGGTCCTGTGACGGTCTATGACGACGGGTCGCAGGTGCGGTGCTTCGGTCATGTCAGCGAAGTTGTTCGCTGCGTGGCCGCACTGACGGATTGCGAACAGGCGGCTGGCGGCGTGTTCAACATCGGCAGCGATCAGCCGGTGTCGATTCTGGAACTGGCCCGGCAGGTCGTTCGCAAGGTGGATCCGAATGTCGCAATCCAGTTCGTGCCCTATGGCGAAGCCTACGGTGACGATTTCGAAGACGTCCAGCGGCGCGTTCCCAACGTGGACCGGCTGTTCCAGACCATCGGCCGGAAACCCACGATGTCTCTGGACCAGATCCTGGACGACGTCATCCGCTGGAAGCAGCAGGCTTAGAACGCCATCAAACAAAATCGGGACTGGCTCCCGGGCGAAGCAGAAATCGCATGGAATTATGGACTTGCGAGGGTGCCTGTCCCGGTTTTGGTAGGCCGTTCCCTAATTCAGAAACACGAATTCCTTCGAATTCAGCAGCACGTGGCAGACGTCGGCCAGGGCGTCGTGGCGCGATTGAGCATCGTCCAGCGAAGAGCCTCGTTCGGTGGCCTGTGCTGCCATGAATGTCTGCAGCCGGTCGATCGTTGCCTGATCGGCACGGCGTGCGAAGAGCTGCTGCCACGCCGTTTGCAGCGCGCAATCCATGTCCGGATGCTGCTTTAGCAGTCGAGCGGCCCAGCGTTCGGCCTGTTGCGCGACGAATTCGTTGTTCAGCAGAATCAAGGCCTGCGCGGGAACGTTCGATGTGCCTCGGTTGGAGATTGCGGTTACCGGAGCCGGTACGTCGAAGGCCAGCATGAACGGCGACAGAAAGTTACGGTTCACGGAAATGTAGATGCTGCGTCGACCGCTGCCGTCCAGTGGTCCACTGGATGCCGGACGTCCGCGGCCCTGCATGAATTCCGTCAGATACACCGGCACCGACTTGCCGAACAGTTGCGGATCCAGCGACCCGGAGAGCAGCAGCATGGCGTCGCGAATCGTTTCCCCTTCCAGTCGCCGAATGTTGGCTCGGTGCAGCAGCCGATTCGTCGGGTCAGCCTGCTCGGCAGCCGATGATCGCTGGCTGCTCAGCCGGTAGGTTCGCGACGTGACCAGCGTCCTGATCATCGATTTGAACGACCAGCCGCCGGCTCGAAAGTCGTGCGCCAGGTGATCCAGAAGCTCCGGATGCGTCGGCGGCTGCCCCAGCACACCGAAGTTGTCAGACGAAGGAACGATGCCGACGCCGAACAGGTGTTGCCAGACGCGGTTCACAGCCACGCGCGCCGGAAATGGGTTCGCGTCCGCCAGCAGCCGGTTGCACAGTTCCAGCCGGCCACTGCCCGACTGCACGGGCGGCTGATCGGTTCCGCTGACAGCATCCAGAAACCGGCGTTCGACCGGGTCGCCCAGGTTCCGATGATTGCCGCGAATGAAGACGTGTTCGTTTTCCGGCGTGCCTTCCGTGATGGCCATGACCGGTACCGCGTGAGGAACGGCGTCGGCGGCTTCGTTCCACTTCGCAGCCTCAGCCAGCCAGCGGGAGTCGTCGGCAGCATCCAGCAGGTCCGCGTCAAACAGTGTTGCCGTACCTGCCGGCAGCTGCGAAACCGTTTCTGCCCACAGCCGCGCGACGGTGTCCGCCGACGTGCTGTTGTCGGCGAGTGACTCCGCAAGATGAACATTCACGTCAGTGGGTTGCCCGGCAGGCGGTGCGGCTCCGGGTCGATTCGCGAACCGGACTTCCTGTAGGGCAAACCAGCCGTCGCCTTCGTCCAGAAATTCCAGAAACGCTCGACGTCCCTGGTACCGGTGAACGTCATGAGCCAGACGAATCCAGCGGAACTCGCCTTCCGTATTGATGTCGTGTTTCGTGCCTCGGAACAGCAGCTCACTGAAATCCTGCATGACGTAGCCGTCGATGATGAGTCGCACGCGAGTGCCCGTCCCTGCGACTCGGACCAGAATTTCCGGTGCCGCCAGTTCGAACGTGGGGCTGGACAGCGTTCCGGTGAGCTTCGGCGACAGCTCCGCCGACGTGACACCACCGGCGGATACTCGCGGGCCGCTCGGACTCCAGCACACCGACGAATGCTGCCGTGTCTGTCCCGCGAAGGCCGGCCCTACCGTGAACCAGCCTGGCCGGATGCCGTTGCTGAGATCGGCGATAAGTGTCGTTTCGTCGCTCGCCGCTGCCTTGGTCCGGACCACAGACTGCCGCCAGGCAAAGACGACTTCCGCCACCGGGCGATCTCCGGCCTGAGCGATCGATGCGAGCAGTGACAAAGCGTGATCCGTCTCGCGGGTCTCCGGACGACTAAGCACATCCACCCACCGCTGCAGTACCGCTGGTTCAATTTGCTGCTGATCGGCGATCGCAGGCACTTCAGCGCCTCCGATCACCTGCAGCGCGGCGGTGGCGTACGTCTGCAGCGATGCCGCAGGCACGTCTCTGTTCAGCAGATTGGCGGCGACCTCAGCGGCTTCCCGTTGAATTTCCTGTAGCCTTGTGCGATTCAAAGCGATGTGATTGTGCGGGTCCAGCCACGCCGTCGAGCGGCGCGAGCTTTGCAGGAACCCGGACAACGCGTAGTAGTCCTGCGTCGAGATCGCGTCAAATTTGTGATCGTGGCAACGAGCGCACGCGACTGTCAGACCGAGAAACGTTCTGGAGAAGACATCCAGTTGATTGTCGATCCGCGCGGCTTCTTCTCCTTTCACATCCACCGGAGCGTGCTTGTCTTCGCCCAGAAACCAGAACCCGGTACCGATGACAGATTCGTTGAAGCCGTCGACCGGATGACGCCGCGGTTCCGGCAGCAGGTCTCCCGCGATGTGCTCTCGGACCAGTTGATCGTACGGCACATCGGCGTTGAAGGCTCGAATGATGTAGTCGCGATACTGCCACGCGTGAGGCAACGGGAAATCGAATTCGTGTCCCAGCGTTTCCGCATAGCGCACCAGGTCCAGCCAGTGCCGTCCCCAGCGTTCACCGAAGTGAGGTGACGCCAGCAGTTGATCGGCGACCGCTGCGATCGCTGCATCGTCGTCGGCGGGATCGTTTACGAAAGCCTCCACCTGCTCCACCTTCGGTGGCAGTCCGATCAGATCAAAATACAAGCGGCGAATCAGGCTGCGGCGGTCGGCGTCGGGACCAGGTCTTAACTGCGCATCTTCCAGTTGAGCGAGAACGAATCGGTCGACGTCATCCTTCGGCCAGGCCGCATGCTTCACGGCCGGTACGGCGGGCAACCGGATCGGATTCCACGCCCAGTGAGCCTGCCGTCGCTCTTCCAGCGGAAACGGTTCCGCCGCAGACACAGGCACCGCGACACTCAGGTGCTTCGGCCACGGCGCGCCGTCCCTTACCCAGCGGACCAGCAGCTCGATTTCCTCCTGGGGTAACCGCGTCCGCGGAGGCATTTCGAAGCTTTCGTACCGAACTGCCTGAATCAGCAGGCTGTCGTCGGGGTTGCCGGGATCCACCGCGGCACCACTGTCGCCGCCGGCGAGCATCGCTTCGCGACTGACCAGTCGCAGAGCCCCGCCGGGTTCGTCCGCTTCCGCACCGTGGCACTCAAAACAACGGGACTGTAGCAAAGGCAGGATTTTCTGCTGGACGAAGGCCGTCTGTTCGGGCGTGGCGTCGGAAGTCTCGGCAGCACCATCGCCCGCGGCCTGAGCGGTACCGACTGGCTGATCGCCGACGTTCACCGCGAACGTCAGCAGCGTCGCCACGGCGGCCAGAATTGGAGTTCTCGTGAGCCTCGTTGCGTGAAATTGACGAGTCATGGCTGGGTGTTACTCACAAACCGGAAGTCTGATGCCGGCCCCATTGTGGATACGCGTCCGGCGGAATTTCAATGCCGCGGTGAAATCAGGTCGGCCAGGACTTCGGAACGTGCCGGTTGCCGGGCTTTTCTTTGTTTGGCAATTGAACGGCAGGCCGGAACGCTTTTTGACGCCGCATGGGAGGCACACTATGATACACGGGATTATTCACGACGATCGAGGAAAGGGGACTGGCTCCGAGCGCAAATCGCGGCAACGACCGCCCCTGGGCG
>CAZHET010000002.1:35458-44368 GCA_964531585.1 uncultured Planctomycetaceae bacterium | reverse complement strand
ACGGCGAGCCACTGAGCCGCCAGTTCTGAGGCCAGTTCGGCCAGTTGGTGGTGCAGAAATGACGGCAGGTCATTCGCGTCGGCGGCATCGGCGAACTGCCGTCCGCAAAGCTGAATGAGCGACCCAAACGCTTCCGATCCCTGATTTTGCAGCATTTCGCTGCGCTGAAACCACTTTGCAGCAGCCAAAGTCGACTCCTTCCCGTGCCATCACTTGTACCCAGCGCCGCGCCATCGAGATGACGGCAGGGCAGGTTAAGAACTTGCCAGGGAAAGTCAATCGGAAGTCATTCTCACCGGGACTTAACAGGACAGCGCCATGTTCCGTGAGCGGCAAGGCGCTAGCCGCCGGTTTCTTCCCGGCGTTCTTCAATGCAGACACCGGCGGCTAGCGCCGGACCGCTCACTTCGACGAAATCCTGCGGATTATCGCTTAATGCATCCAACATGGCGCTGTCCAGTTAGTTGTGTCCTGACCTCGGACGCGCCGCGCGGACGTAGTCGCGTCTCGCCCAGATGCCACGGGCTGTCCCGGCGCGTGCTGTGAACAACCAGCGTGGTTTTCACGGCCCGGATCATTCACGCGACTCGCACGGATTATTCATAGATGTGAGACGAAAGGGGACTTGCTCGTTGCGCAAATTGCGGTCCTGCGAGCAGTTGCGGCATCATTGCAACGTGCCTGTCCCCTTTCGTCGGGCACCCTTTCGTCGGGCGCGCAGTGTGCAAACCGGAAAGGGGACAGGCACCGAGCCGAAGGTCGCCCAAGGGCGGTTGTTACCGCGATTTGCGCTCGGAGCCAGTCCCCTTTCCTCCATCGTCGTGAATAATCCGGACTCGCGTGGTCTGCGACAACACGTGTGAGCGACAGGTTTCCGTCGAGTGGCGAAAACGCACACTGTACGACGGGACTCCGATCCCGTCGCCGCGTTTCCACGGGATCGGAGTCCCGTCGTACGAAGTCGTGAATAATCCGGAACCGCCGACATTGCGAGTCAGCCGCTTCAGCCTCGGCGAGACTGAGCTACAAGTCCGGCTGCGACCGAGAACTTAGAATGCGCATCGAGCCCTGCATTCCCGGCCGAAAACGGCGTTCGGCGTTGTCGAACTCGGCCCTCACGCGAACCTGCTGATTCACCGGATCGATCTCAGAACTGACGAACGTCACGCGACCGGTGACCTCAGTGAGCGGACCGTCAGTCACTTCATCCGCTGTCGGCGTGTCTGCGCCCTCAGAGTCTGCGCCCTCAGAGTCTGCGCCCGCAGTGCCTGTGCGCGGCGCATTTGCGGCGGACAGCGTGATGACGACCTTTCGCCCGTGCAGCGATTCATCGGCCATCGCCGCGTCGATGAAGCCTTCGATCTGCAGCGTCTCGAGATCGATCAGGCGCAGCACCGGTGTGCCGGGTTCGACCCATTCCCCCGGCTGCCTGTCAATTTTCGCAACCACAGCGTTGAACGGAGCGTTCACCTGTCGTCGCAGCAGCGCAAGTTTGGCGGCGGTCAGTTCGTTTTCGAAAATCCGGCGATTGATGCTGGCGATCGTCACAGCTTTTTCTTCCTGCTGAAGCAGCAGTTCGAAGCGGGTGATTTCCTCCTGCTGCTGAATCAGCGCGGCCTGTTCCATCTGCGGCTTCAGCATCATCTGCTGATGCGTGTGCTGAGCCTGTTCGACCTGCAGACTGCGGTTCAGTGCGGTGGCGGCAAGCCGATCCAATTCCGTCTTGGAGACGCTGCCCTGGAATGTCCTGCGTGCATTTTCTGCTCGCTGGAGTTCCAGATCAGCCAGTTCACGCTGCGATTCTGCCAGCCGCACGGCAACGTCGTTTTTCGCTTCCGCTTCGGCCAGAGTCACGGCGATCTGCTGACGCTGTTTCCTGGACTGAGCTTCGCGAAGCTGAGCCGTTGCGGTCTGCACGGTCAGCTCGTCCTCTGCATTCGCGACGGCGATTTTCAGTTTCAGTTCGGCGGCCGTGATCGCCAGCTGCTGCTCGTCGTCGGTCAGTTCCACCAGCAACTGACCGGCGGCGACACGCTGCCCTTCCGTCACGTGCAGTTCGCGGACCGTCCCGGCGTCGCGAGCCGACAGCGACGCTTCACGGACCAGACTGACGGTGACTCGTGGAACGACAATGGTCGCATCGGCGGACTGGCCGAACGCAGCGCTGTTCAGCAGTGCGAACAGAGTCGGCAATAGTGTGGCGATGATCGGGAAGCTGTCGGACATGGTCCTCATTCGATTCTTTCGCACAACGCAGCCCCTTCATGACCGCCCGCGCGTCTGCCTGCGCGAGTGTGACGGCTCCTGCCGGTGCGGTTACAACCACGAAAATCTGAATTGCTGCCAGAATTCCACGAGTTCGCGAAACAACACGAAGCCGAGCGGTCGTCGGCCGCACTCAAGGTGAGCACTCACCGACGATCCGGGACGCAGGTCCACGCCTGTGCCCTCGGCGACATCGGCAAGAACGACGCAAACAAGCTGACCATCCAGAATCTGCATCGCTGAATCCACATGCGTCACGACGGCGGAGTGCCGACGGTCCGGCTGCGATGGCAGCATGTACTGAACTTTAACCGGACGATCTGTCCGCAGGCGATAGGAATTCAAGTATCCGATCAGTTCGTCCGTCACGTGCAGTTCGAGTTGCCACGAACCGTCGCGGGGGATGATTTCCAGCAGCAACTGACCTCGCTGAACCGGTCGCGACAGCAGTTCGTGAGCCGGTTCGCGCCGGAATGCATGGCCAGCGACATCTGCAGCCACATGCAGCTTCGAACAGCGAGAATTCAGCAGCATTTGTTGTTGGCTCAGATTGCGAAGCCGCAGTTCCAGAAGCTGCTCAGCGGAGCTTTGCTGCGCGTTGCCCGTGCTGGCGGGCACGTCGCGGTCTGTAACGCGAGCCGTCCGAATGGCCGCGAGTTCCGCGATTGTTGTGTCGATCTCTCCCTGAAGCTGCTGTTGCTGCATTTCCAGATCTGCGCTCGCCAGGATCAACAGCACGTCACCTTGATCCACCAACTGATCCTGCTGAAACCGCACGTCGGTGACGACTCCGTTTTCCGGCGCAAAGATTCGCCGACGGTCGCGCGGCAAGATCTGACCACTGACTTCAATGTCAAAACGGACCGGGAAGAACATCAGCATCGCGGCGACGACTGCCGCCACGCCCCCGAGGACTCGTCGACGCAGTCGCTGTTGTCGGTCTGCCCGAGCCGCGGGGGCCACCGCTGCCAGTCGCGAGCGACACACCTGCAGCAGTTGCTCGACCACCGCTTCGCGCGGCGGAGCCGTGTTCGCAAACAGCTCCACGAACAGAAGATGACTCACCGAATCCGCGTCCTGCTGACGCGTGGTCAGATGCAGAGTGCGATACGTTGCTACGTTGTTGGATTGCAGAGTGGCGATCGCTCGAGCGACATCCTCGTCCCCGCCAGCCGCATCACGAGGCGCAGCAGCAGCAGCAGCAGCGACGGGCACCCAGAGTTCCGTCGCTTCGCATTCCGCAGAACCTGGCCGGCCCGGCTGAGTCTCCAGCTGACCAGACGACGCAGCAACCGTCTGAATGGCCTGGATCGATTCGGCATTGCGGTGGATGCTGTCGGCACCTGTGACAGCGATGACTCGGCAGCCCGTGCCGGCGGCTTCAACGAACGAAACGCGGCAGTCACCGATCACCGACGGAACATGCTCGACGATCGCGCTCGCCAGATCGGCGACCGTGCAGCGGTCACTGAGTTGCATCGCCAGTGTCGTCAGTGACTGCTGCCGGGCGAGCAGCATTTCGTATTCGGAAACCAGCCGCCGGCTGACGATTTCCGCCAGGACATTCAGCACGGCGTGGCCGGCGTCCGGCACATTGTCGTCGGTCGCATCTCCGGACCGTACGAGCGCCAGCAGGCAGTGGATGTCATCAGCCAGCGGTCTGGAAAGCAGAGTCGCCCGCGTCGGCGGGCAGTCCGCGATTGCCGCAGCGTCTTCAGTGCGGACCGTCGTCGCTGGCTGGCCGACGGCCCGCCGCACCTGCTCCGCCGTGACAACGCCGGGTGCAGTTCCCGACGCGGCCAGCCGTTCGATGTCATTCCTGCGCACGATGAACAGGCTGGCCGCGGACACATCACCGACTGTGTTCAGCGCGGCGACTGACTCGTCCAGCAGCACCGGCAGAGACTGATCTCGAGACGCCGACTGTTCAAGCTGTTCCAGACGCGACTCGAAGGCCGCTACCCATTCGTCAGTCATGACGCTCGAATTGCTGCAGTGACAGAATCAGGTTGCTCGCGGCAATTCTCGCAGGACTGACGCAGAACGGAAGTGATGCCGCTCAGGCCTGTGTCCCCGGCTGCGCGGGATGACGGTGTGGGCTGGGTTACCACCCCCGACTTCTCGGGGGCAGGACTCTGAGCGGGAATGACGGCGCGCTGGGTTCCCGCCTGCGCGGGAATGACGTTGTGGGCTGGGTTCCCGCCTGCGCGGGAATGACGGTGCGCTGGGTTCCCGCATGCGCGGGAATGACCCAACTGCCCGGCAGGATGAACGCACCTGCTTTCCGAGCAGCCGACTTCAATGGGCGAGCAACCCGTTGATGGGCAAGCAACCTGCGATTGCGATGAGACCGGGCGTTGGTATGCTGGGAGTGACTACGCAACGAGGATTCTCCGCAACCACCACACAACCGCGTGCGGCTCAGTCTCAGCCGCCGCCCAACCTGGCACATTATGGGGCAACAGGCATGACTCGACCTTCCGGCAACACTCCCCCGAACACGACTCGACGCGGGTTTCTGCAATCGGCAACCGTCACCGCGGGAGCCTTCGCGCTGCCCATGTGGTGGAAGAAGGCCCACGGGCAGCAGTCGGCCAACGACCGGCTGACATTGGGAGCGATCGGCACCGGAGTTTATTCAGATCGCTACACTGGTGGCGGCGATCATCCGGGGCGAGGCATGACGGTTGCTCTGCAGGCGGCGACTCTTGGCGACATGGTCGCCGTCGCCGACGTGAACCTGCCGCACGGCCGGTTCTTCAAGGAACGTCTCGGCACGGACATTGCCGTTGAACAGGACTACCGGCGGCTGCTGGATCGCCCGGACATCGATGCGGTCACGATCGGTACTCCGGACCACTGGCATGTGAAGATTGCTATTGATGCGATGCAGGCCGGCAAGCATGTCTACTGCGAAAAACCGGCGACGCTGACAGTCGATGAAGGACGCCAGTTGCTGAAAGTTGCCGAAGAAACCGGCAAGGTCGTGCAGATCGGCACGCAGCAGCGAAGTGAGTACGATCGCATGTTTCTGAAAGCCATCGCGATTGCTCGCAGCGGCCGGCTGGGCGACAAGCTGCATGCCCTGGTCTCTGTGGGGCAGGGGGAAAAGGGCGGCCCGTTCGAAACGACTGACCCGCCGACAGAACTCGACTGGGACATGTGGCTGGGTCAGGCTCCGAAAGTTCCATACTGCAGACAGCGGTGCGATTTCGATTTCCGGTGGTGGCGGGAATATTCCGGAGGCCAGGTGACAGACTGGGGCGTGCATCACATGGACATTGCTCTTTGGGCAATGGGCCTGGAAAACACCGGCCCGGTTTCCATCGAAGGCACCGGCACGTGTCCCAAAGTCGACAACGGCTACAACGTGGCTGTGGACTTCGACTGCAATCTGACGTTTGCCGACGGCCAGGTCTGCCGCCTGTACAGCGGAGCGAACGAACTGATCCTGACCGGCGACAAGGGCCGGATTCGAGTGAACCGAGGCGGACTGACCGGCAAACCGGTGGAAGAACTGACGTCCGCAGACGAAGACCGCATCAACGAGGAAATCATCGCCCTGTGCCACGGCAAAGATCCGTCCGGAGAAAACGGCACGAATGAGAAAGCCGGCGCGCACATGCACAACTTTTTCGACTGCATTAAAGACGGCGGCAGGACGATTTCCGACCCGTGGACTCACCATCGCTCGGTCAGCGCGTGTCACCTTGCGAATATCGCAATGATTCTGGGCGGAAAGCTGCAGTTTAATCCAGACAAAGAAGTGTTCGTCGGTGACGACGAAGCGACGACGATGCTGAAACGCGAACAGCGGCCGGAGTACGCGATTCACGTTTAGTGCCTCGTCAATGCTTGAAATTGGAGTTGTCCGTCATCCCCGTGGAGAGTCCTGCCCTCGCGAAGGCGGGGCAGGAATCGAGATCGCGGCACTGAATTCCCGCCTCCGCGGGAATGACGAACCTGGAGTCCAGGAGTTGACAACGCACTGACAGAGTGCTGACTGGCCTGGGGCCGTTGATTTGCAGGGGCTCCAACCGCTTGTTGGCCGCATGGCGAGGCCCCGTCAGATCAACCAGCCCGCTGTGTTCGCCGGCGTGCCGCTTTCTCTCGGGAAGGAAACAAGAACTCCGTCTTGTCGAGTGACAGGCTGAAGGCGATAGTCACAGGTGTCGTACAGTTTGTTCTCTCTGGTGTCGATGTAAGCACTGGTGCATAAGTAAATTGACAGAACTCGTTTAACCGTCAGCCGAAGGCGTACGCGGATGTTGTAAAACACGTACGCCTTCGGCTGACGGTTAAACAAGAAAACTTTTGCACCAGTGCTTATTCCTCTCAGAGCATTGTCGAACGAACAAGGCGACCCTGGCAAACCCACGTGATCCCGAACGGGCATCGATCGTTTCCTGCTTCATCGCCGAGACCCGGCTGCGGGTTGAGTTTCGGCCGGACGTTCGTCGGCTGGTGCGTCGCACACGGGATTGTTCTGCTGGCCCTGCCGGGCGTCGCTGTCGGCTGACAGTCGTGTGACACTGGATGGTGCCGTCGGCGACTTCCTGGAATCCGGCAGTCGTATCACGGTCGCCTCTTCGGCAACACCAGATGCCGGCAACCTGAATTCGCAGGCGGTATGACTTCCGAGACCGCGGTGAACGTCCCTGTTTCCACCAGCAGCGTCAGCCGGCCTGCGTAGCGACGGGCTCAAAGAGATGGCCTTCCTGTGGGCCGTTTTCTGTGAGCGTCAGAACTTCCGGGCCGGTTTCTGTCATCAGAATCGTGTGTTCGAACTGCGCCGAAAGGGAACCGTCCATCGTGCGCACCGTCCAACTGTCGCGTTTGTCGAGCTTCGTTTTCCAGCCGCCGATGTTGAGCATCGGTTCGATGGTGAAACACGTTCCTGGACGCAGCAGGTCACGGTTGGATGTCAGCGCCGGAAAATGCGGGATGCCGGGATCCTGATGGAATTCCCGGCCGATGCCGTGACCCTGGTATTCACGCACCACCGTGTAGCCTCGCTGCTGAGCAAACGACTGAATGGCACGTCCGATCTGCGTAACGACACACTCCGGCCGCAGCGACCGAATGCCGTGCCACAGTGCGTCGAAGGTCGTCTGCACCAGTCTCATCGCCGCCGGGCTGACATCGCCAATCATGAACGTCTCCGACTGATCGCCATACCACCCGTCAACGATCGTGGTCAGGTCGATGTTGACGATGTCGCCGTTTTGCAGCGGAATGTCGTTCGGGATACCGTGGCAAACGATCTCGTTAACGCTGGTGCAGATCGTTTTCGGATAGCCGTGATAACCCAGGCAGGCGGGCGTGTGGCCGTGATCCAGAGTGTATTCGCGCACCATGCGGTCCAGTTCCGCCGTCGTTACGCCTTCGTCCACATGGTCTCTCACGAAGTCCATCAACTGAGCGTTGAAGCGCGCTGCCGCGCGCAGCCCGTCGCGTTCTTCCTCCCGAAGGTACAGCGGTATGTGTTTTTTTTTCTTTTTCTTATCGTTCAGATGACGCGACAAAATCCTGCTCCAAAGACGGCGCAACAACACCGGCGTGCTCCTCGGCGAATGAAATCCGGCCGACAATTATCGTGCCATGCCCGCCGTCGTGTCAATCCGGCGCTGCAACCGCATGTGGAAGATTGGCGAATGCGGCCCGCGAAAATCCGGCTCCACTGCATCACGACGGTCGACGGCATGCACTGCTGCTGCACAAGCAACATTTTTCGCGCAGCATGATCAGCGGCGCAAAATCATCACGAGCGTAATCACGCTGGCGGCAAGCACCAGTAACGCCACCATGACCACCGCAAATTTTCTGCCATCGTGATCTGACAGCGACGGCGACTTTGACAGTGGCACGTCTGGCCGCGGAAGTTCGGTTGTTTCGGCGTCGTCGAACAGTTCGTCGACAATCGACCGTCGGCCATACGACTGTCCGGCGCGGTGGTCCACGATCTCGATCGAATCCCCTGCAACGCTGAGCAGCAGATTTCCGAGGCGCCCCTGAACTTCGCGAGCCTTCGCGGGAAACCGCGGCGCTCGCGGCGACTGCAGATCATGGATCAGACCTTCGATTTCTGCGCGAATCGTAGCAGCCTGGTCGCCACAATTGTTTTCCAAAGGACTGGCGGCAGCTAGTCCGCGCAGCACGTCGCCGAACGCGACCAGATCGGCCGCCTGCGAATTCAGCCAGTCGGCCGACGTATGCCGCGCGATGTCATCATCTGCCGCCGCGATCCAGCGACGGACGCCGAATCCGGCGACCTGGACTCTCAGGGCATCGCTGACGAAAACGGCCGAAGGTGTCAGTCCGGCGTGGCTGATTCCCACGTTGTGAGCAAACTGCAGCGCAGAGGCAATCTGCCAGCCGAGATCCGCAACTTCGTCCCAGGTGAACTGTTGGCCCTGATCGAGCCGTTCCTGCAGCGTGAGCCCGCCGGGATACTTGGTGAAACAGAACAAACAACCGTCGGCTTCTCCGGAACCCAGATACTGCAGAATCGTGTCGTGATGCAGATTCTCAAGCTGGGTGCGGTCCTTGCGAAAGGCCGCCCGAAACTGCGGGATGTCCGACAGCTCGCGGCTGAATACCGTGACACGGACATCGCACGTCGAATCCGGATGGCGACCACGAAGC
>CAZHET010000002.1:0-35448 GCA_964531585.1 uncultured Planctomycetaceae bacterium | reverse complement strand
TCCACCGCTCGTTGGCGGACAGTTCTTCCAGAAGTTCGAAATCGGATAGCGTCAGGACATCCACGGGAACACTGTTGGCAGCCGGGTTTCAGGAAAAGTCAGATGGATTGCCGAACAGACCGCTGCCTTTGGTCTGGCCGCCCATGCCACCTCGCAGATCCGGAGCCGGTCTGCGTCGAACGGCTTCCGGTTCCGGTTCGTCAACCGGTGCGGGCCTGTCGGATTCAGGACGTTGTTCAAGTGCCTTCAGTGACAGTGACACGCGTTTGCGCTTCGTGTCGACTTCCATGACCTTGAACTCGCGGGTTTCGCCCTCTGACAGGACTTCCTTGACGCTGCCAACGCGCCGCCAGGCCAGTTCACTGATATGCACAAGTCCCTCGATACCCGGCTCCAGTTCGACGAAGGCACCGAAGTCTGCCACCCGGCTGACTCGGCCGGACACGATGCGCTCGGAAGCGTACTTTTCGGAAGCACTCTGCCATGGATTCTGCACCAATTGCTTCATGCCCAGGCTGACGCGTTTCTTCTCCGGATCGATCTTCAGAATCTTGACCTGAACCTGCTGACCTTCCTTCAGCACGTCACCCGGATGATTGATGCGTGACCAGGACATCTCCCCGATGTGCAGAAAGCCATCGATGGCTCCCAGATTCACGAAAGCTCCGTAATTCTTGATCGTCTTGACTGTGCCGTCCATTTCCTGACCGAGTTCCAGCGTCTTCCAGAATTCGCCCTCGGCTTCCGCACGTTCCGCCTCCAGCAGGACTCGCCGACTGACGACCAGGTTGCGTTTGCGGGCATGCACTTCCGTGACCTGAACCGTCAGCTTCTGGCCGACGAAACCTTCCAGATTGCTGACGTAACCGACATCAACCTGACTTGCCGGAAGGAACCCCTTCAGGTTGCTGACGGTCACCTGCAGACCACCTTTGTTGATTCCCGTCACGAAACAGTCGACAACCTGCCCGGCCGCCAGCGCGGCCCAGTCGCCGCTGGCTTTGTGCTTCGCCCGCGGCAGACGCGCTCGCAGCAGACTGTCCCCGTCGATTGAGTCAACGATCACTTCCACTTCATCGCCGACGGTGGGCGGCTTGTTGTCCGGAAACTGTTTCAGCGAAACGACCAGGCTGCTGCGCAGGCCGGCTTCCAGGAAGACGTCGTCGTGATGAATCTGCTGCACGATGCCTTTGATCTTCGACCCAATGCCCACTTCCGCATCGGTTGCCCCCGCCGCTGCATCGGCCGGAGATGCGCCGGCGACAATACCCTGAAGCTCTGCCGGGACATCCGGCCCGACTGCTGCAGCTGCGAGGTCCGTGCCGTCGGCGATCGCCGCTTTGATCTGTTCTTCGATCGACGCGTCCAGGTCATCGACGGCCGGGATGTCGATCGGACCTTCGTAGGCGGGAGTTTCCGGGCGCAGCGCCTTAACGTCTTCACTGCCGCGCGCAATGTCACTGGCGCGAGCAACCTCGTCGCCGCGCGAACCGAGCTTTTCTCGCAGGCGGTCTGACGGTCGTCCGGCAGTCCCCGCGTCGGCGGTGTTGATCGACGTTTGCAGTGCCGCCGTCACCGGGTCGACGGCATCGGCAGTTGCCGCGGTGCCAGGTGCAGAAGCCTCCGCCGAAGGAGCATCAGCGATCGGCGACGCCCCGGCCATCGGCGCGGGCTGCTCAGCAGCGACCGGTGCAGATTCAGCCACGACCTCTGATGCTTCAGAAACGACCGACACTGGCTCAGCAGCAGCAGGCTCAGCCGGCGCATCAGCGGCCGGAGGAACTGGTTCTGGTGACGCTGCCGGTGGCTCGTCAACGGCCGGTTGAGTCGTTGAAAACACGAACGTCTGTTCGGGCGCTGACTGCCGGGAGTTCTCTGTTTCGGCCGCTGCGGCCGACGGTTGCTGCGCGTCCTGGGGACGCTGTTCTTCGGTTGTCATTATTCTGCCATCCTGATCAGAGTTCGCCGGCGGCCGCGTGTTGCGACACGTACCCAGGTAACACTGATCGATTCACCATGAAAGTCCGCAAAAAAGAGCATATCCAAACGCCAGCACGTTCGCTAGCGCCTGGTGGCATCCTTTTCAAGAGCCTTCTTTGCAATCACGCAACGAAATCCGATCGCATCGCTCGAAGCATATTCGGGAACCGGCAGCTTCGATGACGATTTCAACAGACGATACTCATCCCGCCACGACCCACCATGCATCGTCCGCAAAGGTTCACCGGGCGAATCGGTCCGGCGAACCTCCGTTGCAGATGTGGAACCGCCGACAGACTGCTCGTTCGTGCCGGCTGTCAGGCTCCACCGATCCGACGTGAGTTCCCAAAGATAGCCGTGGACGTCATAGAGTCCCCAGGAGTTCGGCTTCAGAACGCCGACGGCAGGATCGTTGCCGGCCGCGTTGCCGGTGTGCCATGCAAATTCGTCAAGGAGCGATGTTCCGTCGTCGGCGATCACATCATCGCCGAAGCTGTACAGCGTTTCGCTTCCGGCACGGCAGCAGTATTCCCATTCGGCCGAATCGGGAAGCCGCACAACATCGTCCTCACTGATCAGCTTTTCGGTTCGCAACGCGATTGTCAGTTGGCGGCAGAATGCGGTCGCGTCCAGCCAGTTGACTGTTTCCACAGAATTTCGCGGCCCCTTCCACCGGCTGGGGTTTGTGCCGGTGATCGCCTGGTAAAGCTCCTGAGTCGTTTCGTACCTGGCAATCCGAAACGGCGCCGCAGGTGCGCCACGAATCTGCAAATCAGGGAACTGTCCGTCGCCAGGAGTCACACTCACGCATTCTTCGACAAAGCGACGCAGCATGTCGAGACGATCCGCCGACGCCGCTCGCGTGTTGCGTGGCGGCTGCGCGAACGCATCAAGGGACAGTACGGCGACGATCAGCAGCGTCGGCCAGATGACTTGTTTCGCAGGGCTTTGACTTCGCCAGGACATCGGGAAACTCGCGACAGAATTCGTTCAGCAGCAACTCACCGACAACGATTGATGACAGCACAGAGTTCGTCTGTCAATCGGCAGATCCGTCTCGCACGGATTCCAGACGCACAGATTGCCGCGATGACCGGCCTGCATCAGTCCCAGCGTGCCGCTGTCATGCCCGCGCCACACCGCAGACTGCAACTTTCACGAAAGTCCTTTAAGCTACACTAACCCGACGAACAGAATTTGCGGTGGCGACACGTTTGAACAGAATTCTTCAGCCCGGCCGGATGGCATGCGGCCTGATTGCAACAGAAGGACGACTCATGGCGGAAAATGGTGCTGCGGCAGAAGGTAAAGCGGATGCGAAGCCCGTCGATTCCAGGAAAGACAAGGCGCGCGAACTGTGGGAACGGCTCGGCAACAGCCGCCCCGGACCGGACAACAAGGATCTGCTGTACCTTGCCCGTTTCGTGCCGCTGCTTTCCAGTGCGGCAGCCAAGACGCTGCTGTCCCGCAAGCTGACAGTGGCGGAACTGAAGGATCTGATTCAACACGTTCCGAAAGCTCAGGACGCTGCCACAAGACTGGCGTTGAAGCTGCCCGCGGAAGAACTGACAGAAGCCGATCTGCGTTTCATCGTGACGCACACCAAGTCACCCGATGCCGCGAAATTTCTGGTGAAGCGGTTTCCCAACGAGGCGGCTCTGGGGTTCGTCGAACGGACAGTCGAAGGAATGCAGGACGTTGTCGACAAAATCCGTGCGAAGGAACTGACTCGCGACGTCCTGAAGGAAATCGACCGAGCCCTGTGATTCGCTGAACGGCCACTCATCCGCGGCCCCCCGGAAGTGCGACGGCAATCCGATCCCGTCGCACCACGATGTCGCGCGCGACATCTCAATGCCGACGCGGTGAACTTCCGCAGCGGTGAACTTCCGCAGCGGTGAACTTCCGCAGCGGTGAACTTCCGCAGCGGTGCCGCCCGGAATGCAAATGGCCCGGCGTCATTTCTGAGCCGGGCCTTATCCGTTTGCGAAATACGTCAGCCGAACCTCAGTTCAGCGTGTCCTGACCCGGCTTCCAGTTGCACGGACACAGCTTGTCGGTCTGCAGAGCATCCAGAACTCGCAGCACCTCGTCGACGTTGCGGCCGACACCCAGATCGTGAACCGCCATCCAGCGCAGCACGCCGGTCGGGTCGATCAAATACACACCGCGGTAGGCGATGCCCTTGTCGATGTCCAGAACGTCATAAACCTTGGACAGTTCATGATTCACGTCGCCGATCATCGGGTACTTCAACTGTCCCAGATCTTCGTGAGCATCGCACCAGCCTTTGTGCGAAAACACGCTATCGGTGCTGGCCGTCAGAACAACGGTGTCGCGATCTTCGAATTCGCCCAGTCCTTTATTGAACGCGACGATTTCTGTTGGACAGACAAAGGTGAAGTCCAGCGGATAGAAAAACAGGCAAACCCACTTGCCCTTGTAGTCGGAAAGTTTGACGTCCTTGAACTGGTCATCGCTGCCGTCTTTGGTGCGATCGTAAATTCGCAGGTTCAGGTCCAGGCCAGGAGCCGGCTGGCCGATTTTCACAGTCATTACATACCTCGATACAGGGTTCGTGATTCGCGATGGTGTTGGTCAGACGCGATGGTGTTGGTCAGACGCGACGGCAATCGTCGTTCGTCGAAGGTGAGGACGGGCGACGGCTATGATGCAGAGAATCCGTCCCGCAGCCGGTCGCCCCCATCCGTGCGGGGAGTATACGACCGAAGGTGCGCAGTTCAAGCGATGAAACGTGGTGTCTCAAGGACGGGTGGTGATGTGGTTTTCCGCCAGGTCTCGCCGAGACTGACGCCACCGGAGCGCGACAGGTGCTGCAGAAAAAATGCCCGGACTCACTCGCTGATACGGAACAGGCCGTCGCGCCTCCGCGCAAGGCGGCGAGTGTCGCGTGAAGCTGGTGAAGCCAGCGCGGCAATCGCGGATGCTGCGCGCAGGCTGGACGAACCTCGTGACCTGTGACGATGATCGAAGACGCTCCCTCCTGTTTCCTTGAACCGGCAGAATCTGCGCGAGCAGGTCGTTCTGCCTGACACCGGGCAGTCTTCATGATCGCATTCGCCGGATCCGGCCAGCACGCCTCACGCCGTCGTCGCAGACTGGCGTCGGATGACATCGAACTGCTCGCGGAATTCGGCGGCGACGTGCACGTTACGGACGACGACACCGAAGATTCCGGTGCCAGCCTGTGCGCTGTGCCTGCAGATGAACTGCTGCCGCGTCTGATTCCCCGCCGCCTGTGGAAGCTCAGTCTGCTGGTGACGTCCGCCGTCGCGGCAGCCGTCTGCGCCGTCCTGCTGGAACGAGCGTTCGCCGCAAACTTTGTCGCGACTGCCGAAGCGACTCCGCACCTGCGCGACGGCGTGGCCGGAATCTTTCTGCTGGTGTCCGGACAACTGGCGATGCTGATCGGCTGGATCCGTTCGCGCAGCGCGGTTGATTTCAACGGTCGCTATCGCTGGTGGACGTGGCTGAGCATCCTGTTGATGGCTGCGGGTGTTGTTGTGCTGACGAACATCCAGCACACGCTGCCAGTGCTGGTTGCCGAAGCCGCGAAGCCGCTGATCGGCGGAGTCACGGCGGCTCGCGGAACGCTGGTGCTCGTGCCGCTGCTGGCGATCGCAAGTCTGGTGGTCGGCCGAACGGTGCCGGATATGAGCCGCTGCCGATGGTCACAGGCGTTTTTCTGCCTGGGCATCTTCCTTTGCCTTGCGAAGTACGCACTCCGGGCGTCAACAATTGACCTGCCGGTTTCTCAGGATCTGCTGACGACAGTCATGCTGGCGTCAGCGACGTCGGTGCTGGCGGGAATGCTGTTGCATGTTCGCTTCGTGCTGTACGTCAGCAACGATCCGCCCATCGCCGCCGCGAAACCGAGAAAAGAATCCGCCCTGCCTGCAGCAATCGAGTCGACGACGCAGGATTCCGCGCAGAAGCCGACTTCTACAAACGCGCCAACTGTTGAGCAGGAAGATGTCGCGACGCGGATTCCCCGGATCGCCGCAACGCCGGAAGCGAAGCCTGTTGCGACGACTGAAGCGAGGCCTGTTGCGACGACTGAAGCGAAGCCCGACGCAGTGCCAAAGCCCGGTGTCGAAGTGTCAAACGTCAGTGCCGCGGCGTCGCCAGCTCCGGCCGCGTCCGCCGCGAAGGCGAAAGCTGTTGTGAAATCCGGGGCACCAGCAAGAATCGCAACACCAGCAAGAATCGCAACACCACCAGAAGCCGCACCCGTCACAGTTGCCGACGAAGCTCGGACGCAACCAAAGCAGACTCGCAAAAGCAAGAAGAAGCGCCGCCACGCCGCTTAGCCCATGAGCGTCCGACCTGCGGAGCTGTGTAGAAGATCTCAGATCACAGATCTCAGATCACAAATCTCAAATCTCCTCCCCGTCATCGTTCCTTCAGCACCATGTCGATGCACATCACCGCGGCCATGATGAGTCCGCGGATCGGGTTGTCCGGCGGCACTTCATCGGAAATCTGCAGGATGTAGTTGTCAGCCGACGTGAACAGTTCCCGTCCAAGCCCAGCCCACTTCTTGGACACGCTGGCCAATTCACGGTCACCCGCTTTGAACTTGAAGTTCCAGCCTGTCCACTTGCCCTGCAGCAGACAGAGTTCGCGGTCATCGGGTCCCAGGACGCGAAACGCCCCGCCGATTGAAAACAGCTTCTGCTTGAATCCGCCAATGCGATCGTCGTCGCTGTCCAGTACGTCGACGGCCGACAGAAACAATGATACGCCGCGCCGGACACTGAGGATCGGTTCGCCGGACACCGTGCGCAGATCCACATGAAACGGCGTCAGCGTTTTCCAGTCGGTGAACCGCAGCACCTTCGTAAGCATCCCCAGCCGCTCTTCGCGGCAGTGAATGATCTCCTCACCGGTTTCCGGATCGAAGACATCAAAGTTGTTGGCCGCCTTGAACATGCCAACATGTTCTTTGACCAGATACAGGTTGCGATTGAGTGCGGGATGCATATGCAGTTCGCCCTGTCGGGGGAAGGGAGTGTGCAGCCTGAAAGCCCGACATTGAACGGCCAGCCGGCGGCGAGCAGGAATCGTGAGTCATGCCGGGCGCTTTTGCAATGGTCCGCACAACTCGCGTGCTCGCAGAGTCTTAACACGCCGCCGACGAATCCTCCGCGGCAGCAATTGCTCCGCCGCATATTTTTGTGGAAATCGCTCGCAGGTGCAGTCGCTGGCTTCTGCGACCGGCCGTGGCCATGCGAGGGCCGGTGCCGACTGGTGCGCCGAGAGCCGCTATCCTTCCAGATACACGGGAGGCGGCATTTCGGGAAGCAATAGAATTTTCGCCTGACGGGTTGTCGTTTCCAAAAGCGCGATCGACGGTTTGCGAAACATCCAGCCGCCCACTTCACCGGGGTTAATGAACAGCCGGCCCTTCGCGTCCGTAGCGATGCTGGCGCGATGCGTGTGAGCAAACACGATGACGTCCGCCCCGTCGATCCACTCGCGCACGTCCTGAAGCTGGTGAGCCATCAGAATTTTCACTCCGTCATCCGTGCGGTAACACATCGGAGCGTACCCCAGTGTGCCGACGATCTTCATGCCCCCGGCAATTCCCGTCTGGTTGCCGTCGTTGTCTCCGAAACAGGCGATCACCGTGCCGTTCAGCCTTCTGAGCGACGGCACGACCAGCGGCGATACGAAATCGCCGGCAATCAGGACGACACGGCATTCCAGCGAATTCAGCAGCCGGATCGCATGGCGCAGGTTGTCAACGTTGTCGTGGATGTCAGACAGAATGCCAATTTTCATAGTGAGCCGATTGTAGCTCAGAACTGCCACGCCGGTACTGCAGCACCTCGAATCCCCATTTCAAAGCCGCTGTCACAACACAGGGAATGTTTGCCACGCGAAAGGTCCTTGTCGGTCAGAAAAATTTTCGGGAGCCGCTTTTTCGGGAGGGCGAGGCTCCCGCTGAGCTGCGTACACCACGGGATGTCCGCTGCGGCAGCGGCTCAGCAGAGTGCGTTGCGTTTCCGCAGGCAGAGCTTCAAGGTGCAGCGTTTCACGGTTGAGCCCTGAAGCGAGTGAACACCACACGGGGTTCAGTTCACGTCGTTGCCGGTCAGCAGGCGTTCGATGCTGTCGGCTCGACAGGCGACTTCGATGACGCTGCAACGGATTTCGGTCGCCGTCACGGTCGCTCGCGGAAACGTGTCGACCATCACAAACGACGGTCTGCCGTCGATGTCGCGAACGGACAGTGCTCCGTGCAGAACCTCAGAATTCAGCCGCAGCGCCGCTTCATAGAAATCCGGTTTCGCGTCGCAGCAGACGCTGTAAATCAGCAACAGGCGTTCGCTGGCCCGGTGATCGCTGTTTTCGACGTACACCGTCTGAGTTCGACCGCCGGACAGCTTTACGATGACCTGGAACATTTTTCCCGCCGCCGTCGCGCGGATGTTCGGCAGATCGTTGAACGCATCGAGCATCAGCGCGTCAAGGTCACGCACTGATCCCAGCACGGCCTGCAGCAACTGCGACGCGGCAGCTCCGTCGACAGGCCGGTTCTGCGGACTTCGCGACAGCATCAGACTGACGCATTCAGCAACGTCCAGCGGGATATCGGGATTGTGGCGGCGGACTCCCTTGTAGCTTCCGGCCATGATCGCGTTCATCAGCAGATTGATCGTTGCGCCTTCGAACGGATAGTGGCCGGTCAGCATCAGGTAGTAGCAGACACCCAGGGCATAGACGTCACTGGCCGGTGACGCGTCGGCACCTTCGAACAGCTCCGGAGCCATAAACAGCGGAGTTCCCGCCAGGCGGGTTTCCTTCAGCTCGCTGGCGACAATGCGTTTGGCAAGGCCGAAGTCGGCAATCTTCGGCAGGCCTGCAGGAGTCACCAGCACGTTGTCCGGCTTCAGATCACGATGAATAATGCCCAGCCGGTGAGCGGCCGCGAGTCCTTCTGCGATGCCAACGGACATGGCTGTGGAACGAATCGGCCCCATTCCCTGCGAATCGCGAATGGCTTTCTGCAGCGACTGTCCGGCGACGTACTCCATTTCCAGAAAATGATGTTCTCCTGCCCGGCCGGTTGCATGAGCCGTCACGATGTTGGGATGCACCAGAGCCGCCGCGGCTCGCCCCTCGTTCTGGAAACGTGTGACGTAGTCGATGTCGCGGGACACCTTTCGCGGAGACAGAACTTTGAGCGCGCAGTGGCGGTGCAGAGCTTCATTGTGAGCCAGATAGACGACTCCCATGCCACCGCGTCCCAGCAGCCGGTCGCAGCGGTAAATGTGCAGCAATTGCCCGTCGAGCAGATCCGCATCCGTCGTGAGGGTGTCCTGTTCCGCGGCGGTTTCCCGCCCCGCCGTGTCTGCCGAGGCCAGCTCTGTATCCTGAGTCCACAGCGGCCGGTCGGCGAGTGCCATGCCGCAGCGCGGACAGGTGGTCCTGCCTGCCGCAAACGCTTCATTGCATCCGGAACAATAGGTCTTGGGCACGATGGCTGTATCCGCCGGGTTTCCTGCGGGTGTCACGGTGTCGAACATCGTTCACCTGTTCAGTGGAGGACGTTCAGTGGAGGACGATTGCCGGGATTGTAACCAGAGGAGGTGTCGCGCCCCACTGCAAGACAGTTCGCTGCGGATCGGGAATTCCTGGGCGGGGGCGGGGGCGAAGGCGGGAAACCGAACACCACGTCATTCCCGCGAAGGCGGGAAACCGAACGCCACGTCATTCCCGCGAAGGCGGGAATCCAGATCGCGGCACTGGATTCCTGCCCCCGCCTTCGCGAGGGCAGCACTCTGCGCGGGAATGACGAACCTGAAGACCAGGTTGACAAGGCACTCCGGCGACGTCGGCGATTTACTCAGGCGATTCACTCCGTTGTCGACGTCTTCCGAAACACGGCCCACGCTACCAGGCCGGTGGCGAAGGTCGCGGCGGTGCCGGTCAGGTGCCAGATTCCCTGCGGCGTGCCTTCTTCCTGATGGCTGAGCATCAGCAGGATGATCGACGTTGCCGTTGCCGCGACGTAAATCGCCGCGGCGATCCACTGAAGCAATGACGTGTCGCCGGAAATCTGCCGCCGCACGCGTTTCAGAAACAGAGTCGCCACGCAGCCGGCGGAGGTCAGCGACAGAGTCGTTCCCAGATAGATCAGCAATCCCAGCAGCGAACTTTCCAGCACTCCTTCAACGACCAGAATTCTCTGCAGCAGAATCAGCCCGCAGGCCAGCACCGTCTGCAGAATGACGGAACGCCCCGGTCCGTGCCGATCGATCCGGAACATCTGCGGAAAGACGCCGTCGACTGCCATCTGAGCGTACACTCGCGGCCCGGCCATAATCATTCCCGACACGGACGAAAACAAGCCGAAGGCGATCGCCGTCCGCATCAGCAGTTCGAGTCCTCGCCCTCCCAGGCTGCGCGCGGAAATCGCGGCAACGTCTTCCTGCCATGTCAGCTCCGCGGCCGGCGCGGATGTGACAAAACTCAGGTTCAGTACCAGGTACAGCACCGTGACCAGCGCTGTTCCCAGCAGCAGAGCCTGCGGGACGCGCCTGCCGGCCGCCACGGATTCCGACGCAACGTAGATGGCGGCATTGAATCCGGCGTAGCTGAGCGAAATCCAGACGACGGAAGTGGCCATCGCCGTTGTCACGTCCCACCACGCAACCGGCGCATCGGCGACGGGAGCGACGTGCCAGTGGTGAGTCGGCAGCTTCGCGGCAACCACTGCGAGGAAGATTCCGAGTGCCGCCAGCTTCACGGCGACAACCGTGTTCTGCAGGATCGCTCCCGCGCGAACGTGCAGAGCGTGCGCCAGCCCGCAGATGATCACCAAAGCCATCGCAACGACGTCATTCGGCAGCCACGTCGGACGCACAGCGTCGGGAACCGCATAGCTTTCAAAAGCGACGGCAGCCGTTGCGATGGCTCCGCTGAAGCCAGCCGTCAGCGAGACCCACCCGGCCAGAAATCCGGCCATCGGGTGAACGTTGCGAGTCAGGTACAGATACTCGCCGCCGGATTCGGGCATCAGCCGAGCCAGCCGACCGTACGCGACCGCTCCGCACATTGCGATGCCGCCACCGATCAGCCAGCACACCATCACGCGAGTCGGCGAACCCACCGCACCCAGCGTGTAGCCCGACGTCGTGAACACGCCGGCACCGATCATGCTGGCGATGACCAGCAGAGTCAGCGTCGACAGGCCATACGGTTTGCCGGCATCAGACGGACTCACTCAGTCGGCTTTCGAAACCGCAGCAGGTAGTTTTCTTCGAATTGTGGCACCGAAACTTCTTCGATGAACTCAAACCCGGCGGCTTCGATTTCCCCGCGAAACGTCGCCTTGTCCGCTCGCACGTGAGTCAGCAGCCATTCCCGCGACTTCCCCGGGATGCGGTCAAATTCCACCAGAATCAGTTCACCGCCCGGATTCAGCGCCGACCGGATCGATGCCAGCATGTCCTTGTGATATTCGAAGTGATGGTACGTATCGCAAATGAAGACGCGATCCACCACGCCTTCTTCCAGAGTGATCGACCGCTCGTTGCTCAGCACCGGCTGAACGTTGTGCAGCTCATCGGCCTTGATGCGCCGCTGAATGTGATCGATGAACTTCGGCGAAATGTCGATCGCGAAGACTCGCCCTTCCTCCCCGACAGAATTCGAAAACGGCCCGATGTACAGACCGGTGCCGCTGCCGACGTCGGCAATGCTCATCCCCGGCTGCAGATTCACCGCCTTCAGAATCGACTCCCGCCCGGCGAAGACTTCGCGGCTTTCGACTTCAAACCGCTGCAGCCATTCTTCCGGGTCCAGATCCGGATTCAGAAAGTTGTCGTTGATGCCTTCCGGAACCGGCGATCGCTGCGCAGCCAGCTTGTCCTCGCCAACGGAGGACGCAACAAGCAGGAGCGGAAATAACAGCAGGACAGCAGCGGTCCGGGCAATGCGATGCGACATCACAGGGGTTCCTTCTGCGGCAGGGGATGTTGACGCGAATTTTACTTCGGCAGCAGCCGGGAAAAAACCATCGGCGGACCTGCAAACAGACTTGATGCCTCCGTGACGAATATGTAACCTTTTGGTTACTTATGAAACCGGACTCAATGGACACGGTATTTCAGGCGCTGTCGAGTGCTTCCCGGCGAAAGATTCTGGACCTGATCCGATCGATGCCGGGCTGCAACGTGAACGACGTCTGCAAGTACTTCGCGATCAGCCGCATTGCGGTGATGAAGCATTTGAACGTGCTGGAAGCGGCTCAACTGATCGTCTCCGAAAAGCAGGGCCGATCGCGGGAGCTGTATTTCAACGCGGCTCCGATCCAGATGATTTATGACCGGTGGACAACGGAGTACAGCTCGTTCTGGGCGAGCCAGGTGACGGATCTGAAGTTCCAATCCGAACAGAATCCGCGAGGTGAAACGACCAATGGCTGAAACGACAAAGCTGGTGAATCGAATTGTCATCAACGCTCCAATTCAGAAAGTCTGGGACACGCTGACGCAGTCCGGCGAACTGCAGCCGTTCTTCTTCAACAGCGTGCTGCACACGACGTCACTGGCTCCGGGAGCACCGGTGCGCATGAGATCTCCGGACGGCAGGTACACAGGTGTCGTCGGCGAGGTCCTGGAACTGGATCCTCCGTTCCGCTACTCAATGACGTTCAAGTTCACCAACTTCGACGATCCCGTCTGCAAGGTCACTCACATTCTGAAGGAAGTCGAAGGTGGCACGGAATACACGCTGATCTCCGAGGAGATCACCAAGGGTACGAAAACCGAAAAGCAGATGGCTCAGGGGGGCCCCTTTATCGTGAAGACGCTGAAAGGCGTTGCCGAAACCGGAAAGCCGCCGATTGGTTCCCGCATGTTGCTGCTGCTGATCGGCTGCTTCGCGATGTTCACGCCGAAAGTGTGTCTGTCGGAGAACTGGCCGCTGGACAGGAAGATCACGTAGCCAGGGCGTGAACGGTCACCGCACGCGCATCCGGTCGGAGAACTGCGGGCTGAACGGATTGAATTCCGCATCCTTTGCCTTACCCACAGCCATCGACAGCGACGAATGCTGCATTTCGAATGTCGCGATCAGAAACGGGTCAACCAGGAACTGGTCCCACGGAGATTTGTTGTGGACCCAGGAATTGCCCTTGTGATCGATGCGGATCAGCTTGCGCTTCTTTTCCGACATGAATACATTGGTGATCAGGATTGCGAAGTATTCTTCTTCCTTGTCGAAACTTGCTCCGTACTTGCGGCAGGTCTTTGCACCCTCCATGTGCCGAAAGGCGTGGACGCTTTCGTGCAGCAGTGTGGCGTCCGGGATCTTGCGGTTTTTCGGCGTGATCCAGACGGTGGAATCAGAACCATGCCCGGTACCCGCGATGCCGCACGTCGAGTCGTCATCGTCGACGGCGTCCGCCAGCGCCGTGGGAATTGCGGCCGCGTTGGCGGGTGTCCAGATCCACGGTCGAATCATCAGCTTTCGCTTGAATTGCGTGAGTACCGCGTTACCCGCGACGGACGTTTTAAGCGAATCGAGATTCGCAACGATGACGCCTTCGTATTTCGCGGCATTCCATGACGTCGGCACGCTGAGTGCGAAGGCTGACGGCATCGGCGGCGCTGCAGTCTGAGCGTTGGCGATCGAGCCATCAATCGTGATCTTCGTATCGTATACTGTCGCCATGACTGTGTTCCTCTCAAGACAGAGCCTCCGATGCGAGTGCAGCGGACGGCAAAGGGGAACTCGCCGACTAAGAGGAAACGCGACACAAAACTTCGAGAATTCCGGATAAGTCCGATGAAGTCAATATCCGTAACGCGAATGACCGATTCGTCGGTCGAGAAGGTCTTTCGAACCGTTGCTGAGATCGGCGAGTTTTCTCAAGCCGTGCCTCACATTACGAAGGTCGAATTCCTGACCGATCAGCACGCCGGTATGGGCACGCGTTTCCGTGAAACTCGCGTCATGAACGGCAGGGAGCATGCCACGGAACTGGAAGTTACCGAATACGTCCTAAACGAAAGAATTCGAATGGTTGCTGACGCCGGCGGCACGGTCTGGGACACGCTGTTCACGGTTCAGGCTGTCAATGGGCACGTCGAACTGGTCATGACGATGGAAGCGCGAGCCTACAAGCTGCTGGCAAAGATTCTTAATCCGTTGATTCGCGGGATGGTGGCGAAGCAGGTTGAGAAGGACATGGATTCCGTCGTTGACTACTGCACCGGGAAGTCGTAGCGATCGAATTACCGCCGCAGGTCAGATGTCGACCCGGGCGGCTCGTTCTTCAACTTCTTCCAGGCTGAAGAAGTTTCCCTGACCGGAACCAGGGCAGTATTCGCACGTCTTCTGCCACTTCTCTTCGCTGACGATATTCGACTTCCAGAACGGCCACGTGCGGCATTGCGCCGGGCGCACGGGATAGACTTTGCAATGCCGTTTTGCCGGATCGAAGAACGTGCAGTCACCGTTCTGATATTCGTTCAGCGACACTCGCCCGCGCACCTGGCGTGTGTGAAACAGACGAATCTCACCGATGGGCTTGTCCAGGTAGTCGGCGATTTCCTGCAGTTCTTCGTCAGTCACCCAGACGACTCCCGGTGCACCCGTGCAGCAGTCTCCGCACTGCGTGCAGGTAAACTGCAGGCCGTCCTTGTACCAGGGATCCGGCACCGTGGCAGGCGAGTCATCACGATCGGCGGGAACGGGCAGGTCGAAATTGTCAGACATGGTAGAACTCAAGAATGGCCCGGCAGAACTCGGGAAGATCGTCGGGGCGTCGGCTGCTGACGAAGTTCTGGTCCACCACCACCGGCGCGTCTTCCCAGAGTGCTCCGGCGTTGATCAGGTCATCCTTGATTCCCGGAGAACCGGTGACCTTTACGTTGTGATACACGCCGGCGGAAATCGGAATCCAGCCGCCGTGACAAATCGCCGCGACAAGCTTGCCTGCTTCGGCGAATTCGCGGGTAATTCTCAGAACTTCGAGATCTCGGCGCAGCTTGTCGGGCATCCAGCCGCCGGCGCAGATCAGGCCATCGAAGTCTGAGGTGCTGATGCCGTCGATCGCAATGTCCGACACGCAGGGATATCCGTGCTTGCCGAGATACTTCGTGCTGGCGGACTGGCCGGCCGTCACGAAGGAGGCTCCGGCTTCGATCAGCCGCAGCTTCGGGTACCACAGTTCCAGATCTTCGTAGTCATCGCCAACGAACGCCAGAAACGACTTTCCTGAGAGCGGCTGTGCTAACGTCATTGTCCCGATTTTCCTTCAGCGGCACCCGAGTCGTCTTTCGCTGCCTTGCCTGGGGCGGATGTCGATTGCAGGACTTCATACGGCTGCTTCGGATTCACTCGCCGCGGCGGATTCAGGTAGTGGTAACCTGTGTTGGGATTCGTGCGATCAAAGGCAAACGCATCGCGGTTGTTCAGGAAATGCTTCAGGTATGCAACGGGAATGGCGAAGCCCAGACCCTCGCCAAACGTCAGCTTCATGTTGATGACGCCGACAACTTCACCCTTCGAATTGAACAGCGGCCCACCGCTGTTGCCGGGATTCACCTGAGCCGTCGTCTGAATATACACGATGCCTTCCATGTTGCGGTTCCGGCTGCTGACGATGCCTTCGGAAACGCTGCGTTCGAGTCCCAGCGGACTGCCGATGCCGAACACGGTATCGCCTTCCAGCAGAGAATCGTCGTCGGCGATATACACCGGCCGGAAATCCAGACCTTCCTGTTTGGGAAGTTCCAGCAGCGCGAGATCGAAGTGCGGATTCAGCGCGAGAATCTTCACATCGCGAATCGCGACTCGTTCAAAGTCACCGCCTTCGCCGCGATGGAAAATTGTGACGGCCACGCGAGTCTGACCTTCCACGACGTGATAATTCGTCACGCAGTAGCCGCGATCATTGATAATGAACCCCGATCCCAGACCGTCCGGAGTCTGCACCAGCACCACACCCTCGCCAAACCTCGCCACCAGTTCCTTGACCGTTCGTTCGGGAAGGTCCGCCGTCCGGTAGACTCCCTGAGTTTCCGCGGCGACCGGCTGTTCGGACGGATCGTCGCCGATGCGTTCCTGAATTTTGTCGACGGGAATTCGCACAATGTCGACTCCGATGTCGACGAAGACGGCATCGGGCTGAACCTTCAGCACCTGCCCGACGATCTTCTGGCCGGACTTCATCACAATCGTGTCTGCGCCCACCTGTAAAGATCCGCCGGTCGCGGCAAAGGTGATTACTGCCGCCAGCGACAGATAAATCTGCTTGTATCGCATGTCAGTTGTTCTTGTAGTCGGAATGACAGGCCTGACACGCAGATGAGATCTGCGTCAGTGCCAGTTGATAGTCAGAAAAATTCGTGGCGCTGGTGGCCGCTGTAATGCTGCTGGCTGCGTCGATGATTCGCTGAGCGTGTGCCTTGAAGTCGGAGTCGTCCGCATAACCATAGCCGTCAGTGGTCACGACTTTCGTCAGCGTTCGCAGCAGTTCCGCTTCGTGCTGAATCATGTCCTGCTGCAGACCCAGGCTGGCTTCGCTGCTGACTTCCGTTGTGAGTCGGCGATTGGCATCTTCCATGCGTTTCATCACCAGCCTCATTTCGGCGACATCCGAAAATGTCTGACCGGCCGGTGGTTCAGACAACCCGGCTGGTCGGGACCGATTGAGTGTATCAGCAATCGCTGCGAACAGATCACGCAGCCGACGCTGATCGCTCGCGCCAGGCTGCAGAGGCGATTCGTTCATCTGGCGAGCGAGGTCGCGCAAATAACCGGCGTCATCGTGCCAGGAAACTTTTTCCGGGTGCTGACTGGCCACTTCCGCCAGAACCGCCAGCGTCGCGGCCTTCGGCGGAATCATGGCCATCGATGACCGGAAGTTGCCGACCGACTGCAGTGTGGGAGTCATGAAGTTGCGAATATCCTTCACTTCTGCTTCCAGAACATCGCGCGAGATCAGCGAGTCCCAGCCGGAACTGCCAGGTGCGGGTTGCGCCCCCGTCGACTCGGTCGCCGGATTTGCTGCGGGAATGGTTCCGCTCGCTGCTCCGGTTGCAGTCACGTCAGTGGCCCCTGCCGCTGAGCCGCCGCCGCCTGGAACGGCTGTCCCGGGGCTGCCGCCGTTCACAGGAGTCATGTCCGCCGCGATTTCATACGGATGAACGGCGAAGACGTCGTAAGGAACGTTACCGAGATAGCGGTTCCCGTCGGCATCCGTCCAGACTTCATCACGCCGGTGGGCGGCACCCGCGGCATGTGCCGCGGTAGACGAATTCCGCTCGTTCGGCTGTCCGTTTTCGGCACGGGAAGCAGTTGGATCGTCGGAAGCGGGATCTGTTGCCGCGGCGGCTGCGGCATTCCCGTTTTCGTTGCCGGCCGGTGCCGTATCCGCCGAACCGCCGCACCCGCCGCAAAAGCAGACCGCGCATGTCATGACCGCCGGACAGATCAGCAACCACCGCACAGCAGAGGTATCGGAATTCTCAGCGATCACGCCTCGTGGTCCTCATCACACATCGCTCGCGTCGAAACAGCCCGCCCAGTTTAGGCTCGGGCGCTGGCGAATGCGAATGTCAAACCGGCTGCTGCCGACTGGTTGAACTACCGACCGAATGTCTCTACGCTGCCGAACTTCCCGAAGTCGTTTCGGCGCATCGTCGGACGTGGCCGGCGGCAGGCTGGTTTTGACACCGCAGGTTTCGACTTGGCAGCTCAGCATGATTCTTAGCGGCAGCGAAATCCGGGCTCAGCTCGGAACCAACATTCAGATTGATCCGTTCAACGAAGATCAACTGAACCCCAACAGCTACAACCTGCGGCTGCATGACGAACTTCTGGTGTACGAAGAAATCGTCCTGGACATGCGCAAACCCAGCCGTTTTCGACGCGTGCCGATTCCGCCTGAAGGTCTGGTGCTGCAGCCCAGCCAGCTCTACCTGGGCCGCACGATTGAGCACACGGAGACTCACAACTTTGTACCGATGCTGGAAGGACGCTCATCCATCGGCCGGCTGGGCTTGTTCGTGCATGTGACGGCGGGCTTCGGCGACGTCGGCTTCTGCGGCTACTGGACGCTGGAAATGTTTGCCGTGCAGCCAGTCCGAATTTACCCCGGCGTGCAGGTGTGTCAGATTTTCTATCACACGCTGGAAGGTGCCGTGACGGAATACACGGGCGGCAAGTATCAGCACAACACTGACATTCAACCCAGTCTGTTGTTCCGGGAACTCGGCTGCCGCGACCCGCACCAGATGAAGCTGGACTTCGGAGCGGAGATGCAGGATGCGTCCACCGACGCGGGGACGACAAACGCCGCAAAGGCCGGGCCAACCAACGGGCTGATCGCCGCCGCAACGAATCTCGACGGCCTCGCAGGACCATCGGCGCGCGTCCTTGACACGGTCTGAATCACCGCGTGAGTCGTTCGCACTGCGGATATTGTCGCGGCGGGATGGTCCCACCGATACGCCGCACTGGATCCTCGGACTGTCGATTGTCCGCGTGTGCCAAAAGACACCCAACGCGGCCGCGGCTCAGGGAGGGCGAAGCTCCTGCTGAGCCGCGTGTGCCAAAAAAACGCCCGGACGCGGCAGCGACCCCCGACCAGCTTGCTGTCGCAAAGCCGCAACACAGAGCCCGCGACGCGTTAGCGCGTCTTCAGAGCTTTACTGGTGTCGATGTTGTACTGTTCGACAAAGGCGGTGTGGAAGTCGTAGACGTCGACGAAATCAGCAAGCTGATCGTCGTCTGTCTTGCGCATTTCGCCGGCTTCGATCAGTTCGAAAACGATGCGGCCGAAGTCTTCCGTCCCATGAATTCCCCAGGCAGCGAATACAGATATCGCCATCAGCCCGTACTGCTGCAGCCCCAATGCACGCACGCCGTCCAGCAGTTCGCGACCCGTGATGTGGCCCGCATGGCAATCGGAGCGATCGCGGCCCAGGCGTTCCTGAGCATACCGCAGTCCGGCAAAGACAAACTGATACGCGTTGGGATGGTACGTGCGCCGCTGCGTCTTCCTGCGAACCATAGGCATGCGACAGACTCACCTGATCGAAACGAATGTTGCGAGAAATCATCACCTGATGAAATACTACAACGGCACCCGGCGGGACTGAAGCGTCTAATCCTGATTTTGCTCAGGAAGAAGCGTGCTTTCTTTTTCACTGCCGCGATTGCCGCGCGAAACGACTGTGACGACATCCGATTCATCTGTCAGCAGACGCCGACCGTCTTCATAACTGACAACCAGTTTCCGTGACAACAGCTCCTGTGACACGACCCGGCCCTGACCGACCTTTGTCACCACGGTCGTTCCGACCTTCGGCAGTTCCTTCCGATGAGCCTCGTACGTGTCGTATTCGTACCGCAGGCAGCATTTCAGGCGTCCGCAGCGTCCGGAGATCTTGTTGGGATCCAAAGTCGCCTTCTGCAGCTTCGCCATCTTCATCGACACCGGTGGCATCTCTGTCAGATGGGTGTTACAGCAAACCGGTTTCCCGCAGTCTCCGTAATCGGCAAGCAGACGCGCTTCGTCGCGAACGCCAATCTGGCGCATTTCGATGCGAGTGTTAAACTCGCGGGCCATCCCTTTAACCAGTTCACGAAAATCCACCCGCTGCTCGGCCAGATAGTAGAAGACGATTCGTTCGCCACCGAAGACCTGTTCGATGTCGACGAGCTGCATCTGCATGTGGCGTTCGTCGATCATCCGCTGAGCTTCACGGAACGAAGTCTTTTCGCGATCCGCCAGTTCTTCGCGCGAGCGGCGGTCTTCGTCGGAAACGGTTCGCAGAATTCGTCCGGACGCCGCCTTCGAGCCGAGGTACTCGCGAGTCGCCACGGTTGCGTCGCACAGAACCGTCCCCCATTCGACGCCGCGCTCAGACCGCACAATGACTTCGTCACCTCGCCGCAGCGGCTGATTGCGGCGAGCCGAAAACTCACCTAAATGACGCATCGAGCCATATCGTACCACGAATTTCGGGGCTTCGGCGTCCTGTTCAGCGACTGACATGGCGGGCAATTCGCTCGGGCATATGGGACAAGCAGTGGGCAAGAACAAACAGCAGACTGGATCAGCACTGTGGGATTGTGTTCGCCAAGTATAAAGGGATTCGGCTCCGCCTGAGAAGCCACAGGGGATTGCCAAACCACTGCGGTAAACGCAACGGACGGCTTGTCAGGCATTTACGTCGACGATATTATCCCCGCTTCGATTTTTGCGGGGGGCATGTTGCGCGCTCGGCCTCGCCTGCTCTGCGGACGTAAAAAAATCGCGCAACGTGTTGTCTGAGGACGCTTTGCAGTCGCCAGCTCGCAGCGTCTCCGGCGGCAAACGATGCGTGCCCGGTCCGCACCCCGATTTCGTACAAAGTTTCGATTGAGGTTCAGGTTTAGATTCGTGTTCGACGGGATTTCACAAGGTCTTGCCACTGCTTTCCAGGCTTTCCGCGGAACCGGAAAGATCACGGAAGCCAACATTCGCGACGGGATGAAGCAGGTCCGCACGGCTCTGCTGGAAGCCGACGTCGCGTACGACGTTGCGCAGGAGTTTGTCCGCAAAGTCACCGAAGAGGCCGTTGGCGAACGAGTCCTGAAATCGTTGCGGCCCGATCAGCAGATCGTTGGCATCGTCCACGAAGGCCTGATCGATCTGATGGGCCCCGTCGATCACTCGCTGGCTGTCCGGCGAGACGGCGTCAGCATCATCATGATGTGCGGGCTGCAGGGAAGTGGCAAAACGACAACCTGCGGCAAACTGGCAAAGAAGCTGAAGGAAGCCGGCCACTCACCGATGTTGGTTGCGGCCGACCTGCAGCGTCCGGCCGCCATCGAACAACTCAAAGTCATCGGTCAGCAGGTCGGCTGTCCGGTGTATTCCGAAGACCCGGCAAAGAGCGATCCGGTTCAGGTCTGCCGCAACGGCGTCCAGGCAGCCAGGGCCGCAGGGGCGCAGGTGGTAATTCTGGACACCGCCGGGCGGCTGGGCATCGACGAAGAGCTGATGAACGAACTCAAGCGGATCGACAACCGCGTGAGTCCCGATCAGTGTCTGTTCGTCTGCGACGCGATGACCGGTCAGGATGCCGTCAACAGCGCCAAGGCCTTTAACGAAGCGCTGGAACTGGACGGGGTGATTCTCACAAAGCTCGACGGCGACACTCGTGGCGGAGCAGCCCTGAGTGTCAAAGCGGTGACCGGCGTTCCCATCAAGTTCATTGGCGTCGGCGAACAACTGGATCGGCTGGAAGAATTTCATCCCGACCGCATGGCGGGGCGGATTCTTGGCATGGGAGACGTGCTGTCGCTGGTGGAAAAGGCGCAGCAGGAATTCGATCAGGAAGAAATGCTGGCCCAGCAGCAGAAGATGCAGGAGGGCAAGTTCACGCTGGACGACTTCCGCAAGCAGATGCGGCAGATCAAGAAGCTCGGTTCCATGCGGGAAATCATGAAGATGATTCCCGGCATGAACAAGATGGTCGACCAGCTTGGCGATATGAACCCCGAAGACGATATGCGGCGAATCGAAGGCATTATCGATTCCATGACGCTGGATGAACGCCACAATCCGGACCGAATCGACCGCAGTCGTCGCAATCGCATTGCCAGTGGCAGCGGTGTCGAACCGGCTGACGTCAACAAGCTGCTCAAGGACTTTCAGGCCATGGGCAAGCTGATGCAGGACATGTCGTCGATGGGCATGAAGGACCGCATGAAGGCCGTGAAGCAGATGGCTGACGGCGGCATGCTGAATCCGAACGCCAGCCTGAAGGAACGCAAGACTCGCAGTAAACGTGGTCCGCAGGATCTGGACCTGCTGCGAGAGAAGAAGAAAAAACAGCGCAAAGACGCTAAGAAGCAGAAGAAAAAGAATCGCCGAAAGTAGCAGCAGGCGGACTCGCCGACCCTGGCCGGACTCGCCAAAGTTCAGCCGATCCTTGTCCGCTGCGGGTCTGAATTCCGGCGACTTCAGCTACGATGTTCTCGTTCACCAATCTCAGGAGATGAAATGGCAGTACGAATTCGAATGAAGAAGATGGGGCGCAAGCACCGCCCGTTTTACCGCATCTGCATTATGGATCAGAGGCGAGCGCGTGACGGCAAAGCGATCGAGGAAGTCGGTTTCTACGACACGTCCGTCGCCGATAAGTCCCGGCGAGTCAGTCTGAACATGGAACGCGTCGACTACTGGCTGTCCGTTGGTGCTCAGCCTTCGGAAAAGGTCAACGCGCTGATTCAGAAAGTCAGAAAAGGGAAATTCGGTGTCGCTGCGGCTCCTCCGCCGATGCAGGCTCCGAAGCCGCCCGAACCGAAAGCGGATCCGGAAGCTGAAGCCTCTGCGGAAGCCTCTGCAGAAGCTCCTGCCGAAGGCGGCGAGTAACGGCGACAGTTTCAGGCGAGCCGCGCGACGCAGGTCCGCAGGCCGGGTTGCGGAGTTATGCGTTTCGACGTCCTGACATTGTTTCCGGAACTGTTCGACAGCTACCTGGAACAAAGCCTGCTGAAGAAAGCCATCGATCGGGGGCTCGTTGACGTGCAGCGGCACAATTTCCGGGAGTTTGCTCCGGGAAAACACCGCCATGTCGATGACAAGCCGTTTGGAGGCGGACCGGGAATGCTGATCATGTGTCAGCCCGTTTTCGACTGTGTCGAACACGTGCAGGCTCAGGCAAGTCAACCCGGCCGGCTGATCATGATGAGTCCTCAGGGACGCACCCTGAATCAGTCGCTTGTGGAAGAACTGGCCGTCGAACCGCGGCTGGTGATATTGTGCGGACGCTACGAAGGATTCGACGAACGAATCCGCGAAGGTCTGCAACCGATGGAAATTTCCGCCGGGGACTTTATCTGCAACGGCGGAGAAGTTCCCGCAATGCTGCTGATTGATGCCGTGATTCGTCTGGTTCCGGACGTGCTCGGTGACGAAACCAGCAGTCGATACGATTCGTTTAGCAAATCCGGTCTGCTGGAACACCCGCAATACACACGCCCTCGTGAGTACCGCGGCATGACGGTGCCGGACGTGCTGCTCAGCGGTGACCACCAGGCGATCGCTCAATGGCAATACTCAGAAAGCCTGAAACGGACGGCCGAACGACGGTCAGATCTGCTCAAGTGATCGCTCAATGCACTCAACCCATTCCCCGCCGGGCCTGCCTCGGTGGCTCCCTGTCTCTGCACGACTTCTGTCTTCCCTGATTCCAGACCTGCCTTCTATGACTCAGTAGTCGTGCAAAGACAGGAATCCACCGGGGCGAACCCGGTGGGGAGACTTCTTCCGGACTTCAATCAGCCCTTCGCAACCAACTCTTCGCAACCAAAAACGGAAACCCTGACCATGAGACACAAACTTCTGGATCTTGCCGAGCAGTCCAGCCTGAGAGAAGATCGACTGAACTTCGCCGTCGGCGATACCGTCGATGTTCACACGCGAATTCTGGAAGGCAATAAGGAACGCATCCAGGTGTTTTCGGGCGTGGTGATTGCCCGCCGCGGCCACGGCACCAGCGAAATGTTCACCGTTCGCCGCATCGTCGCGGGCGAAGGAGTCGAACGCACGTTTCCCATCAACACGCCGAAAATCGCGAAGATTGAAGTGCTGCGTCATGGCCGGGTCCGCCGTGCAAAGCTGTTCTACCTTCGCGAACGCACCGGCAAGTCGACTCGCCTGAAGGAGCGGAAGCCGAAGCCATGGGAAGTCGACACGGGAGCAAAAAAGGGCTGATCGTCGGTCTTCAGTCGGTGACTTCTGCCTGCTGATTCTCGCACCAACGGCCAGTGCTCTTTCAAATGCTGGTTTTCGGCTTCGTCATTCTCGCGCCGAGGCCTGCCGTTGCGACGGCGTGGCCAGGACTCGGCGCGGGAATGACGGACAGCTCCAATGTCAAGCCGTGACAAGGCACCAGTTGCCCGGCCGCCATGAAACGCCTTCTTCACAAGCTGCTCGGTGACCGTGGCGAACGGGAGGCGGCCCGGTTTCTGAAGAAGCTTGGCTACAGGATTCTGGAGCGGCAATACCGCGACCGTTTCGGCGAGATCGACCTCATCGCACTCGACGGGAAGCAGATCGTGTTCGTCGAAGTCAAGACCCGGCGGTCCGCCGACACCGGTCAGCCGTTCGAGGCCGTCGACCGGCAGAAACAGCAGAAGCTGACATCGGTGGCTCTGGCGTGGCTGAAAAAACATCGTCGGCTCGAACAGGCAGCACGTTTTGACGTTGTTTCCATCGTCTGGCCGGAAGATGAATCGCCACCACAGGTTGAGCACTTCCGGCACGCATTTGAGGCGACCGGCCGAGGTCAGTTCTTCAGTTGACAGGCCGATCGGACGTATCAGCGGAAATCGATGCATGCAAACCGGTTGCACTCCGCAGGGCGCTGGCTCGGCAGGACAGCAATGAACGACATCAAAAACGGTCTGGCGGCAATTCGCCGCAGGAATTATAAGCCCGTTGCCGTGACATCGGACCGGAACGGATTGCGCCGTGCAGTTGCGCCCGTGCCACTGGATGTGGGATCGTCCTGTGGCCGAAGCGAAGTTCCGGGCCTGGTGTTCTGATTCTGGAATCTAGTCATCGGAAGGAGTCCGATGTTCGGGTCATCAAAGTCTTGTCTGCTGGCCGCCGCGGCGGCCTGCATCGCGTCAACGCCGTTCGCCGCCATTGCCGTCGCTCAGCCCGGCGGTGCCGTTCCGCCTGGTCGTGCCGTCGTGGCCAACGCCAGTAACCAGCCGCAGGGCGGTCAGGCAGAAATCGATCCGGTGCTGTTGCAGTTGCTGGAACACTGGGCGAAAACCAGCCGGGACATTCGGACACTTGAAGGATCGCATCTAAGGCGTGTCTATGACTTCACTTTCGAAGTCGAGCGTGTTTCCCACGGCCGGTTCTTCTACGAAAGTCCGGATAAGGGCCGCATCGATGTGGAACCGATCCAGATCACGCCCCAAATGATCAAGGATCGCGAAGAAGGCAAAATGCCCTGCCGCCGCGGCAGAAGCGGGAAGCCATTCGAACTTGAAGGCGATCTCTCGGAGAAGTGGATCTGCGACGGAGAAAAGATTTTCGAGATCGATGAAGAAAAGAAAGAAGCAGTTGTTGCCCAACTCCCTCCGCAACTGCAGGGCGTCAATATCATGAACAGCCCGCTGCCATTTCTGTTCGGGCTGCCGCCGAATGAGGCTGTTCAGCGGTTCTCGCTGAGCTTCTCACCGGATCAGAATGGCGAGCCCAGGGTCTTCAAACGCGGAGACACCGTCGCCCACATCCGCGCGGAGCCCAGGCTGATGCAGGATCAGCAAAACTGGAGCCGGGCAGACATCATTCTCGACGTCCGCACCTTTCTGCCCACCGATGTGCGGTTGATTAACCCGGCCGGCACAGAACAGACCGTGTACCAGTTCAGGGAGATGAAGAAGAACCCACTCAACTTCGGCGCGCTGGTGGGCAAGGACTGGTTCCGGCCGAACCTGCGACCCTACAACGTCACCGTGATGCAGCCGGGGCAGGGGCAGGGGCAGGGGCAGGCGAACGCGACTCAAAAGCCACAAGCCAGTGTTGTCCCTGACCTGAAGGGCCTGCCGTACACCGAGGCCGTTGAACAGCTGGAGTCGCTGGGACTATCCAAAGAGGATATCTCTCTGCACAAAGGCGGAGCAGCAGCGAATGCGGCCGATGTCTATCACGTCCGCAATCAGAATCCCGCTCCCGGTGCACCGCTGAAACCCGGTTTGAAAGTGGCGCTCCAGGTCTGGGATAAACAAGCGCTGTAGGCTGCAGGGTGACGCGCCGAACGGAATCCCGCTGGCCGGGATCGTTGATTGTCGTTATCCGATGACACCTTCACTCGTTCCGGGGCTCTGCCCAATGCCGTGAAGGATTCTGGTGCGGGAATACGCACGTCGTGTAACCCGTGGCCGAGAGGCCAGGCCGTCTCCGGTGACCCCAACCTGGCCTCTCGGCCACGGGTTAAACGATTCAAGACTCTTCACGGCGTTGCGATCTGCCCTGGAACGCACTGGCTTGAAGGCTCTGTCTTCAGAATGCCTTGCGGCCGCGTGAATTGTTGAACCCAATGCCGTCGTGCTGTGTCTGCCAGTGAACTCGCCTGAGGAATCTCCTGCAGCGGAACTTGAACTTCTGCACTCCGGTGTGTAGATTCTCTTGCCACCGCCAGCGATTTCGGCGGAAAGACGAATTTATCATGAACCGATCACTGCGACTTCCCCTGAGCCTACTGCTGCTTCCGAAGTGAAGCCCGCCTCAGGTACGTTCGCAGCAGATTTCCGTGATCCAGACCCTGAGGCGCTTGCCTCAGGGTTTTTTTATTGCCGCCGCCAACAGGAATTCCAGCCATGTCTGATCACATCGTCATCTTCGACACAACACTGCGCGACGGCGAACAGTCGCCGGGCTGCAGCATGAACACTCGCGAAAAGCTGGAAGTCGCGCGGGCACTTGTCGAACTGGGCGTGGACGTCATCGAAGCGGGCTTCCCGATTGCATCACCCGGTGACTTCGAAGCGGTGCAGCAGATTGCCGGCCGCTTCGGCGATCGCACAACCATCTGCGGGCTGGCTCGCTGCCGCGAAGACGACATTCAGCGAGTCAAGGAGGCTCTGGTTGGTGCGCAGAAGCGGCGCATCCACGTCTTTCTGGCCACCAGTGCGATTCATCGCGAACACAAGCTGAAGATGGACAAGGCTCAGATCATCGAACGAGCCGTGGCGTCGGTAAGATCCGCGAAGGAATTCTGCGACGACATCGAATTTTCGCCCGAAGACGCTGCTCGCACGGAACTGGACTTCCTGTGCGAAGTCGTGGAAAAGACGATCGCTGCCGGAGCCACGACGGTAAACATCCCGGACACTGTCGGCTACGCGACTCCGAATCACTTCTTCAAAGTCATTTCGCACCTGAAGCAGAACGTCCCCAACATCGAGCAGGCGGTCATCAGCACTCACTGCCACAACGACCTGGGGCTGGCCGTCGCCAACAGTCTGGCAGCCGTCGAAGCCGGAGCACGCCAGATCGAATGCACCATCAACGGTCTGGGCGAACGAGCGGGCAATGCGGCGCTGGAAGAAGTTGTCATGGCGCTGAAGACTCGCCGTGATTTCTATGGCGTCTCCACCAGCATCAAGACGGAAAAGCTGTACCCGACCAGTCATCTGGTATCGTCGATTACCGGTATGAAAGTGCAGCGCAACAAGGCGATCGTCGGACAGAACGCGTTCGCTCACGAGGCCGGCATTCATCAGCACGGCATGCTGCAGGAACGCACGACCTACGAAATTATGCGCCCGGAAGACGTTGGTTATGTCGGTCGGAATCTGGTGCTGGGCAAGCACAGCGGACGCCACGCTTTTCGTGATCGCGTCGTGCAACTGGGTTTCGAGCTGGACGACGCGGCGATTCAGAAAGCGTTTGACGATTTCATCGCGCTGGCCGACAAAAAGAAGGAAGTCTTCGATTCGGACATTGTTGCTCTGGTGGAGAATCGCATGGTGGATGCTCCCGACCGCTGGAAGATGGTCAGCTTCCACACGTCCGCCGGATCAGCGGCGATTCCCACGGCGACGATTGAGCTGCAGTGCGAGGATCAGCCGGTCCTGTGTGATGCAGCCACCGGCGACGGTCCGATCGACGCCGTGTTCCGCGCGATGGAAAGAATCATGGAACTGACGGCGAAGCTGGAAGACTTCCATGTTCGCAGCGTTTCGGAAGGCAAAGATGCGCTCGGCGAAGTTCGGGTGACGATTCATGTCAACGGCCGACACTACACAGGTAAGGGAGTCAGCACGGACATCATCGAAGCCGCTGCCCAGGCGTACCTGCAGGCATTGAACAAGGCGGACAGCGATCGTGTGACCGGTCAGACGGCGGCTCGCGAAGCTGCTGTGCCGGGCAGCGTTCTCGGTAGCGCAGAAGCCTGAAAGCCGGGCGGTGCGGTCGAAGCGGTCCACACAGCGGTCCACACAGCGGTCCACACAGCGGTCCACACAGCGGTCCACACATGGGCACGTGCACCGGCGGGCAGCCCGACGTCAGAGCGCAGACCGCACGTTCTCGTGAGAGTCGCGCGTGCGGACTCACGTCGCACAGTTCACCAGGGCGCAGACACGGCTGGCTGAGTATTCGCGGATGCCGTATGATCGCGGTGACATGACACGAATCACCGGAAGCAACGCATGATCGCGGCTGTTGAAACTCCCGCTCCTCGACTCCGCCCCGTCAGCGTCGGAGTGACCCGTCCGCAGATGCTGCGGCTGGGAACGGTGAGTCGGCTGCTGGAAGGATTTGCCGGGTTTTTGCCGCTGGCAATATGGGGCGGTGTGCTGGGAATGCAGAATGACGGTGACGGTTCTCGCTGGTTTGCCGGGCCGCTCGCACTGCCGCTGCTGCTGGAGATGGCGGTCGGAATATTTCTGCAACAGCGACTCGTCGAAAAGCCGCTGTCCGTGCGATTCGGGAAGGGGCGTCTTTCCAAAGAAACCGTGCAGCACGATGTTGATGACCTGGTTGATCGCCACCGCCGCATCTGGCTGTTCGCAACGATGTGCCTCGCGGCAGGGATTCTGGCGTTTCCACTCACGCGCCTGCTGAGCGTTTTCGGGATCGGGTTTCTGGTGTTTGGTCTGGGAATCGTCGGACGCTGGTCGGCGGGCGGTGAACTGATGCGTGCGTCGCTGTCGAACTCCGACTGCTGGAAGGGCATGAATCGGCTGAATCTGGTCTTCTACGTCGGTATGGCTGTCGCCGGAATCACCGTCTGCCTGCTTCCCGGACGCGGAATGCTGCCTGCGCTGCCGGAGTCCATTGGTGGCAATGTGCTGCCGACACGTCTTCGTACGCTGTTTGAATCAAGCCCGGACACTTATGTTCTGGCGGCGGCGATGGTAATGGCGGTGACGGGTGCCGTGGCGTGTCTGCTCGCGTGGCGAATTTCAGCCTGCGACGCAAACCTGCCGGACACGATGCAATCAAGCCTGCTGCCTGCCGCCGCGTCCATCGCGGAACCTTGCCCCGTCTCAGCGGCCTGTGAGGAACGCGCGGACTGCGCGGGTGACGCGACCACCTGCGAAGCGTCGACCTGTTGCAGCGCTCGAGTGACGCGGCCGATGCCGTTCTGGCTGGGAATGCTGTTTGCCGCGATTGGCTTCGTAACGTTGTGGGGAGTCACTTCGGAAATGCTGTTTCGCTGCGCTCTGTCTACCTGGCCTTTGCTATGCGCCGTCGCGCTGCTGATCGGATTACCGGTCGGTTGCGCCGTGTTTCAGCGCATCACGCCGGACACGGGTTATACACTGCTGCTGATACCGTTTCTGGCCGGTGGACTGGTGACGGTTTCCGCAAGCTGGTTCCTGCTGGGCAGCGGCTGGGTCTTCGCCCTACCGGCTCTGTTGGCCGGAATCTGCATCGGCGGTGTGGCGTGCGGGACAGACGCAGTTGTTGGTGAATCGTTTGACGAAGCGACTGCGCTGCGCAGTCGTGCACGAGTGCTCAGTCTGGGATGCCTGATCGCCGCGATCGCTCTGCCGCTGTTTTGTGCGATGCCGTCGGCCGTGTTTGCGGCCGGGCTGGCTTGCGTGCGAGCCATCCCGAATCCGCTGCTGTCCTCGCGAGCGGTTGGATAAAACGCCAGGAACCTGCCGTGACTGCTCGCCGACGACGAAATCTGGTGGACGCCGTGCTGGCGAACTCCGCGTCGGCAGTGTGCGTGCTTGATGCCGACGGGCGAGTACGGTTCTTCAGTCCCGGAATGCAGCAGCAGACTCAGTGGCCGCCCGAGAAAGTGGAAGGTCTCATCTGCGAACTTGCGGTGGCTCCCGACGCAAAGCCGGTCGACCTGCTGACGTCCGCGCTTGCGCCGCCGGCCAGCGTGCTTCAGGGACACATTCATTTCGCCGAAGCCATTCTTCCGCAGGCCAGCCGGGGAACCGTGCGGACTCGGCTGTGTCACATCCCGATCGAAGACGAAGCCGGTGTCGTGACGCGGATCGTCGTGCTCAGCAGCCTGCTCGCCGCCGGTCTGGACGACGCGTCAACCACCCGGCAGCTCACCCAGTCGCTGCACGCGGAAATTACGGCGCTGCGGTTGGACTTTCGCAACCGGTTCGGCATGACGTCGTTTCTGGGACGCGATCCGGCGATTCAGCGAGCGGTCGCGCAGGCGGAACTGCTGAAGGATGCCGACTGCGGGTTCACCATCATTGGCCCGCCAGGCAGCGGTCGTCGTCATCTGGCGAAGACAATTCATGTGTCCGGTCATCACTCCGAAGACGCAATCGTCCCTCTGCACTGTCAGTTGTTGTCGTCGGAGCAGTTGTTCACAACTCTGCGGCAGCTTACCAAACGCCGCGATGCGGAAACCGGCGGCGGTCATCACCAGGTGGGCACGATTCTGTTCGTCGATGCCGACCGGATTCCCCGCGAAGTGCAGTACTGGCTGCTGGAAAATCGTCATACGGCCGCGGCCGGAATCCGCCTGGCGGCAACATCAGAAGTTCCGCTGCTGCAGCCGGAACAGGAAGGCTGGATTCTGTCCGAATTTCGACAGTTGTTGTCGACGGTCGAAATCCTGCTGCCCACGCTGCATGCGCGTGGTGATGATGTGCTGCTGCTGGCTCAGCACTTCATCGAAGATTCGCGACGACTGCAGAACACTTCGGCCGAAGCGCTAAGCGACACGGTCGCGAGGGAACTGGCAGCGTACCGTTGGCCGGGAAACGTTCGCGAACTGCGGCAGGTGATTTACGAAGCGTGCCAGTCGTGCTTCGGCGAAGTCCTGGAAGTCGCGGATCTGCCGTTTTCGTTTCGAGTGGGCATGGAGGCTCAGCGCCGGCCGGCACCTCTGCCGGCAGCGGTGCAGTCACTGGAAGAAATGCTGGTGAAGTTCGAAACCGAAGTGCTGCGCCGTGCGCTCGCAAGCTGCGACGGCAACAAAGCCGAAGCCGCGCGCCGCCTCGGGCTGACCCGACCAAAGCTGTATCGACGGCTGAAGACGCTGGGGATGGAGGAAGGCGATTCGTGAGGTGGGAACTCGCGGACGGACGTCGCGCAGCTCGCCGGTGCGCGCGTAACTCGCGAGTGAGGCGCGGCTCAGACGCGGTTGGCGAGCAGCGCGACGTAAGTCCGCTTTCACTGCCGACCGTGACCAGTCCGCTTTCACTGCGGCCGGTGCCAGGACGATTGCGGACTGACGTCGCGCAGCTCGCCGGCGAAAAACGCGCCGGCGCGCACTCGGCACGCGCCATGCGGTTACCGGCCCGTGTCCCGACCTTTCTGCTACTCGTAGCTGGACGTTTGCAGAAACGGAAACGCGGCGGCGTTGGCGGGAGCGCCGTCGGCGGTCACGTCCAGATACCAGGACGGATCTCGCTGAAACCGTGTCTTGTTTTCCAGGCTTGCGAAGAAGAACAACTGGCCTTCATAGACGGCACCGTATTCGATCGCTCCGGTTGTGGCGCGGTTCTCGCTGTACAGTTCCACCAGGTCGCAGCCGTGCATCCGCGGAATAAACCGGGCGGCGTCCTTCTGAAACACTTCGACTTCTGCCGGAGACTGCAGAAAATAATCCACTCCTTCATGGTTGACGACGAATTCCTCGCTGCCCTTGTTCCAGTCGCGCGACACGTACAAAGCCACTGGCGAATATCCGCCCAGACCGACCATTTTGCCATCGCGTTCGACAATCAGACAGCTGCGGGTTGCTTCGCGCTGCACGACATCTGCTTCGTCCTGCTGCGGAACTTTTCTGGCCGTAACCACGGCGTTTTCGCCGCTTCCGCCAACGGGTGCGGTCAGGCGTTTCAATCGAGAAACATAGCTGGTGAGCGACAGGGCACCGGGCTGCATTGGGCTTTTCGTGCCGCTAGGATGAATCACCAGTTCCGACGGAAGGGTCGTCACGCCGTACTTCGCGATCAGGTCCGGATGACGATCAGCGTCAATTCGCACACCAATGACGTCGTTGCCCAGCAGGCTGGCAACCTGGGCCTGATTCAGCACATCGCTTTCCATTTTTCGACATGGTCCGCACCATGTCGCTTCGAAGTGCAGCAGCAGAGGCAATTGCTGTCGAGCGGAAACGGCCTGCGCTTCCTCCAGCGAATGCAGCCATTCGCCGGGAGCGCGTTGAGTGACGGCTTTTTGGCCGACGGGATCCGTGCGCAGCCTGCCGGCCGAGCCGCCTGCGACGGTATCTGTGCCGGGCAGAATCGGGCCAACGAAACAGAGGGTCACGATCGCGGTCAAAGAAACCACTGACATCGTACGCTTCCTTTCCTGTAGTCAAAGGCGACTCCCGAACAGTGAATCCATCCGGTTCGGGGGCCTGCAGAGATCAGGCTGTACAGACTTGAAACGATCCGTGTCTCAAGGCATCCGTTACGCGTCGAAGCTGGAAAATTGCGCCGCGAAAGGCAGTGAGTCAGCCGGACAGAATTCAGGCGTACCTGAACATCGCCGGGACTGAAGCCATAAGCTGCAGCGCCGTTCGGCCCTGAATTTGATGCAGTAGGAAATGAGTCAGCGTGAGCGGACTGCGGCACGGTGCAGCAGTCGGAATCGATTCATTCGCAGGCTGGCAAGGCACCGTCACTGGTGCAGTATGGGCAGACGAGTGTCTGCCGCAGAGGATGGGAACTTAACGGATTGTTGCGTCTGGCTATGCGGTCAGAAAACCGTGTTCGTCCAGATAGGAAATCACTTCATTGGCCAGTTGCTCGATCCCTTTGGAATCCGAATCGAGTGTAATTTCGGCGGCCTCCGGCTCTTCGTAGGGAGCATCGATGCCGGTAAAACCTTTGATCTCACCGGCGCGAGCCTTCTTGTACAGCCCTTTTGGGTCGCGGCCTTCGCATGTTTCCAGACTGGCTTTCACGTAAACTTCCAGAAATTCGCCCTTCGGCACCAGCTCGCGAACCTTGTCTCGGTCTTCGCGATAGGGGGAAATGAAAGCCGTGGAAACGATGACGCCACTGTCCGCAAACAGTTTGGCGACTTCGCCAATGCGGCGAATGTTTTCAACACGGTCTTCCGGCGAGAACCCGAGGTTCTTGTTCAGACCCATACGAATATTGTCGCCGTCCAGCACGAATGTGTGCAAACCCCGGTCATGCAGCATCCGATCGACCGCATTCGCCACGGTGCTTTTTCCGCAGCCGCTTAAGCCGGTAAACCACAACACAACGCCTTTGTGCCGATTCAGTTTCTGACGCTCTTCACGTGTGACGCTGTGATCGTGCCATGTGACGTTCGTTGCCAGCTGCTCTGCCATCGACCGGTACTTTCTCGCATTCCGCTTACTGAAGTTTTTCGTTTCTGAAAATCACTGCTCAGAATCACACGGGGTCATCACCGCGCGATTTCTGCACATCAGCGGGTGGTAGAAATGTCGACTTCGCTGACTGGAAAGGAGCGGATGATAAGGCTGACTTTGCCGTCCGCAAGCAAATAGCAAAGACAAATCCGCAGCTTCTCAACACCGGCAACCTGCCAAATGCTGCCAGAAAATCTGCACCGTATCGCATGCGGAGCGTGCCCGGCTGACGCCGCAACGTGTGATCTGCACAGTCTTTAGGAATCCCTCGCCCTGGTTGGGGCGGCGCTGGAGCGATCGCCCGCGGGCTGCTAACCTGTGCCGCTTGCGAGGCGGCCGCAAGGCGGTTCTCCCCTGCGAAACAGCGTCCCCCGAACTCTTTTTGACACGCCAGAGTCCCGCGATGACCGCCGCCAACGGCCCCGATTTCTCGAAGACGGAACTGATTCCCGCCATTGCTCAGGACGCCGAAACCGGTGATGTGCTAATGATGGCGTGGATGAATGAGGCGTCGTTTCGCGAAACGCTCAGCACCGGCAAGGTCTGTTACTACAGCCGCAGCCGCAGGAAGTTGTGGCGCAAGGGCGAAGAAAGCGGCAACGTGCAGGAATTGAAATCCGTCTACTTCGACTGCGACGCCGACACGCTGCTGCTGAAGGTCAATCAGATCGGAAACGCCGCCTGTCACGAAGGGTTCCGCAGTTGCTTCTTCCGCCGCATCGATCCGGAGACCGGCGAAGTCACGGTGGAAGGCGAACGGATTTTTGATCCGGCAGCCGTCTACGGCCGCCACTAAGCCGCCGCAGTCTCCACTGCAACAGACAGTTTACGAACAGACAGTTTACGAATGCCGATATCCAAACCGATTCTGAAGCTGGGCATTCCCGCCGGCAGTCTGCAGGAAGCCACAGCCGAGCTTTTCCGCCGGGCCGGCTACAACATCAGGTTCGCGTCGAGATCCTATTTTCCGACGGTTGATGATGACGAAATTGAATGCATGCTGATTCGCGCTCAGGAAATGGCGCGGTACGTGGCCAACGGCATTCTGGATGCCGGCATCACCGGCTACGACTGGGTTCTGGAGACTCAGGCGGACGTTCACGAAGTCTGCGAGCTTGTGTTTTCCAAAGTCAGTCGGCGTCCTGTGCGATGGGTGTTGTGCGTGCCGGAAGATTCTCCCGTGCAGTCGGTTGCCGATCTGCAGGGCAAACGCATTGCTACTGAAGCCGTCGGCCTGACGAAAGCCTATCTGGAACGACATGGTGTGACCGCCGACGTCGAGTTTTCCTGGGGAGCGACCGAGGTCAAGCCACCAAAACTGGCCGATGCGATTGTGGAAGTCACCGAAACCGGCAGTTCACTAAAGGCCAACAACCTGCGAATTCTGGACGAGGTTCTTCAAAGCACGACGCGGTTCATTGCCAATCGTGAAAGTTACGCCAGCGAATGGACTCGCAACAAAATTGACAACATCGCTTTGATGCTGCAGTCCTGCCTGGAAGCCGAAGGCAAGGTCGGACTGATGATGAACGTGCATCGCGACAACCTGACGGCAGTTGTCGACAGTCTGCCGGCCTTGCAGACGCCCACGGTCTCGCACCTGTCAGATCCCGACTGGGTCGCGGTCAGCACAATCGTGGACGAGAACCTCGTGCGCACCGCGATTCCTCAACTGAAGGCCAGCGGTGCCCGCGGCATTGTCGAATTTCCGATCAGCAAGATCATCGACTAACTCTGTGGTGGAGAAAAGGGGGCCCCCGTGACACGTTCCGTACGACGAATGAAGGTCGACTCACGGCCTCTGGAACAGCGGTTTCACATCGTTTGGCAGTCGTAAATGCAACATTCACGCGCGACGCGGCTGTTCGGCACTGGTCGACGGGAAACCTTCCGTGAGCATTTTTGCTCGAAGCCATACGGCGCATCCGGTATATTGATCCTCCCGCCCTGACTAGCCCCATTTTCTCTCCCTGAGCAGGAACAGTCCGTTGCCTGAACGAATTATCATTCAATGCACTGCCTGCGGGACCAAATCGGCGATCAGCGATGACAAGCTTGGCAGACGCGTTCGGTGTCCGAAGTGTTCCGAGATCTACGTGGCTGAGGCGATGAGCGACACAAG
>CAZHET010000001.1:0-47245 GCA_964531585.1 uncultured Planctomycetaceae bacterium | reverse complement strand
CTGAACAACCTGTGCATCGTGTCACTGAAGAACGGACGACAGGTGCAGGGCACAAGCAGCTTCCAGTCCGTGTACAAAGGTCGGATCTATACCTTTGCCAACGCGGAGTGCAAGACGCTGTTTGACTCGAATCCGGAATCGTATGCAGTCGCGTTCGGTGGCTGTGATCCGGTTCACTTCGTCAAGACACATCAGGCAATGGAAGGCCGCTACCTGGTCAGCCACGGCAACCGTCTGTACATGTTCAGCACGAAAGAAAACCTGAGCGAATTTCAGGCTGACCCGGAACGATACGCACCGGGTTCCGGCAGCCAGGTTGCCTCTGCAAAGTAAGCCGACTCCGGCAACGACTGCAAAAATCTTCAGGCCCGGCGTCCAATGGATGCCGGGCCTGTTTCGTTGCCGTTCTGCCATTTGGCACCACAGCTGCCCGATGCAACGAAATCCGTGGGGTGCGTTCAGCGGGAAATCAGTCTGGCGGGGCTGAAGATCCGGGTGCAGAACTCGCGCTCGCCCGATTGTTCAGGCAAGCGGCAGGTGAGCATTTACCGACGCGGACGGTGGCCGCATCCGCCACGTGGTCAATGCAGCCAGCATTCGTCGGGGAGTTCCAATCCGGTACTCGCCTAAGACGCGCCGCCCTTCAGCATCCAGCCCAGCAGGATCAGAAACACCAGCGCGACCAGAGAGAACACGGTCATGGCGATGTCCAGAGTCCTTCGCCCGCCCATCGGTTCGACATCGCCCTCCAGCGGTTCCCCCTGAATCTCGCCGGCATTCTCGTGCCGAATTCGTCTCTGCAACTGAGCGGCCCAGTGCTTGCGAGCTTCGGCGACGTCCTTTCGGTTGCCTGGCAGGTCTGTCTTCAGCATGTTCTTGAAGGCGTCATTCAGGTCCCCGACGAACCCCAGCACCAGTGCCAGATAAAACAACTCGGCCGCCTCCGCGCTGCCCGTGGTCGTGCATTGCTCGCCTTCCACGTAGAACTTCCACGCGCGGTTCCTTTCGGCGTAGTACTCATGCTCCAGAACGAAGTTTTCCCAGTCTTCGATGTGCCTGGTCAGCACTTCATCCGCCCAGTAGATCATTGACTTCTTCAGGGACTGCCATTCCGCGTGATTGATTCCGGCGGAACCGCTGCTGACTTTCTGTTCGATACCCTGCAGGTCTGCAGACAGCTGTTTTTGCAACGACGGCAGGCTGCCGGAATGAGCGGGTGTCGGCTGATTGATGATGCCCAGAACCTTCAGGAAGAACGGTTCGGCCAGTTCAATGATCGACGTTGCCATGCTGTCTCGCCGGATAACCTGAAAGCTTGAAGTGTGAGTGCGACGTCCGCCAGGTACTCAAATTCTGACAGCCAGACATTCTTGTGTCGCCGGCAGATGCGTGCGTTCCTTAAGCACCCGCGGCCTGGATCGCGAACAGGGAAAACGCCAGCGAGACAAGTTCGCCGGTGTGCCGGTTCTTGACGTCAATCTTGTTTTCACCGTTGATCTGCTGCGCCACGTTGCGCTCGTTAAAGCGAATTCCCAGGTTCAGCGTCTCCTCAACGCTGCGCCACGCTTCGTCGCGATCCACGCGATAGTAGTGCCAGTTCGCTCGCGGAAACGCCCGCGGTGCATCCGCAACCGGAGCCAGTCGAACGCCGCGACGACCGAACTTGTAGATGTTGTCCACTTCGTCCGTGTTACCGACTTTCATGCCCAGCGATCGTTCCGACAGCAGGTCAGTCACTTCGCTGGTCTTCAGCTTGCACTCGACGCCGATATAAAACGCCCAGCTCGGTTCCAGCCATTCCGTCTGCAGCCGTACTGACATCTGCAGCCCCTGAGCGGCAAACGGTCGCCGGATGTACGACTCGTCCTTTTGCTCTTCCACATTCAGCAGACGTCGCAGTGCCATGAAACAGGTGGACAGGTCATCGTGGTCGTAGACCGGAATGTCAGGAAACCGCCGCTCACGCCGAAAGACGGCCAGTTGTCCGACAATCCGACACATCTCCGTATAAATGACGTAAGGATGGACTCCGGGAATAAACGGCAAGTGCGCCACGCCGCCCAGCGCGGAATTGACCGCATGCAGCTGCAGAATGCGTTCCAGGTCTTCCTTGTGCCCGCTTTCGAAGGCAACGCCGCGGTCGATCATCTGGCGAGCAAGCCGGTCTGCTGTGGCCCCCAGGCGGTCATAGACCGAGCGAATGAATCCGCTCAGCCAGGGCCAGGCTTCCGACGCGATCAGCGGCGGGATGTAGTCCGGGTCGATTTCCGGGGGAGCCTCCGCGGTCGCTCCCAGACGCAACTGCATAATCGGCAGCGCGTCATACCCAAGTGCTGCGTCATCGCCGATCAGAATGCGAGGATTGAAGCGGCGGAACTGGATCTGTTCTGCATTGCCGGGAGCGTTTTCGTCCTCAACACTTTCCGAAGCCAGCACGTAGCGGCTTTGCGGGTTGCTGCCCTCGGTGTCTGTGTTGGAAAATCCGTTACGGTACTCGGCGACTCCCACATACACCTTGATTCGGGTGTCAGCCGCCGCAAACAGTTTGCGAGGGATATCCACGGCAGAAATGTGAGCATCTTCCGGAAACCGCAGGTGAGTCCCGTCGGGCAGCCGCAAGTGACAGGATGCCAGCGAAACCCGCCAGTTCGACAGGGAATCCAGGTCGACATCCAGTCGTTGAAGACCGTAGCAGTGCCGATCACCCCAGTTTTCGGCAATGCGAATTTTTTCCAGCACGCTGCGTTCGACGCACTGAAAATGATGCGGGCGAAGGAACAGCCCTTCGCCCCAGTAAACGGACTTCGACGCCATAGATTAACGCTCCGGTTCGGCAGAGCAATTCCCGCACAAACATGAAACTTCAGGCATGACACATCAGGGTTCCCGCGGACGAAGCAGTGCTTGCGCATCAGGCTGCGACCGGTTCGCGGCATAAGCTAACCGTGACATCGCTCGATGAGAAGCCTGCCCGCCAGTTTACGAACGGTTGATCGCCGATTCGTGCGATTCCCGTACGCGCCTCGAGGATTCGGCGGACGCTTCACGACGTGCCGTGACCCGCGTTCGATGAATTGCCTTCGATCGACCGCACCAGTGACCCGCCATCGGTGACCCGCCATCGATTTGAACGTGCAGTCTCGATCAGTAGACTCTGTCAGGTCCGCCGCCCGCTGCGCCCGGACGCTGCGCAGCAGACCGCAAACTGCACATTCGCCGTCAACGCACTTCTCAGGGAGACCTCGCCATGGTCAAAACAGCCTCCACAATGTTGCCGCTGGGCACTACCGCGCCGGATTTTTCGCTGCCGAATGTTGACGGTTCCGTATCGCGCCGCAGTGATTTCGCCGGAAAACCGCTGCTGGTAATCTTCATGTGCAACCACTGTCCGTTTGTTATCCATCTGCGACCGGCACTGGCAAAATTCGCAGACGAATATCAGGCAAAGGGACTTGCCATCGTCGGCATCAGCTCCAACGACATCTCGACTCATCCGCAGGACGGCCCTGAAGAAATGAAGGCCGAGGCGAAGTCAGCGGGCTACCACTTCCCGTACCTGTACGACGGTGACCAGCAGGCCGCTCAGGCGTACAAAGCGGCCTGCACGCCGGATTTCTTCCTCTTCGATGCGGATCACGCTCTGGTTTATCGCGGGCAGTTTGATTCCAGCCGCCCCGGAAACGAGGTGCCGGTGACCGGTGAGGACCTCCGCGCCGCCTGTGATGCGGTTCTCGCTGGCCGGGAAGTCAGCATCGATCAGAAACCCAGCATTGGCTGTAATATCAAGTGGAAAGCGGGGCTGGAACCGGACTACTTTACAGGTCAGCCGGCCGTCTGAGCCACTGGTTGCCGGGCTGAATCCGCGGTGGGACTGTTTGACAAAGCCTGACCGGCGACGGTAAAAGGAGGCAACCTGCGAAACGTTTGTCTCTCGATCCGAATGCGGCGTCTGAGACGGTTCCCGTGCGAATCAGCAGTTATGGACGCGCTGTCAGCCGCAAGTTCCTCTGGAAGCCTCTGAGGTGATTCATGCGAATCTTCCTGTCGAAAACCCTGGTTGTCGGATTGCTTTTGGTACTGGCACCGGCGTCGCAGGCCTGCTGGTGGCCCTTTTTTCCCGCATACGGCGCTGGCTATGCACCGTGGGCACCGACCTATGCCGGCTACGGCCCGTCTTCGGCAGGATACTACGGCGGATATCCGCCGGTTAGCTATGCCAGCTACGCGGCACCCGTGAATTATGCACCGGCATACAGCGCTGGTTACGCGAGCTACTCCAGCGCGAGCTACTCAGCCGGTGGCTGTGCAGTGGCCTGCTGTGATCCCTGCACCAGTTGTGGGTCGGCCTGCGGCCCAGGCTGCGTTGGCGCCGCGTGCGGAGCCGCCTGCACAGGCGTCGAAACGGGCACGCTCCGCCCGGCCGCCGACCCCATCTCCAATACCGGCACAGGACGCACGCGAGACTCGGAAACCCGCGATCCGCGCGATGAACGCGACCCGCTCGACGAGCGCGATCGGCGTTCCACGCCCCGTGGCTACGAAAGTCCGACCGACGAAGGCCCCGGCAGTCGTGGGACATTCGAAAATGACACGAGCGCTCCGCTGTTCAACGACGACACAGGACGCGACATGTTTGGTCCAAGCAACGAATCCACCGGGATCGGCGGCGCTCGCGGCTCTGGGTGGGGGCAGACACAGGACCGGTCCGGCACTCCGGCACAAGGTTCGGGTAACGCTGTCGATGACATTCTGAACCAGCGTCTCGACGATCAATTCCCGGAATTCCGCCGCACGAACCGACCACCTATAACAGAGCCAGTCGAAGAAGACGGCTCCACGGACGACACGTCCGACGGAACTGCTGCGGAACCACGTGACGCAGAGAATCCCGAGTCGGACAATGACGCCACGGCACCAGTCCCGCCGGCGTCTGATCTCGGCCGTGAAGTCAGTCCGCAGGATTTTGTGTCTCCGCCGACAAGCGAGGACGAAAACGCTGCCGTGCGCCCGCTGATGATGGCGCAAGGTAAACTGCGCAGCAATCACTTCGACGTGATCTCTGTGCGTCGCCTTGCCGCGGAGTCACGAGACCCGCAGAATGGTACCGGGCGGCCGGACACACACCTGTCCGACACCACGAGTAACACCCGGCCGTTGCGGTGGATTTCGGTGCCAGCCCCGGCTGGCCGAGTCCGACTGTAGAGTGCAGCCTGACGAGTCCGCGACTGCTGACGCGAGCGGCAAGTGGTTCTTACCCGAGGTGGTGTCCCGTACGATGGCCTTCCAAGGCCGTCGTCAGGACTGCAACGACGGCCTTGGAAGGCCATCGTACGGGAAAATTCTCACCTGCCGCTCGCCTGACGTCGACGAGGAACCGGACTGAGCCGTTGCAACAGGGCACTCACGTCAACGCATGATGTGATTGCAGACGCTTGCAGTTGGCGAATCGACCGTGTCTACTCACCGTCTCCGTCACGAACGGGCGACAGGTCTGATTCGCAAGCAAGCTGGAGCCTAACCGATGTCTGTATCACTTGTTTCGCCGGTGACACGTGCCGCCCTGATTTTACTGCTCGCTGCGACATCGCGAATTTCCACCGCGGCACCGCCGGACGCGCCGGACGGTATGAAGCTGGTCTTCCACTCAGATTTCGAGGACGGAGCAGCAAACGCGTTCGAGCCGACCGACGAGTCCGCCTGGAAGGTGATCGAACAGGACGGCAACCACGTGTATTCACTGACAAAGAAGAACAGTGATTTCAATCCACCGCACCGCTCACCATTCAACCGCTCCCTGGTGAAGGACGTGACTGCGGGCAGCATGGTGCTGGATGTGAAACTCCAGTCCACGATCCCCGACTACGGCCACCGGGATCTTTGTCTGTTCTTCGGTTATCAGGATGACGCTCACCTGTACTATGTGCATCTGGGCAAAGAAACTGACGATCACGCGAATCAGATCTTCATTGTCAACGATGCTCCAAGAATCAAGATCTCGACGAAGACAACGAAAGGCACACCGTGGACAGACGACTGGCATCACGCGCGAGTTGTACGTGACGTGGAATCGGGATCGATCGAAGTTTACTTCGACGACATGGAAACTCCCGTGATGACTGCAACCGACAAGACGTTCGGCAGTGGTCGATTTGGTGTGGGATCTTTCGACGATACCGGCAACTTCGACGAAATTGCCGTGTTTGGTCCCGCGGGCGAATGACGTGCGCGCGATCGAACTGCATGGCGGACAGACCACATTCCGCAGCGACTTCACCCCCCGCAGCTCGCGCGGTGACCTGATCGAAGTTCGAGTCACCAAAGCGGGCATCTGCGAAACAGACCTGCAGCTCGTACAGGGCTACATGGGCTTCGACGGAATTCCGGGCCACGAATTTGTCGGCGTTGCCCAAACTGGCCGATTCGCGGGCCAGCGCGTTGTCGGCGAGATCAACTGCGCGTGTCGCAGGTGCGACACCTGTCTGAACGGCCGACCGCGGCACTGCCCAAACCGCACGGTGATCGGCATCCTGAACCATGACGGAGCATTCGCGGATGCGGTGATGGTCCCCGAAGAAAACCTCCATCGCGTCCCGGATACTCTCAGCGATCAGCAGGCAGTCTTCACCGAACCCGTCGCGGCGGCGTGCCGGATTCTGGAGCAGGTCACGATCTCCGCGGCAGACCGCGTGGTCATCTTCGGCGACGGGCGTCTGGGAAACGTGTGCGCTCAGGTCCTGAAAACGACCGGCTGTCGGTTAACCGTCATCGGCAAACACGGTTGGAAGCTGCAGCGGTTGCGGGATGTCCGCATTGAGGGACGACTGCTGGACGATCATCTTCCAGACCACACGGCGGACTTCGTCGTGGACTGCACAGGGTCACCGGTCGGGTTCGAAATGGCACTGCAGACTGTTCGACCGTGTGGCACGGTGATTCTGAAGACAACCGTCGCCGCCAAGCAGTCTCTGCATTTGGCTCCGATTGTGATTGATGAGGTAACGGTCCTGGGATCTCGCTGCGGGCCGTTTGGCCCTGCTCTGGAGATGCTGAATGACGGTCGGGTCATCGTCGACTTACTGATTTCCGCCAGCTACCCGCTGGAAGAATCAACCGCGGCGTTCGAACATGCTCAACAGTCAGATGCGCTGAAGGTGCTGTTCGACGTGGACTAGTGCCTGGTCATGGCTTGAAATTGGAGTCGTCCGGCATTCCCGCGCGGGCGGGAATCCAGATCGCGGCACCGGATTCCCGCCTCCGCCTTTGCGAGGGCAGGACTCTGCGCGGGAATGACGAACGCGAGCACCAGGAGTTGACAAGGCACTCTGCACATCGCACGTTCCGAGTGTGTGACTTGTGCCGCAGACCAGGCGGTATGCTGCACCAATCAACAACGACAGTCTGGTTTGCGGCTGCGGGCGCAATGTTCATTCGATCCAGAGAAATCCTCAATGGGCTACCGTAATCTTCAGCAGTGTGTCAGAGATCTCGAACGCAACGGGCATCTCATCCGGCTGAAGAACGAAATCGACGCAGATCTGGAAGCTGCGGAAGTTCACCGGCGCGTGTACGCCGCAGGCGGTCCGGCGATTCTGTACGAAAACGTTCGTGGCTGCCGTTTTCCGATGGTCAGCAACCTGTTTGGCACGATGGAACGTGCCCGTTTCATTTTCCGTGACGCTCTGCACGGCGTCGAAATGCTGATCGCGGCGAAACGCGACCCGGCTACTCCGCTGAAGCAGCCGTTCGGGCTGCCGGGGATGGCTCGAACGCTGCTTTCCATGAGACCCGCGAAACGATCATCGGGGCCTGTGCTGGAATGCGAAACCCAAATCGATCAGCTACCACAACTGAAGTGCTGGCCGGATGACGGCGGACCGTTCATCACGCTCCCGGAAGTCTACACCGAACATCCGGACCGTCCCGGTTACGTGCATTCCAATCTGGGAATGTATCGTGTGCAGTTGTCCGGCAACCGGTTCGCAACGAACAGGCAGGTCGGACTGCACTACCAGATTCATCGCAGCATCGGGTTCCATCACGCGGCAGCAAAGGCGAAAGGGCAGCCGCTGCAAGTGAACATCTTCGTGGGAGGCCCGCCATCAATGGCGGTTGCCGCCGTGATGCCGCTGCCGGACGGTATCCCGGAAGTCGCGTTTGCCGGAGCCCTGTCGCGCCGCGCGATCCGCATGATTCGCCGCAGCGATGGACCGATGATCTGTGCGGAAGCAGATTTCTGCATCACGGGAACCATCGCCGACGGTGAACTTCCCGAGGGACCGTTTGGAGACCATCTCGGGTACTACAGTCTGGTCCATGACTTTCCAGTGCTGAACGTCGAACGCGTGTACCATCGCCGGGACGCGATCTGGCCGTTCACAGTCGTCGGGCGACCGCCGCAGGAAGACACGGTATTCGGCGAACTGATACACGAACTGACCGGTCCGGCGATTCCGGCGGTGCTGCCTGGGGTCCACGCGGTTCACGCGGTTGATGCGGCCGGCGTTCATCCGCTGCTGCTGGCTATCGGCAGCGAACGTTACGTGCCGTACGCGGCGCAACGGCGGCCCCAGGAACTGCTGACGAATGCGAACGCGATTCTTGGGCAGGGGCAGTTGTCACTGGCGAAGTATCTGTGGATCGTGGCTCACGAAGACGATCCGTCGCTTGCCATCAACGACGTTGCTGCGTTCTTCAGGCACGTGCTGCAGCGAGTTGACTGGGAGCGAGACCTGCATTTTCAGACTCGCACGACGATCGACACGCTGGACTATTCCGGCACGGGGCTGAACGAAGGGTCCAAGCTGGTCATTGCCGCGGCAGGACCGATTCGTCGCGAATTGCCGACAGCATGGCTGGCGGACGTGTTGCTTCCTGCCGGGTTCCGAGATCCGCAGGTCTGTCTGCCGGGCGTCATCGCGATCTCAGCACCAGAGTGGAGCGTCGCGCCGCACGGCAGTGATCCGTCGGCTCAGCAGTTTTGCGATTCGTTTCGGGCCGACAGCCCGCTGAACCGCTTCCCGCTGATCGTGCTGGTCGACGACAGCCGGTTCGCCGCGGAGTCACTTCGCAACTTCCTGTGGATGGTGTTCACGCGTTCGAACCCGGCGTCGGACATCTTCGGCATTGATTCGTTTTTTGAGAACAAGCACTGGGGCTGCCGGGGAAGTCTGGTCATCGACGCTCGCATCAAGGCGCACATGGCGCCGCCGCTCGAAACGGATCCGCAGGTTGCCGCGAAAGTTGACCGGCTGTTTGCTTCGGGAGGCCCTCTTCACGGCATCGGCTGAACTGCGTAAACTGGTGCGATTCGCTCATTGCTTCCGGCCACGTCGCTTCCGGCCACGTAGAGTTGCGTTATGCCGCTTCCGTCCGTTCAGCTTCTGGAGTCTCGCCATACGTTTCCGTGCGTGTTCACTTTCAAGGTGATTGGAGCGACGGCAGACAACTTCGCCGCACGGGTGATTGCCGCTGTGCGCGACGAACTGGAACTGGAAATTGATCCGCCGTTTTCCATGCGGGAAGCGCGAAACGGCAACCACATTTCCGTCACGCTGGAACCCCACTGCCAGTCGCCTCAGCAGGTGCTGGCGGTCTACAGCCGGCTGACCGGGATGGACGGCCTGGTGATGCTGTTGTAATCGCTCGCCGGATCACACCGAATCTGCCAGGGCCGTGGAACTCAGCATAACGGCTCCGTCGAATCGCGGCTTACGATGCGATCCGGCAGGCAGCTTCGGCTGTTGCAGTTTCAAAGGCGGCAGTGCGGTCGCAGCGAGGGAACACTCCCGGATGCGTTCCGCCAGTTCTATAACGCTCTGAGGCCGCTGATCCCGCGACTTCTGAAGACATGACATGATGATGTCTTCAAACTCTGCCGAAATGCCAATGGGAATGCGTTCGGACGGACGCACGGGCATCACCGTAAGCTGTCGCTGAAAAATGCTGCTGATCTTTGCATCGCAGTCGTGAAACAGCTTTTGCCCGGTCAGCAGAAAATGCCCCACGGCTCCCAAAGCGTAGATGTCGATGCGCTGATCCACCAGACCCGGTGATTCGATAGCCTCCGGAGCCATGAACATCGGTGTTCCACAGAAGCCTTTTGGAGACCATTCAGCGGACCCGACTTCATCGATCATGGCCGCCAGCCCGAAGTCCAGCACTTTGATCGTATCGCCGGCAATGCTGTTTCTGCGCAGCATGATGTTGTCCGGCTTGATGTCCCTGTGAATCAGGTTCAGCGCATGGGCTTCCGCCAGAGAGTCACACGCCTGCAGCAGAAACCGCATCACGTAGCCTTCGCGCATTGGGCCGTACTGATGCACGAGTTCCGACAGTGTCAGTCCGTCAACGTACTCCATGACGTAGAAGAAGAACCCTTCCGGCGTCATCCCGAAATCGTAAACCGTGATGGTGTGTGGTGACGTGAGCTGGCTGGTGAGCTGCACTTCTGATTCAAACCTTCGCACAGCGGCATCGTCAAGCCGGCGAGTATCCAGCAGCTTGATTGCCGCAGGTCGCAACAGCATAGCGTGCCGCGCTTTGTAGACGACTCCCATGCCACCTTTACCGATTTCCTCCTCCAGCGTGTAACGGCCGATGTTGCGTTCGACCATCATCGACGCGAACTGTTCCTGCACCAGGCCCGCTGACAGGATCGCTGACAGCCGCGGGTAGAGCTCCGAACGCTTGACCGAACTGGCTTCGTCTCTGAGTAGTTCGTCCACCTGCGACGCAATTTCCAGCAGGTTGCAGCTTGAGTAGTGTTCCTGAAGGCGAATCAGCCGCGAAGCCGCTCCCGTCGTTTGATTGAACTGTTCCGGCAGCAGCGATGCCGCCGCCACCGCCAGCAGTTCCGGACGGCCCGCGTGCTCGGCAGAGGCCACGCCTGTCTGCACCGCAGCGATGTCGTCTGCGACTTCCGAGGAGCCGCCAGGTGCCCGGAACGCCGCGTCGAAGTCGTGGTGTTTCGCCACACACACGATCAGTTCCGCGGGAAAGTTCCAGCGTTCCATCAGCGCCGCGGCCATCAGCGCGTGGTCCCAGCCGAAGATTTTTCGTTCGAAGTCGACCAGGCACTCCAGTTCCTCCCGCGGCTGTTCGTATTCGGAGTGCCAGATTTCTGTCAGCACCGGCAACAGCACGTCCTGCAGAAGCGAAGCCAGCGGAACGACGTCGGCATCGCAACGCAGATGGCGAGCAACACACCGCGAAAACGCGGCTCGTTCAGCGTTGTCCAGGCCAAACTGCTTCATACACAGATGCCGGGACTTCGCAGAATTGAACGCCTGCTGAAATGACAGCGAAAGAACAGCGGTCTTCAGTCGTCGCAGGCCCAGCAGCGTAATCGCATGCTGAACGGACTTAACCTGCCCCGGAGTTCCCACTGCCGCAGAATTCGCAAACTTCAGCAGCATCGATGTCAGCGTGCCGTCGGACGAAATCAGCCGCGCGACGTCAGAGACCGGCACGTCCGGGTTACTGGTCAGTTCGGAAAAACGCTGCATGACCTGCGGGATGACCGGCAGGCGTGCCGCCACTTTCGGTTCGATAACCGGAAGCTGCGGACGCAGATTTTCAAGCAATGTGGACCATTGCGGCAGCGATGGAGCGACCATGTTTCCGTTGCCAGTGCCTGTTCACAAGGCCGTTCACCGGCGCGCAGGGTGGCGCAGGACGCGGGCGAAGGCGCGGACGAACAGTCCGTCACTTGAGATGTCGAATGTTCCTGACGCGCTTTGCGTGTTCCGCATCATGCACCGGAAAATCGCCCTGCATTCGACCTCCGGTTCTGCGGATCGTGCAGGTGAATCCGGTCGGGTCACCCGCTTTACGCGGCGCGGACGAAGGGCCAGACAGCCACTGGCGTTTCGCCGCGAAACACATGCAGTTGCCGGTGCAACAGCACCGTCAGGTCGGAATAACCCACACTCACAGCGACCGAATCACCGATGCGCAGGTCCTTCGCCACGCCGGAGACCTCAACAATTGCGTGCTCCGCACTGAGACGCTGAACTGTCGCTCCGGAGATCTTCCGCATCGCGGGGAGACACAAATCGGGGCTCAACATCTTTCGCCCGCAATTCAGAATTGCACGATCGAGAGACGGTCGCGATACCACGTCCGCCATGACCCACATTGCGGATTCCAAACCGGTCGCGTGACAGTTCTGCGAATAAAAGAGGTCGCCGAAGATTCCACCGCCCGCCTGCAGTTCCGTCACGGCCGGATGTCGACTGGTGATCTGGTACGACCCGCTGCCTCCAGCGCTGACGATCTTACAGTCGATGCCGTGCGAGACGATCAGGTCCCGTGTGTGCTGCAGAACGCTGATGGCTTCGAAGATCAGGCGCTGCTTCTCGTCGGCGTCGGCGATCTGCAGCAGATGTCCTTCGTAACCCATGATGCCGACAACACGCACGCCGGCCAGCCGGTCGGCCGCCTGAGCCAGTTCTGTCGCGTCATGACCGGGCCGGACGCCCGTTCGGTTCATGCCGATGTCGACATCGACCAGCACCTGAAACTCCTGGCCACACCGATTCGCAAGGTCCGCCAGCAATTCCGCATGAACAAAGTGGTCTATTGTCAGAAGCAGGTTTGTCCTCTGATTGATGTCCGGCACCCGCCGAAGCTGTGCCGGATTCGCCACGAGATGAGCGACCAGAACTGAAGGAATTCCGGCCGCTGCCATCACGCTGGCTTCGGCAACGGAAGCCGCCGTAACTCCGATTGCACCAAGTTCGACAAGTGCCGACGCAATTTGCGGCAGGCAGTGGCTCTTCACGTGAGGACGCCACTGCTTGCCGTCACCAGCGATCTGTTCCGCCATGACGGCGGCGTTGCGTTCCATGATGTCGAGGTCAAGGCACAGCATTACGCAATCCTTAAATCCGTCCGAGAAACAATGCAGGCAGCGCTTGCCGCGACGATCAGCGGATCTGGCCGCTGCCATGAACCACATACTTGTAGCTGGTAATTTCGCGAAGGCCACACGGACCGCGTGCGTGAAAGCGATCGGTGCTGATGCCGATCTCGGCTCCCAGACCGAATTCTCCGCCGTCGTTGAATCGAGTGCTGGCATTCACGATGACCGCGGACGAATCAACATGGTTCTGAAAATACTCCGCCGCACGCAGGTCGCTGGTGACGATCGATTCGGTGTGGCCGGAACTGAATCTCCGAATGTGGTCGACCGCGTCAGCAACGGAATCGACGATCTTCACCGACAGAATCAGGTCCAGATACTCGGTCGCGTAGTCGTCATCGGTCGCGGCCCTGCAGCCTTCGACGATCGCGAAACTTCTCGGGCAGCACCTCAGTTCAACACCGAGACCTTTCAGTTCATCCGCGAGTCGTGGCCAGATTGTGGCGACTGCGTCTTTGTGAATCAGCAGAGTCTCGGCCGCATTGCAGACTCCGGGACGCTGGCACTTGCTGTTGATAGTGATGTTGACCGCCATATCCGGATCGGCGGCGGCATCGATATAGACGTGACAGATGCCGTCGAAGTGCTTGATGACGGGCATCGTGGCTTCCCGGGCAACTCGCTCGATCAGCGAGCGGCCTCCACGAGGTATGGTGACGTCGATCAGGTGACCAAGCTTCAGAAACGAGCCGACGGCCGCGCGATCCGTCGTTTCGACAAGCTGGACGGAGTCGACTGGCAGGCCTGCGGCGGTCAGCGCGTCACGGACAATTTTGTACAGCGCCTGATTGCTGTGAGTAGCTTCGCTGCCGCCTCGCAGAATGACCGCGTTGCCGCTCTTCACACACAGCGCGGCCGCGTCGACGGTGACGTTTGGGCGGGATTCGTAAATGAAGAACACAACCCCCAACGGGACGCGAACTTTGGTGACCAGCAGGCCGTTGGGACGCATGTTGCTGTCGATAATTTCGCCGATCGGCTCGGGAAGGCTGCCGATCTCCACGACCGCCGCGGCCAAACTTTTCAACCGGTCTTCGGTCAGCCGCAGCCGATCGATCATCGCGGAACTGAGTCCCTTCTCTTCCGCTGCCTGCAAATCAATCGCGTTGGCTGCGATGACTTCGGGAGCGGAGGAAACCAATAACTCGGCGCAGCGTTTGAGCCAGCGCAGCTTCTGCTCACCAGTCACGACGGCCAGTTGCTGAGCCGCGGCCCGAGCGCGTTCGGCCGTGTCGCGCGCATCGGAGTCGAGCTGATCGGTGCTGACGGGGGTTTCCATGGGTGTCACGGTCGTTGGCATGGTGGTTTCTGGCGCGCTGCCGAGGGTCAGGGGGTAAATTGATCAGCGGCTGGGACGGAGTCCAGCGAAGTCCCGGCGTTCGCGCTGCGGGGCTCACATGTTTTGACGTCAGCCATCGAGACCATGTACTGACAAGTCGCTCTATTCAAAGATCCCAGTTCGTGTACACCGCCGAACGGAATGTCTGCCATTCGTCGCGGCTGCTGCTGCCGACCGGGCTGTTCATCAGTTCGCAGATCCAGTGGTCCATGCGGCGAAGGCGTTCGGACAGCACGGCCGAAACATTCGCGGCGACGCGAAACGCCGCCTGCGGACGTTTCTCCGCCAGCGTCAGAAAATCCTCGCGATTATAGCAGCCCACGGTCATCGACGACGTCGCCCGAACGGTGGCAGAATGAGGTGCCGGGTGGAAGAATGACATTTCGCCGAAGACGTCGCCGGCTTTCAGTTCGGCAAGCTGGTGAATTCCGTCATCTTCGCATGACCGAAACACAACGCACTCGCCCGACAAAATGATCCACAGAGCAGGCACGGAGGCTCCTTCGCGCAGCACGTCATCACCGGCATCGTAGGTGTCCGTCGTGAAGGCCGAACAGATGGCCTGTGCGTCTTCCTTTTCCAGGCCGTCAAAGATGTGAAACGGAGCCAGTTTTTCGATCGTCATACTCATAAATCGCGCCTTCGATTCAGCTCGGCTGCATTAGATTCCGGCCAGAACGGTCGCTCGCCCAACCCGGCCAATGCCCATCAGATACGCGGCCGTGCGCAGCGGGATGTGTTTGTCGATGGCAATCTGCCACATCTTGTCGAAACTGGTGGTCAGAGTCTTGTGCAGTTCCTGGCGAGTGCGGTCCAGATCCCACTTGAAGTATTGCTGATTCTGGACCCATTCAAAGTAACTGACGGTGACACCACCCGCATTCGCCAGAATATCCGGCAGAACGACCACGCCCAAGTCTTTCAGGATTTCGTCAGCGTCGGGAGTAACCGGGCCATTCGCTGCTTCGATGATAAAGTGGGCTCGGACGTCTCGTGCGTTGTCAGCCGTCAGGACTCCTCCGAGCGCGGCCGGAATCAGGACGTCGACATCCAGTGCCAGAAGTTCGTCGTTTGAAATCTGTGACTCCGCTTCGAATGCCTTCAGAGAACGATGCTGCCGCACGTGTTCCACAGCGGCTGGAATGTCAATGCCTCGCGTGTCGAATTTGGCTCCGCTAACGTCCGAAATCGCCACGACTTTGCCGCCATGTTCGTGGATATACGACGCTGCAAACGTACCCACGTTGCCGAATCCCTGAATCGCCACCGTCACGTCCTTCAGCGAACGACCGTCCTTCGACAGCAGTGCTTCTGTCAGCAGACCAACACCGCGACCCGTCGCTTCTTCACGACCGTCGGCTCCATGAAGTTCCAGAGGTTTCCCGGTGACGCAGGCGGGGTTGAAGCCGTGGAATTTTTCGTACTGGTTCACGATCCACGCCATGACCTGAGCGTTCGTGCCCATGTCCGGAGCAGGGATATCCTTGTCCGGGCCGATGATATCCTGAATCTCGTCGGTGAACCGCCGCGTCATGATTTCCAGCTCGTGCTCGCTGAGATCTTTGGGGTTCACCGCGATCCCACCTTTCGCTCCGCCGTACGGAAGCGCAGCGACGGCAGTCTTCCACGTCATCAGTGATGCCAATGCGAGCACTTCATCGGCGTCGACTTCATGATGATACCGCAGGCCGCCCTTCATCGGTCCGCGAGCGCTGTTGTGCTGAACTCGGTAGCCGACGAACGTGGCGATTTCGCCGTTGTCCAGCTTCATCGCGACCTGCACTTTGACCTCGCGTTCCGGAGTCCGCAGCAGCTTGCGCATGTTGGGCGACAGATCCATGACGCCGGCCGCGGTTTCAAAGTAGTGACATGCACATTCGAAGGGGGTCATGGCGGATTCGCGATTTTTGATTTTTGATTTGAGAGTGCGGGTACCGAGTCCTGCACCGGACTTTTAGTACTGGCGTGGCCGAACCGATCCCTGCACTCGACCTGGCAGGCCCATGATTCGAAGGAAGCCTTCGGCGTCCGTCTGATTGTAGTCGCCGCCTTTTTCCATGCTGGCGATTGCGGGATCGTACAGACTGTTTGGTGACGTGCGACGGCTGACTCGAACGTTGCCCTTGTACAGCGTCAGCGTGATTTCGCCACTGACCGGCTTCTCAGCTTCCCGAATGAACGCCAGCAACGCGTCCATCTTCGCACAGTACCAAAATCCGTAATACACCATTTCCGCGACGACCGGGCTGAGCTGATCGCGCAGGTGAGTCAGGTCGCGGTCCAGCGTGAGTTGTTCCATCGCCTGATGAGCCGCGTACAGCAGCGTCATACCAGGAGCTTCGTACACGCCGCGGCTTTTCATCCCCACGAAGCGGTTCTCGACGATATCGATGCGACCGCAGCCGTTGCGACCGCCGATCGTGTTCAGTTCCGCGACGATTTCCGCGGCAGAAAGTGGCTTTCCGTTGACCGAAACAGGTATTCCGCTTTCAAAGCCGATCTTCACGGACTCTTCCTGATCCGGAGCGTCCTTTGCCGAGACGGTCATGCCGAAATCAATAACCGTTTCGCCATCGACGGTCGGGTCTTCCAGATCTCCCGCTTCGTAGCTGATGTGCAGGCAGTTTTCGTCGCTGGAATACGGCTTGCTCGCCGTCGCCTTGACCGGGATGTTCTTTTGTTCGCAGTACGCCAGCATCTCCGTGCGGCCGGGAAACTGGTGGCGAAAACGTTCGATTCGCCACGGCGCAATGATTCTGACCGTGGGATCCAGGGCTTCCGCGGCAAGCTGAAAACGGCACTGGTCGTTCCCTTTGCCGGTGGCTCCGTGAGCGAACGCGACGGCACCCACTTCGCGTGCTCGCTGCAGGCAGACCTTCGCGATCAGCGGGCGGGCGATCGACGTGCCCAGAAGGTAGATGCCTTCGTATTTCGCCTGCCACTGCAATACGGGAAACGCAATCTCGCGACACATTTCCTCGCGGGCGTCAACGAGTTCCGATGACTTTGCTCCGATGTCCAGCGCCTTCTTCAGAATGGCTGCCCGGTCTTCGCACGGCTGACCGAGATCGACGTACAGGCAATGCACGTCGTAGCCTTCGTCCTGCAGCCAGCCGACCAGCACAGAAGTATCCAACCCGCCGCTGTACGCCAGAACTACTGATTCCGCCACGATGTTTTTCTCCGATGGAATGCAACAGGATTCACACGCCGGGAATCGTACTGATGCAGCCAAGCGCCGCCACTGTCGGCGCGCGGGATTCCGCAAGTTGTGCTGGTTTCTTAACGCCAGCAGTCCGGACTAATGCGTCTGGTCGCTCGCATCAGACGGCCGTGCTGTCAGCCAACAAGGCCGCGTTGGTTTTCTGAGTTCGCCGCCGTCAGTTACGATCCCGGTCGTGCCATGAAACTCTCCTGCTGTCAAGCAGCATTGCAGGCCGCCACGTGACCCAGTCTGATCACGAAATTCAGCTCATCGACCGCGTTGTCAAAGGTGACGAAGACGCGCTGGCAGAGCTATTTTCGACGCATCGAGATCGGTTGTGGAGAATGGTCAATTTTCGCATGGACCCGCGCCTGCACGGCCGCATCGACGCCGATGACGTGCTGCAGGAGGCATGGCTGGCCGTCGTTCAGCGCATCGACCATTTCCTGTCGGACGCGTCGCGGTCGATCTTCGTCTGGTTCCGACTCATCACCAGTCAGACGCTGATCGACATCCACCGCCGGCACCTGGGAACTCAGAAACGCAACGCGGCGGCCGAGTTTTCCATTCACCGCGGCTGGACTTCCGAATCGACGTCGTTCTCACTGTCCTTTCATCTGCTCGGACATCTGACGTCCCCCAGCCAGGCGGCGCTGCGAGACGAACTCGCGGATCAGTTGAAGCAGGCGCTCAGCTCCATGAATGAAATCGACCGCGAAGTGCTGGCACTGCGACACTTCGAACAGCTTTCCAATCGTGAAACAGCTCAGATCCTGGGAATCTCCGACCAGGCATCCAGCGACCGCTACATGCGCGCGCTGGCTCGCCTGAAGACCGTGCTGACGTCGTTGCCAGGATTCATGGCCCAGTGAGGAGCCCCCGATGACAAAACTTCCGAAGGCCGAGCACCGTGAACTGGATACTCCGTTCGGAGCCGCAGTGGGTGCCGCCTATGCCTGGGATGGCGGACAGTACTGTGCCATCCACACTCACCGCGGTGTTGTCGGCTGCGGGATCTACGATATCGAGTGTGCCGACAAATTCGGCATGGCGTTCGCCATCGCCCGCGGCACGCCGGAACATCCGCTGCGTGAACCGGAAGATCTGTACGAAGCCACGATCGTCGCCGCCAGCACCGCGGCTGCAGCCATGGGAATCAATCCCGGCATGTCGGGACTCGAAGCGCTGCGGCAGATGCTGGCAGAGTGAAATACGAACCATTTACGCCGGTCAGGCCAGGCGAAGGCTCCTGCCTTCCGCGGCAATTCGGTCTCCCAGTTGGCGTTGCGCTGCTTTGAGCTGCGCGAGACTGCAGCCGATTTCCTTCCGCAGCAGTGTCGTTGAGACCTTGTCTTTTCCACTGCTATGTTCTCGCTGAAGGATCTCCAGAAGCTGTGCGGCGACCTGTGCCGACAGATCGTCGCTGCCGGAGCAAAGCGGAGACACCGAGGCGTCAACAAATGAGGCCGCCGATATTTCTGCAGCCGCGCCGGGGATCACAATGCGGGACGCTCCGCCGCGGAGCTTGACCACGGTGATTTTCACCGGAATCGCGTCCGTCATTTCCTTCACGTGCGAAATCACTCCGACCTTGCGGCCCTGAGCCTCCAGGTGCATCAGCGCGTTCATCGCCGTGTTTAACGTGTCCGGGTCGAGACTTCCGAAGCCCTCGTCAATGAACAGAGATTCAATCCGCAGACGGTTGGAAGCCAGCGACGCCAGCCCCAGCGCCAGTGCCAGCGACACCAGAAACGATTCGCCGCCCGACAGGGAATGGACCGACCGGCGTTCGTCGCCCATGTCGCAGTCGATCACTACCAGATTCAGCGATTCCGGCAGACGCTCCAGACGATATCGCGCCGCCAGCTGCGACAACTGGTGATTCGCGTTGCTTAAAAGCACGTCCAGCGTGCGCCGCTGAGCGATCATGCGAAACTTCGCTCCGTCCGCGGAACCAATCAGCTCGTTCAGCTTCAGCCACGGTTCCGCTGCCGCCCGTTTGGAATTCAATTCATTCGCCAGCGTGGCATTTTCCGCGCGGCGCTGATCGTCGCCCAGAACAACCGCCCGCGCTGTTTCGGCACTTTCCTTTGCGGTCAGGAGTTCACGCTGAAGATTTTCGACGGCGGCCAGCACGCCGGGTTCTTCCTCGTCGGTCGAACGGTTCTTCTGATGCTCTTCCAACTGTTGAGACCGCACCCGGCACGCTCCTTCGGCCGACTGCACCGCTTCGTCGAGGCTCTTCAGATGTTGTCGTTCACTATTGATCCACGCTTCATCGCGCAGCAGAACGGCATCGAGTTCCAGCAGTGAAAGGCTTCGCGCCGTGCGTTCCGTGAAGGCTGTCAGCCACGCCCGCATTTCGTCGCGGGCGGATTGCAGTGCCAGGGCCTTTTCATCATTGAAGCGACCGGCCGCTGCTCGGGATTCGCGAGAGGCCGCCAGCAGCTTCTCGGTTTCGTGTTTCGCCGTCGTGATTGCCTCCACGAGTTCCGCAGCGGTTTTCAGCTCGCCTGTCAGCTCGCGTTCCACGTCGTCGGCTGGTCGGCCGTCGAAGATGTGATTTCGTTCCGTGGCCAGCGCGTTGTACTCATCCGTGGCCGTTTTCACGTCAGCGTTGCACGCGGTGAGCGTTGTGCCGGCTGTGGCGAGCGACTCTTCCAGCGGCCCGATCGCGGCGTTTGCCTTCTGAATTTCCGCGGCAAGGTCGGATAGTTCCGTCTGAATCGCGCCGCACTCCGCGGTTGATGATTCAAACAACTCTCGAAACTCCGGCCCGTCGGCGTCGAAGCGGTTCCCTGCATCGGGCACGCCGTTCCACAACTCGGCCAGCGAATTCATCGCGTCACGGAGTCGCTTGTCCGCCTGCTGCGATGCATTTTGTGCAGCGGAACATTCGGATTCCGCCACACTGAACGACTTGTCCAGTACGGCCAGTTCGCCCTGCAGCTTCACAAGCTTTTCCTTTTCCGCATCGGCGATCCTGCGGCACGCCGATGTTCGCTTAACGGCTTCACGGAACGCGCGTTCCTTCGCGTCAAGTTCCTCGCGCGAACAATTGATGACCGCCAGATGCTGCAACACGGCGGGCTGTCGTTCGGCTTCATGCAGAGTCAGAATTTCCGTGACGTGCGGATAATCGGGTGCGTCGAGCTGAACGTCCGCGACTTCTTCCACCAAGCGAGTTCGCTTCGCGAGCTTCTCCTTCATTTGCTCAGCACGATTCGCTGTCGCAACTTCCAGTCGATCGAACGATCGCTGGCGGCTGTCGCGTTGTTGTTCCCGTTCCGCGAGTTTCCGTTCTGCGGCTTCGACGGCCGTTGTCTGGTAGTCCGGTTCTTCGTGGCGGTACGGGTGATCGAGCGACCCGCAAACGGGACACGGCTGATCTTCATGCAGCGACGTGCGCAGCGCCTTCGCCGAATCGTCAATCGCGGCCCGAAGGAACTGCAGAGCACTCTTCGCGCCCGCCACATCGGCCAGCGCCGCGGGAATGTCGGTGTCACGCAGTCGAGCCAGCTCGGTGAGTTCGTCGGTTTGCTTTGACTGCAGTAACTCAATTTCGGAATGCAGCAACTCGGCTTCATCGCGATTCTTCTGAACAGTGGCAAGCTGCTGCTGCACACGCGTCAGTGCATTGCAGGCATCGTCCAGCCGCGATCGTTCTTCGGCAAGATGATCGGCGTCGAACGCACCCTCCGCGACCAGCGCTTCGTGCAACGTCTGCGTGGCGGTTTCGCTGAGCTGCTGAAGTTCGCGTTCGGAATCACGGTGCTTCTTCAGATCGCGTTCGAGTGATTTCCGCAGGTCTTTCGCTGACGCAAGTTTCTTTCGAAGTTTTTCCGCCGCTGCTTTCGCGTCGAGAGCGTCGTCGATGCGGTGCAGCCACTTGCCCGATTCCTTCGCGAAGGGAACGAAGTCCGCCAGTTTGTCGCGGTCGCGTTCGCGCTTTTGCTGTTGATCAACGCATTGCTGACGCCGTGCTGATTCCCGTTCGAGCTTTTTCCCGCACTCCGTGACAGCTTTCCCTGCCGCATCGCAGGCCTTGTTCGCGTGCGCCAGCCGTTCGTGCCGCAGCTTCAGCGTCGTGTCCAGATCGCGAGCACGTTTCAGCAACGGTTCCGCGGCCTGCTGCCGTTGACGCAGCTCATCGCGTTTCCTGATGGCATCGTCCAGCTGGCCTGCCGTGGTCGCGGCGGCTTCCGTGTGCGCTGCCAGTTTCTGTTCGGCAGCGTGCAGCGCCTTTTCCGCGACCCGCACATCTCGCTCGATGCTCAGCTCGACATCGCGAAGCCGCCGCGCGTCGCGAGAAACGATCTCGGTCAGTTCCAGGTCCGCTCGCCGTTCGGCTGCGGCATCGCGTGTGTCCGATGCCAGTCGCAGATCGTCGTTCGCCTTCGCGAGATCGCCGGTCAGCCTGCGGAGTTCGGTGAACCACTTCGCGACTTCCTGCCGCTGCTTCAATTCAGCTTCGAGACGCGCGACGGTGCCGGCGGCGGCACGCTGCGTGGATTCGGCTTCGGCGCGAGCGTCATTCGTCAGCGGCTGACTGCCTTCGAGTTTTGCTTCGAGAGAACCCATCGCCCGGCGTTCTTCATCGCAGCGTTTGTAAACCGCCTGCGAAATCGCTTCAAAGCGTTCTGTTCCTGTCAGCGCCTGAAGAATTTCTGCGCGCTGTTTGTCGTCGGCCGTCAGGAAACGGGCGAAATCGTTCTGAGCCAGCAGGACTGCTCGGGTGAACTGATCGAATCGCAGGCCGACTTTTTCGACGATCGCTTCCCGAACTTCCGTCTTTTTGCCGCTGGCTTCGTGCGTCCCCGGACCTCCGGGCGGTATGTGACCGCGAAACAGCGTCATTTCGACCTGCTGCAGCGATCCGTCCGGTCTCTTGTGACTTCGCCAGACGTGCCAGCGTGCCGTCCATTCCCGCTGATCGACGCCGACAAAGGCAACTTCCGCGAAGCCTTCTCCGGCACCTCGTCGCAGCAACATGCGAGGATCACTTTGTCGTTCGCCGTCGGTCAGTTCCGCCAACCGCCCGACCTGCTGCAGCCGCGGCGTCGCGTCGAACAACGCCAGGCACAAAGCGTCCAGCAGACTGCTTTTGCCCGCTCCGGTCGCTCCGCTGATCGCGAACAGCCCGGCGCTTCGCAGCGGGTCACGAGTGAAGTCGACGGAATGCGTGCCTTCCAGAGATGCGATGTTGTGAACGGTGATACGGAGAATTCGCATGAGCTACGATTCTCCGAGCAGAATCTCACGAAACGCTGCGACGACGGCGGCATCCGGTTCGCTGTCGTACTTCTCTCGGTAAGCATCGAGGAAGATGTCTTCCGGATCGATCGTCCGCAGGTCCGCAGCAGCAGCTTCAGCCGCCTCGAAACTCTCGTCCGCCGGCCGAGACGCAGTTTCCAGTTTGATCGACGCCAGACGCACCGGACGGTTCTCCAGCGCGTCTTCGATGCGTTTTCGCCGCAGCGGATCCGGGCCATCTTCCAGAACTCGAACTTCCAGAAATGGATGCTGTTCGGGCGGAGCGGCGTCGTCCAGATCCATCGCTGCAAGCTGCGCGAGCACTTCGTCGATCAGCGCCGCGCCGTCCGCGGGAACTCGCAGCAACGGCGTCGAACGAGGAACCGGCAACGGTTCGACCGCACGCAGTTCTGTGTTCTCGAACGTCACCTGCAGCACCTGATGAGCGTATCGGGATTCGGAAAACGACAGCGGAATCGGGCTGCCGCTGTACCGAATGCGTCCGTTTTGAAACTGCTGAGCCTTGTGCAGATGCCCGAGCGCGACGTAGGCGATCCGTGGATCGAACGCGTCGGCGGAAACCGCTTCCACTCCGCCAATGACCAGCCGTCGTTCGGAATCACGTGATTCGTCACCGCCTTGCAGATGACAGTGTCCCATTGCGAGCAGAGCCGCGTCAGGACAGAGGCCGTCTCGCATCTCGACGGCGGCGTCAGTCACCATCCGATAGAGTTCGCGGATGCCGTCAGGATAGGCATCGTCTGCGCTCGGCAGCAGCGGTACATCGGACGGCCGCAGAAACGGCACGGCCATCACGATCGCTTTCACGTTTCCGGCGGCGTCGGTCAGCGGGACAAGCAGTTTCCGCGGATCGATGTCACCGTTGTCGTCTCGTTTGACCGTTCCGACGACCGAAATATTCAGCGAATCGAGCAGCGCGCGCGGCGCTTCCAGACGCGCACCGGCGTCATGATTCCCGGCGGTCAGCACGATATTCAGTTGCGGTACGGCATCATGGGCAGCGGCGAGAAACGAATACAACCGCCGCTGAGCGGCTGCCGACGGGTTGATCGTGTCGAACACGTCACCGGCCACAATCAGAGCGTCCGGCCGCCGCATCTGCAGCTCCGCCAGCAGCCAGTCGAGAAAGCGGCCGTGTTCGTCGTCGCGGTCGAATCCGCAAAACGTCTGCCCAAGATGCCAGTCGGCTGTGTGAAAGACCGTCAACATCCGTTCGCAGAAACTCCAGAAGACTCAGAAGGGATTCCGTAAAAGCGAGCAGGGTACCCGAACACGACAACGAATCGCAGCGAATGGCATGAGGCGAGTTCCGGCGCGGGGACTGGCTTCCACACGGTCTGCTGGAAGTCGCTGGCGGAACGACCTACAGTGGCCGAACGACATAACTTCGCGGCCTCCGCACGATTTCGGTGATTCAGCGACGCATCAATGCTTCCCGACCACAATTACATCAAGACAACACTTGCCGGTTTCATTCAGGATTCCGCAGTCTGCGATGCTGCGGCGACGGCCCTGACGGGAATCTGGCGAACCGCGACGATCGACGGTGCCGTTCTGGATCTCGGGCGGCAGGCGCGCTGCGGATTTCCCGAGGTCATCTACGGGGAAGGGAAGTCGGCAGCGCTGATTCTGGAAATTCTGCAGCAGCAGTCGGCTGCGGGCCAGGCCGGAATGGTCACGCGCGTGTCGGATGAAGCGGCGTCACAGATTCTTGCCCTGTTTCCGGATGCTGTTCACAACGCCACAGCGCGCACGGTCCGACTGGCCCGGCTCGCGGAACAGCGCGTGTCAAAGCCCGACCAGGTCCCGCAGGTGATCGTTCTGACGGCCGGCAGCACTGACGCGCCAGTCGCTCAGGAGGCTCTGGAAACGCTTCACTGGATGAACGTGCCGTGCGAACTGATCGAAGACGTCGGCGTCGCCGGTCCTCAGCGATTGCTGCAGCACGTGCACCGACTGAGTGACCTTGCTGCGGTGGTGGTCGTCGCGGGAATGGAAGCCGCGCTGCCGTCAGTCGTCGGCGGTCACGTCGCCTGCCCGGTCATTGGCGTCCCGACATCGGTTGGCTACGGAGCGTCGCTGAACGGAATCACGGCGATGCTGTCCATTCTGACCTGCTGTGCGTCGAACGTCGTGACTGTCAACATCAACGCGGGGTTTCGAGGCGGCTACGTGGCAGGGCTGATCGCGAAAGGTCAGTCGAAAGCGTCCGCGGCGGTGCAACAGGGATGATGAACCGTGACCGACGTACATTCGCCGCACCAGCGGTCGTTCAATATGTCACGCATCCGCGGCGCAAACACGAAACCGGAAATGCTGGTGCGTTCGCTGGTGCATCAGATGGGCTTCCGCTTTCGCCTGCACCGTCGAGATCTGCCGGGGAAGCCGGACCTGGTGCTGCCGCGGCATCGCAAGGTCATTTTCGTTCATGGATGCTTCTGGCATTGCCACAACTGCCGCTTCGGACGAGTCACACCGAAGACGAATGCCGACTTCTGGCGTGAAAAACGCAGTGGCAACGCGGCTCGTGATCGTCGCAATCTCAGCCGCCTGCGCCGCGACGGCTGGAAAGTACTGGTGATCTGGGAATGCTGGACTCGCGACGTTGAAGGCCGGGTCCTGCCGCGGCTGACAGCGTTCCTGCAGGAATAAACTCAGCCGGTGGTACACCTGCCTGCTGCCTACATGCGGTACTTGGGGTTGTCGCGGCTGAAGTCGGTCGCCACCAGTTCGCGGGCGAAGTCAATTTCGGTGAACGAATAGTTTTCGATCAGAGTCAGTTCGTCGAGTTCTTCCGGCGTCAGACCGTCGGATTCCACCGCCCACGTGTAGTTGCGAACCAGCATGGGAATGCTGTGACGAGTATCAATCAGCACAATGCTCTTGCGGTATTGCTCGGAAAACTCGGGCGATTCGTATTCGTACAGAAAGCAGTAACAGTCGCGCTGGTCAAATTCCTGATTGGGCAGGCGTGTGCATTTCACTCCGTGGCCATGATTCAGATCGTTGCGGCGATGACTGATCATCTCCTGCAGCATGCCAAGAATTCCGGCCTGAGTAATCGGGTGGCGTGATTCCGCCATTGCCTGGCTGCTGAGCGGGTTCAGTTTCACGGCGGGAATGAAGCGCCCCTTCAGGCCACCAAGTTTGACGACCATGTTGCCGTCTTCATATTCGTCGCTGTACAGCACCTGGCGACCTTTGTCGCCGTTCCGCCATTTCATATAGACGGCAAAGTGCGGTGCGTGCTGAACCTTCATCTCAATGGACTGTGCTTCCGTCATGTCTCCGTTAATGCGTTCCTGCTTGTGGAATGCGGCCGTGTAGTTGTCGACCGATTCCAGCATCCGCGCACCTTCCTGCAGAAGCAGCAGGGTGAACCGAATGGTCTCCTGGTCGTTAAGTACGTTGCCCTGGACGGATGCGACGGGCGGCGCGACAGCTTTGGTTTCACTCGCGACCACATCGGACGAGTCAACATCACCGGGCAGCGGCACCGCTTCACTGTCAGACGCCCGAGGAATATCAACCGGCAGTGGAATCTCGAAGTCCATCGGCGACGACTGCTGCTCGTGCGTCAGCGACGCCCCGTTTTCACCCGCCGGAGCCGGGTCGAAGCTGCAATACAGCAGTCCCACGCTGACCGCGGTGACGCAGAATGCCAGAGCGTTGGAGCGGCGCGAGGATTTTCCGGGTCGGCGGCAGGTCATGAAGTCGGAACCTCAGAGGAAACTGTCGGCCCGGACAGCGATTGCGGCGATAAGCATCGCGCGTTGAACAGGGCCGGGGGGTTTCCGAATTGACAATGGCCGGACGTCGGCCCGAATTTCCTCTTCAGGCGTCTGGCGATTACCGGAATCCCTCCCGGACGAATGCTGACGGATGCCGCGGCCCTGCGAGGCCTGGCACGCTAATACATCGTCAGTTTCTGCCGGTTCGCGGAATTCGGAATTTCCCGCAAGCCGAAAGTTTGCGAGACGAACTGCGGACGCGCCGTCAACAACGACGACACAGGAAATCGTCTGCCTGACCGCTCAGGTCTGCACAGCCTGCCCTGGCTGCCCAGACGGCAAAGTGACAACCGAAAGGTCCGGAGCAGCGGCGAAGCGACGAGTGGGCGGCTATTCCCCAGATCGTCCATTCAGGGTATTAGCCGTCGCCGAATCGCGAAGAGTCCGCGGTCCGTTCGCGAGGGCTTCCTGAACGTCCTCCACTTCAAACGGCAGCAGGTGCACATTGATGATGCGTTCCTCCTCGGCCTCATTCCCCTGCAGCCGGGCGGTAAACGCCTGAGCAACGAGTGTCAGAATGAGAATCGGCTGGTTTTCTTCGCGCATCGCCGACGCCCAGTCATACAGCGAATTGAGTTCCTGTTCGGCCCGTGCATAGTCGGGAGCCGCCTGGGTGGCATAATGCAGCGCCAAGTGCAGCCGCGCGAGCTGACCGGCTGTGCTGCCGGGATAGTATTCGTAGACAGCCCGCCAGGCAGTTGTGTTCCGCTGGTTGAGCATAGCCGTTGCAAACTGCTTCTCGGCTGAATCTTCCCTGGGAAAACGATCTCGCTCTGCAGCCGGCAGTTTCACGGGGACCAGCAACTGCCGCCCCGCCAGCAGTCCCAGCAGCAGCGCCGCAGCCAGCCCGGTCAGCAGGGCCTTCGGGCCGGGCATCCAGTCCTTCAGCCACCGCCGCACGCCGCTCAGGTCGGCAAACTCCGTATTCAGCGGCGCGGCTTCCAATGCGCGGAAGGCCGCGATTAGTTCATCGGGGGTCTGAAACCGTTCTTCCGGCTTCTTCGCCATCATGCGGTGAATCGTGTCGCACAGCGCCTTCGGCAGGTCACGGCGAAAATCGGACAGCGGCTTCGGCTGTTCCTTCAGATGCTTGACGGCAACTCCCACGGAGTTGCGGCCGGGAAACGGCGGCTGCCCGGCGAACATGTGATACAAAGTCACACCAAACGAATACTGGTCGCTGCGATGATCCAGTTTCTCGCCCTGTATCTGTTCTGGACTCATGTACCACGGCGTACCCATCGTCGTACCGGCCTGAGTCAGATTCATCTGTTCTGACTGCTGATTCAACTGAGCCAGTCCGAAGTCGGTAACCTTGGCGTCGCCGGATCGGGTGACCATGATGTTTTCGGGCTTGATATCGCGGTGGACGATGCCGGCATCGCTGGCCGCTTTCAATGCGGCCGCGGTCTGCTCCATCCACTTCAGCCCGACCAGAAATTCCGGCGGGCCATACCGTTTGATCCACTGGCTGAGATTCTGTCCCTGAACGTATTCCTGCACGATGTAGTGAACACCGTCCTGCTTTCCGATCAGATACACCTGTACGATATTCGGATGACTCAGCCCTCCCGCGGCGCGGGCTTCCTGCTCGAAGCGTTTCAGCAGCACACTGTTTTTGCCGGTCACCGCATCAGCCATCAGCACTTTGACGGCAACGGACCGGCCCAGTGAGGTCTGTTCGGCAAGGTAAACTTCAGCCATCCCGCCAGCCCCGATTCGCCGCAGCAGGCGGAATTCACCAAGGCTACTGTCAGACAGGTCGTCATTGCGCGACGTGGCGGAAGATTGAGCAGGGGTTTCTGACATGCAGGCTGGTCTCAGCGGGAATCGTTGTTGTCCGTCGAATTCTATTCCAGCACGGACTCTTCCGGGTATGGTGAATCTTCGTCCTCAAACACCGAACGATCAGATCGCAGCACATCGAGTTCCCAGACGGAATCCAACTGAGGCGACGAATCTTCAGTTGCGATGTCGGGACCAAACAGCGACGCCATTTCCGTCGTGGAATCGTCGGCCGCTGCAGACGGAGTGTCCGTCCGCACCTTCAGCAGGCCAGGACACAGCACTTCCTGCCCCTTGACAAAGACACTCAGTTCGGGCCAGGTATCCGAAGTTGTCAGCCGCTCGATGCCGGCCGGACCCACCAGCACCGTGTCGCCGGTGAGTGCCGGCCCCACCGAAGGATGCCAGAACATCGCACTCGGTGCCGACAGTTCGTAGGTGCTGCCCGGCAGCAGTTGCTGTTCGCACAGGCTGTAACCGACGACGTCAGCCTGATCCGCCTTCTGCCATTCGCTGGCGAGGCCAAATTTTTCGTAGATCCGGCGAACCTTCTGCCAGACTTCATCCAGCGTCGTTCCCTGTCGCGAAAAGAACATTCCCGTCGCCAGCATCAGCACGGCCTTTTGGTGCGCCTGCCAGATCTCGTCCGGAACCTCACCCACACAGGCCGTCCGCGAGACCGCTACGTTCAGGCCCCAGCGACGGGCGACACAGGAAATCGTGGCGTACGATTCGATGCGGTCGTCGCCAAATGTCCAGTGCCGGTAGCGGTCGTTCCGCCCGTCGGCGCAGACCTGAATGCGAGCCGCCGTCACCGTGCGTTTGACCAGACGATGACTGACTTCGCCGGCGACTTTCGCTTCCGTTGTGCCCCGTGTCAGATTGTGAGCCGTCGCTTCAACGGCATGCGTCGCCACCAGGCAAAGCCGTCGCAGGCGTTCGACTTCCAGCGAAGTCAGGGGCAGGCGGACTGCGCGGATTTCGTCGCTGACGCATTTCGTCTCAGCACATGGCAGGTCGCTGGCAACTTTGCGTCCGCGGCACAGATCACGGATCAGTTCGCGGTGTGGCTGGAACCATTCTCGCTGTTTCAACTGGAAACCCAGACCGAAGGCTTCACGTTCGAACAACTGTGCCGAGTCAACGGCATTTGTCGCAAACAACCTCGCTTCCGGCGTGATGAAGGCACTGGTCTGACAACTTTCGGATGCAAGGCGAGTCAGGTCGGCACCAGCCGCGAACCACGCGATGTTGGCCGGATCCTGCAGCAACAGCGCATCGGCCTGGACGGCATCCAGCAGCGCGCGGACTCGTTCGTGCTTCTGCTCAACGTCCGCCAGCCGGGCTTTGTCCTGGACCAGCAGCCGCTTCGGACGCGGTTCGTCTGGAAGTGGGCCGGTCATTGGGCGTGCTCCTGGAAGTCTCGCTGCAGCAGGAATCGTTGCGGATTGCCGACAATGGTAACCTGAATTCCGCCAGTGCGCCGTGTCAATTGAATGCAGACGCAGGTTTTTGGCCCACCAGCGATCGTCGAGGACGACAGCCAGCCGTAATTTTCCGAGGTCAGGCGTTATTTCCCGAAGAATGTGACCGTCACTTCCTCACGACCCGCCGCTTCGGCACAGTCGGGCCTTCCGCTACGGCAGCCGCACCGGTGATTCGAAGTCGTCGGGCTTAATCACCAGAAGCGCGCAGTGCAACTGAGGCAGCAGCCGCTCGGCCGTGCTGCCAAACAGGATGCCCGGAATACCTCCACGGCGTGACGTCGCCATGACCAGCAGGTCGACATTCAGCTCGTCGATCGCACACAGAATCGCCGCGTCCGGATCGCCTTCCGCGACATGTGCCTGAACACCGGCCGGCAGCGTTCGAAAATCCGTCATCGACAGTTGGTCGTGCAGACGGTGCTCCGCTGATTCCTTCAGTTCACGGCGGAACTCGCGGACGGACTCCTCGCGCACGCCCGCTCGCGCCATGTGACGATCGAGATCCGTGTCCACGACATGCAGCACGCTAAGCCTGATTGGCAGTGACTGTCCCAGATGCACGGCTGTGTGCAAAACCTCGCCGCCGGTTTCTGAAAGATCTGTGGCGGCCAGAACGTCCAGAGGTGCCTCGTAATCCTCGCGTGGCCGGGCCAGCCAGACGGCGCAGGGTGCATACCGAATCAGCTTGAGCCCGGTGTTGCCGAACAGCATGCGACTGATGGCCCCACGCGTGCGCGTGCCACAGACGACCAGAGCATCGCGATCGCCGTCCACACTCTTCAGGATCTGTGTCCACGGCTGGCCAAACGCAACCTGAGCCGTGACTTCATACTTTCCGCGGTGCTGATGCGAATGCTGTTCAATCACTTCGTGCAGCACACTTTCCGCTTCGGCCTTGTCGTGGATCGCCGCAGCGGACGCATTTTCGGCAGAACCGAACAGCCCGGCGGACGGTTCAGCCAGCGCCGCCACAAGCGTGACCGGGACGCCGCGAGCTTCCGCCACACGCAGCGACTGGTCAATCGCCGCCCGAGTCGTTTCGCCAAGTGTTTCAGCCGTCCATGGCCGCTTCACCGCCATCTGAACGCCGACAATGATTCGCGAGATTGATCGCATGATTCTGCCGCCTGTGTTCTAAGTGCCCTCAAAGACAATTCCGACAGCATACCCACGGTTCACATGGAATTCCCGCGGATCGGTCGCTGACTGAACATTTCGTTACGCGTGTGAGCTGCTTCACTCGGCAGGTCTTTGCCAGTCGCTAAGATCGCCTGATCGCAGTTCGCCACAGGAAAACTCATGGAAGGGAAATACAAAACCATCATGGTCCGTTCAACACTCATAGCAATCGCCTGCGCCGGCGCAGGACTGGTCTTCAGCCATTTTGCAGGTGCAGAAATCTTCGTCGGTCGCAATGTCACGGCGACAGTGCCGCTGGATCAGATCGAGCATACCGCCTGGAACGAGCTGCTGCAGTCGTACGTTGATGCGGACGGGATGGTCCGCTACAGCGACTGGAAATCAAATGCCGGCGATCGCGAAAAGCTGACCGCGTACCTGTCCACACTGTCCGCGGCCGACATTCACGCCAACAGTTCGCAGGATGCCAGCCTGGCATTCTGGATCAACGCCTACAACGCAGTGACCATTGAAGGCATTCTGCGGGAGTATCCGACGTCGTCGATTCGCAATCACACGGCTCGCCTCGTCGGGTACAACATCTGGCAGGATCTGAAGCTGTTTGTGGGCGGTCGCACGTATTCTCTCGAGGACATCGAACACAGGAAACTGCGAACGGTGAATGAGCCGCGAATCCACTTTGCAATCGTCTGCGCGTCAGTCGGCTGTCCTCGACTGCTGAACGAAGCGTACACCGCTGACCGCCTGCCGCAGCAACTGGATGAGAATGCCCGGCACTTCTTCCGCCAGCCGCGACACTTTCGTTACGACGCGGCCTCGCGGACGTTGCACCTGTCCTCGATCCTGAACTGGTTCGGCGGCGACTTCGGCGCTTCTCGCGCCGAACAGCTGCAGACGATCGCGCCGTGGCTGCCCACGAAAGAAACGCGTCGGGCCGCCGAACAGCACGCCACAACCAGCATTCAGTTTCTGGAGTACGACTGGAGCCTGAACGACGCCCGCACGGCGAACCGCTGACCTCGCCTCGATGTTCGCCCGACGACGTGTACAAGCCCGGCATCTCCACGAGACACCGGGCCTGCCATGACACGTACCCGCTTTGGACTTCGCCGCGGGTTTCCCGTCCGGCTATTTCCTATCCGGCGTGGCCGTTTCGGCCAGTTCTCTGACGCTCACATTGCGGAATGCGACCGGGTCGTTGTGGCCCGCAAAACCAAAGTAACCGTGAGTGCGGTCTTTGCCGGGGTGGGGACTGTTCGCCATATACTCGGTCACCCTGGAAAGGTCCGTGTTCAGAATCACGTGGCCGTTCAGTTCCACTTTGATCGTGCTGCCGTCGACCGTGACTTCCTGAAAATTCCACTCGCCGGTGGGACGCAGAAATCCCCGTTTGGCCGCCACCATGCCGTATGCAGAACCGTGAGCCTGTCGCGGATCCAGCTTTGCGTACATCTCATGCTCGGTGTCCAGTACCTGCAGTTCGGTCATCGCCGAATACGCCGCATCGCCGTCGCCGGGCGACCGGATTGCCAGCCCGTTGTTGCCGCCGGGAGGCAGGCGAAATTCCACTCGCGCGATGAAGTTTCCGAACTCCGGCTCTGCCAGCAGCAGCCCGCCGTGACCGGCTTTGCAGCGGATCGTTCCATCGACGACTTCGTAGTGATCCGTGGCTCCCTTCCAGCCGGTCAGGTCCGTTCCGTTAAACAGTGACGTGAACGCCTGGCTTTCATGTTCACGAAGGATCGCGTTGGCTTCTTCCGGTGTGTACTCTCGAATCGCCAGATTGCGCCAGCGAATTTCCCCACCGTGCGTCTGCAGTTCAATCGGTCCCTTGACAAACAGCGGCGATTCGCGATCCCAGTAGTTTTCCATGATCGCGTGATCGACCACCAGGAAATCGTTGAGCCAGACCGTAGTGCGTGCTCCCACCTGCTGAACTCGGAACGAATTCCATTCGCCAAGTCGCTTGTCGGCCAGCACGAACGGATTCTTTCCTTCAGCGCCTGCGCTGTTGTTCCATAAACCTCCGCTGCCCAGATCGGCATCCAGACGGAACTTCGTCGGGTCGGTGTAGTCCCAGATCTGCACCTGAGGATTCGCCTTCAGATAAATGCCGCTGTCTGCTCTCGGGACGGTGCGGTATTCGATGCGGAACTCGTAGTCGGCGAATTCGTCATTGGTGACCAGATACGCTCCTTCGCCATCGTTGACGAGTTCGCCGTTTTCGACGGTCCAGTGCTTCGCGGCATCGGCCGTCCACTCGGCGATTTTCGCGGCTCGCTCCGCATCCGGAAGCGCGGCCAGTTCACGAGGATCAAAGTGAGGACGGCCGTGCCAGCCATCAAGATTCTGACCATTGAACAGCGACCGAAATCCTTCCGGTGGATTGTCCGCGGCAATGACTGTTTGAAAACTCACAACAAGAGTGACCAGAAAACTCAGCAGGGGCAGCAGGGGCTTCATAAACGGATCTCCGGAAAGCATCATCAGGCGGGAAGGGGCGAACACCTCGAACGCGCGGCGCTCGGAAGTTCACCACGTTAGCGGAAAACGACTGCACGGAAAACCGACGGGCGGCACTTCACAGACCGCATTGCAAGCGCAGTCCCGTGACGGTTGCACTAAACTTCACGCAAACATTCGGCGGCTTGTGTGTCTGATTCGCGGCGCGGCAGAATTGCTATGCATCCGATCTCTGAAATCCTGAACCGTCTTGGTGTCGTGGAAATCACGGGCCGTGCGATCGGCGACTCGCTGACTCCGTGCGGCGGTGACGCGTGGACTGCTCGATCGCCGATCGACGGTTCGATGCTGGCCGAGTTCCTGCTGGCAGAACCGCAGGATGTCGACCACGCGGCCCGTGATGCCACCGTGGCTTTCCACACGTGGCGCGAGGTTCCGGCACCGGTGCGAGGTCACCTGGTGCGGCGCTTCGGCGAAATTCTGCGAGAACACAAAGCTGATCTGGCCGCCGTCGTGACGTGGGAAGCCGGCAAGATCGTCCAGGAATCGCTCGGCGAAGTGCAGGAAATGATCGACATCTGCGAGTTCGCTGTCGGTCTTAGCCGCCAGCTTCACGGGCTGACGATCGCCACCGAACGACCGGCTCACCGGATGATGGAACAGTGGCATCCGCTTGGTCCCGTCGGCGTGATTTCGGCGTTCAATTTTCCTGTCGCTGTGTGGGCCTGGAACGCAGCTTTAGCACTTGTCTGCGGCGACGCGGTTGTGTGGAAGCCGTCCGAAAAGACTCCGCTGTCTGCACTGGCCTGTCACAGCCTGCTGCTGAAAGCCGCACGCGACACAGGTGGCATTCCGGACGGCTTGTTTTCCGTCGTGATCGGTGGACGCAATGTCGGGCAATCGCTCGCCGCGGATGCTCGCCTGCCGCTGATCTCGGCAACGGGCAGCGTGCCGATGGGACGAGCGGTCGCTCAGACAGTAGCCGCTCGGCTGGGACGAAGTCTGCTGGAACTGGGTGGCAACAATGCCGCCATCATATGCCCGTCGGCCGACCTGGACCTTGCTTTGCGGGGCATCGTGTTTGCCGCCGCAGGAACGTGCGGCCAGCGCTGCACAAGCCTGCGCCGGCTGTTCGTCCACGAATCGATCGCTGACAATCTGCTGCAGAAGCTGCGCGCTGCCTATCGAACGCTGCCGATCGGCGACCCGCTCGACGAAGACACGCTGGTCGGTCCGCTGATCGACGCGGCGGCCGGAGAACAAATGATGCAGGCTCTTCGGGAGGCTCGCGATCAGGGAGGAACTGTGTTTGGAGGCGAATACATGACGCAGGATGTTCCGGCCGGAGGCTGCTACGTGACACCGGCAATCGTCGAGATGTCTGAACATTCCGCGATCATGTTTCAGGAAACGTTCGCACCCATTCTGTACGTCATCAGGTATTCGAAACTGAACGCAGCGATCGCGCTGCAGAACTGCGTCAGCCAGGGACTGTCATCCTCGATCTTCACAAACGACCTGCAGGAAGCGGAACTGTTCTGTTCGACATCCGGCAGTGACTGCGGCATTGCGAACGTGAATCTCGGCCCCAGCGGAGCGGAAATCGGCGGGGCGTTCGGCGGTGAAAAGGACACCGGTGGCGGACGCGAATCCGGTTCCGACAGCTGGAAGGCCTACATGCGCCGCGCGACGAATACGATCAACTACGGCAGCGAACTGCCGCTGGCTCAGGGCATTCAGTTCGGATGACGAACGTTGGGCACGGCGCACTGCAATCCCGCTGCCGGCGTGTTGACGGCGTCGGAGTCGCGTCGTGCGCTGGGGGCTTATGCTGCGTGCGGTCGCCGCGCCGATCGCCGTTCCGGAAGTGGCGTTTTCCAGCGGCGATGCACCCAGAAGTATTGTTCCGGAGCTTTCCGGATGAGTTCTTCCAGCGCCGACGTAAACTGCTGAGTCAACGCGTCCACTCCGTCCACGTCGCGGCTGTCGATGACCTGCTGGGTCGCCAGATTGAATCGCACCCAGTTCGTGTCGCGCTGTTGATCGGCCGGCAGACGGTACGCTCCGCCGACCACGATCAGGGCGTCGTACTGGAGTGCCAGCAGGCCGATCGACTTAAACGTCGAAGCCGGTTTGCCGAAAAAATCCGCAAACACACCTCGCCGGCCCGCGTCCTGGTCGCACAGCAGTGACGCCATACCGCCGGATTCCATTGCCTCGACAAGCTCGGCGCCGGCTCCATTTTTTGAAATCGTCCAGTTCCCCGTCGATTCTCGAAACCGCTTGAACCATCGATGCAGGTAAGGGTTGTCCAGATCGCGAGCGACGACTCCCATCGGAAACCCGAAGTGCCCGAAGGTATTGACGGAAATTTCCCAGTTGCCGAAGTGGCCACCGAGGAACAGCACCGGCCGGTTGCTCAAGACAGCACGCACGCATTCTTCGCGCTGATAAAAGTTCAGGTACGCTCCGCAGCGCTGCAGCCGGAACCTGCGCGGCAACTGAACGATTTCGCAGACCATGCGAAACAAGTGTTGCCACATTCCCAGCACGATGCGCTCAACGACGGCATCCGTTGTATCGTGGCCGAACGCGGTGCGAATGTTCTCAGCCGCCACGTGAAATCGAGTCAGCCGGCGGGGCAGCACGCGATGAACAAACCATGCCAGCGAATCCGCCAGCCGCATCGCCGTTGCAACAGGCAGCGACCGCACGCAGAAGACGACGGAGCAGAAGAAAGCGTATTCGACCAGATAGCGAATTCTGCGAGCATCCATGCCGTTTGGTCCGCGGGAAACTGAAGTTCATGCCGCACCGGCGGATACTAACAGGAATCCAACAATCGTTGCGATGCGAATGAGCGTGCAGGTTGCCGCCCCCTGTACAACGACGTCGCGAAAGTCAATCGCAGAAGTCATGACTGACAGCGGTTTCCTGTTTGTTACGCCGGGCATGCTCCGGAATCTTGACTCCGGCGACGCAAGTCGTACGCTTCACTGTGTCGGAGGCTCCTGGTTTTCGACATCCCACCTGGTTTCCCGACACACCTCGCTGACTCACCGCGGCACGATGCCGCTGCCTCCCGCCATCGGAGATGATTTCCATGAGACTCGCCATTGCGATTCCCTGTGTTGTTGCGATCGTCACAGTTACCGGTTCGCTATCGGCCGCGGACTTTTCACTGTCGATCGGTCCCGCCGCGACCGGCGAAACCATTCCAATTCGAAATGCCGACATTCGCCAGCAACTGATCGTGAGCGCGTCGTCCGTCAGCGGCGATGTCGACGTGACGCGGCAGGTTGAGTTCTCCACGGAACCGGCCGGCATCGTCGCCATTGATCGCACCGGGCTGGTGACTCCGCTGCACGACGGAGACGCCGTCATCACGGCCACGCTGGCTGACAGGCAGACGAGCGTCCCTGTCTCCGTCAGTGGCTTTGAGTCCCCGCTGCCGATCAATTTTCGAAATCAGGTGACTCCGATCTTCACCAAGCTCGGTTGCAACGGCGGTGGCTGCCACGGCAAAGCCAGCGGCCAGAACGGCTTCAAACTCTCGCTGCTCGGCTTCTATCCGGAAGACGACTACGAATTCCTCCGCAAGGAATCGCGAGGGCGGCGAATCTTTCCGGCCGCTCCCACCGAAAGCCTCTTGCTAAAGAAAGCCATCGGCCGCAGCCCTCACGGTGGCGGAAAGCGGATGGAAGATGACAGCTACGAATACCGCATGCTGGTCCGCTGGATCGAACAGGGAATGCCGTTCGGCAGCGACAGCGATCCTGAAGTCGTCGGCATCCGCTGCTATCCGGACGCGCGGGTCATGTCCCCCTCAGCCGAACAGCAGATCGCCGTCATCGCCACTTACAGTGACGGTTCTACGGAAGACGTCACGCGGATGGCTCTGTACGAAGCCAACGACACGGAGATGGCAGATTGCTCGGAAACCGGCCTCGTCACAACGCTCGATCTGGCCGGCGAAGTCGCCATCATGGCCCGCTATCAGGGACAGGTCGCCACATTTCGAGCCACTATTCCGCTCGGTGCCGACACGACCGAAATGCCGGAACCGGTCAATCTGGTCGATGCCGCTGTCTTCGACAAGCTGCGACTGCTGGGAATTCCGCCATCACCTGTCTGCGACGACGCGACCTTCCTGCGGCGTGTGACACTGGACATCACCGGAGCACTGCCAAATGAAGAAACCGTGCAGGCGTTTCTCGCCGCCACCGGGGCTGATAAGCGTGATCGCCTGATCGACGAACTGCTGGACAGCACCGCCTACGCGGATCATTTCGCCAACAAGTGGAACTTCGTCCTTCGCAACAAGAAGGAACGCGGCGAAGACGCGCCCGGCACGTTTCTGTTTCATCAGTGGGTCTGGGACAGCATCTACGAAAACAAACCGTACGATCAGTTCGTGCGGGAAATCATCACGGCCTCCGGCGAGCCGCTGATTAACCCGGCCGTGACGTGGTACCGCGAAGTCGACCAGACCGAAGAACAGGTCGAAGATACTGCTCAGTTGTTTCTTGGCCTGAGAATTCAGTGTGCTCGCTGCCATCACCACCCGTTCGAAAAGTGGAGCCAGGACGATTACTACGGCATGGCGGCGTTCTTTACTCAAGTCGGCCGCAACGGCATTCCCGGTGCCGCCGGCAATACGCGTGATCGCCAGGTCGTTCACAACGAAGGTACCGCCACGTCCGCGAATCCTCGTTCCGGCGAAAATCTCAAGCCCACCGGTCTGGGAGTCGGCGAACCATACGACATCCCGGCCGATGAAGATCCGCGAGTCCGGCTGGCCGACTGGATGGCCAATCCCAACAACCCGTTTTTTGCAAGATCGCTCGTTAATCGCTACTGGAAGCACTTCTTCAATCGCGGCATCGTCGAACCTGAAGACGACATGCGAGCAACCAATCCGCCCACGAATCCGGAACTGCTGGACGGCCTGGCTCAGCAGTTCATCGCGTCGGGTTTCGACATGAAGGAACTGATCCGCACCATCTGCCGTTCCAAAACGTATCAGCTCAGTTCACTGCCGAACGAATATAACGCGACCGACAAGCAGAATTTCTCCCGCTATTATCCTCGCCGCCTGAGCGCCGAAGCACTGTACGACGGCTTTCACATGGTGACGAAAACGTCTGAAGATTTCGGCGGTATGCCAAGCGGCACAAAAGCCGTCCAGCTTGTTGACACTGCGGCCGGTCCGTACTTCCTGAAAGTCTTCGGCCAGCCTCAGGGTGACACCGCCTGCGAATGCGAACGCAGCCAGGACGCAAACCTGGCTCAAAGTCTGCACTTGTTAAACAGCAAGGAGATTCAGGACAAAATCGCTCGCGATGGTGCCCGAGCAGCCGCGCTGGCGGCAGACGAGTCCCGCTCTCACGAAGACCGCATCGCGGAACTCTATCGCACCGTCTTCGCCCGCAATCCCCGACCAGACGAACTGGGGGTCGCAATCACCTACATTGACCGCCACAAGGACGAACCTCGAGTCGCCTATGAAGACATCACCTGGGCTCTGATCAATACGAAGGAATTCCTGTTCAACCACTAACGCGGCCCGCTTCTGCTCCTGCCGTTGTCCCATCCCCCACCGGGCTTGCCCCAATAGTTTTTTGGCTTCTGCACGATTCGATCCGGAACCGGTATCGAGTCGTGCATAGACCGTAGATCTGCCGGGGTAAGCCCGACGGATTTCCTACCTGAGCGTCCCGCCTATGCCTGCCCGCCTCCGTCTTGCTGTCATCAGTGCCGCCATCCTGTTTTCCGACTCCGCCTTCGCGCAGCCGGTCCACCTGCCGCAAACCCGACTGACGGCCGTTTTTCCGCCGGGAGCGCAGCAGGGGACGACGGTGGACGTCGCTGTCACCGGCGGTTCCGATCTGGATGAACTCAGCGAAATTGTGTTCAGTCATCCGGGGCTGCGAGCGACACAGAAGGTCGATGGTGCCGGAAATCCCGTCGGCAATACGTTCACCGTCAGCGTCGATTCCAGCGTGGAGCCTGGCATTTACGACCTGCGGATTCGGGGACTGTTTGGCATCAGTAATCCACGGGCGTTCCGCGTTGATTCATTGCCGGAACTGGCCGAAGACGATGCCAATAATTCTCGCGATGCCGCAAAGCCGCTCCCGCTCAACACGATCGTCAACGCTCGGTCCAACGGCACTGCGGATGTGGACATGTACCGGATTGAGGCCAAAGCGGGAGAGGCCGTCGTCATTCGCACAGAAGCCGCACGGCTTGACTCGCTGATGCAGCCGTCGCTGCAGCTTTTCGACGCGCGTGGTCGCCGAATCGCCGAATCGCGGCGGGTCCATAGTCGCGACGCAGCGATTGTTGTTCGAAGTGAAACGGATCAGGTTCTGACTCTCAAAGTCCACGACATTGTGTTCGCCGGAGGCAATGAATACGTGTACCGCATCAGCGCTGACACACGGCCACTGGTCGACTATGTGATGCCACCGCTGGTGTCGCCCAATCAGCCGACGGAGATCGCCTTGTTCGGCAGACACCTTCCCGGTGGAGAACTTACCGAAGTACTTCTGGACGGAATGCCGGTGTTTCGCAAGCCGGTAACCGCACAGATTGACACTCATGACATTGCAGCCATCGGCACAGAATCTTTCGCGGCTTCGCTGGATACATTTCTGTGGAATGGCATCGACGGCAATCTGATTTGTCTGGCGACGTACGACGCGACGGGATCGGAGTCCCGTCATACGGAAAGCATCACGCTCCCCGCTGAAATCACCGGTCACTTCGAAGCCGTCAACGATGAAGACATCATTCGCTTTGAGGCAAAGAAAGATGAGACCTGGCAGATTGACGTCCTCTCTCACCGGCTCGGTTCACCTTCGAATCCACTGATGGTTGTGGAAAAAATCAACAGAGCCGAAGACGGCAGCGAATCCTTTCAGCGACTTGCGCGGGAAGTCGACAACAAACAGAACCCCGGGGCCAATCACCTGCCGACGCTGACCACGGATCCGTCGTTCACGCTGACAGTTCCGGAAGACGGCTCGTATCGGATTCGACTGCAGGATCGCTACGCAACGTCGCGAGGTTCAGCAGATCTGGTCTGGCATCTTTCCATTCGCAAACCCGAACGCGGTTTTCGAATCGTTGTTTTCGACTCGCTGCCGTCGGTTGACGGCCAGCAACCGGCGGGTACGGGAGCCGTCAGTCTGAGAAAGGGTGGCAGCTATGAAGTTCCCGTTTATGCCTACCGTGCGGGTGGCCACAACGACAGCATTCGCCTGAAGGCGGAGGGCCTGCCGGCTGGCGTGACGTGTGGCGAAGCAGTGATTCCGGCGGGGCAGACGTCCGCGTTTCTGGTATTCACCGCGGCCGAAGACGCCGCCGAAGTCGCGTCTCCCGTACGCATCACGGCAACCTCCGACAACGCCACACACGTCGCAGGCGTGGCAACTCTCGTTCATGGAGGAGCCAACGGCCTGCCTCGCGCGGGACGAATGGCTGGATCGCTGTTGGTCGCTGTCATGAAGGATGCCGAGCCGTTTTCGATCGAACTCGGCGAGGCAGTTGCGGATGTCAACCAGTCTCAGCAGCTGATGCTTCCTGTCAAAATTACGCGTCGGAACGGCTTTGACGGCAACGTTGACATTGCATTCATTGGTCAGCCGGGCAACGTCGACGTGCCGCCAAAAGTCACGATTGCCCAGGGAGCCGATTCCGCGCCGGCTCGCTTTTTCTTCAAGGACAACGCCGCCACTGGTTACGCCACGCTGCTGGCTTACGGAACCGCTCAGGTTCCCTACCGCCGCAATCCGTGGCTGGCTGAACGAGCCCAACAGAAGCTCGACGAAGCTCAGGCAAAGCTGGCTGCGGAGCAAACGAAACTGGAAGCCTCGAAGGCTCAGGTCGCGGCGGCTCAGCAGCAGATCACCGAACTGACTGAGAAACTGAAGACTCTCGAACAGCAGTTGCAGACCGATCAAACGACCAAAGAAACGCTGACTGGGCAACTGACGGACGCGACGTCGCAGCAGACCGTCGCCGCTACGCAACTGCGGCAGTTGAAGGAACAACTAGATGCCTTCGCAACGCGGGAAGGCGAAGCTAGTGCTGAGCCGCTGCCGGAGAACGCCCCCGACACAGAATCCGCTCGGCAGGAGCCTGGCACTTCCAGCGGGCAGCCTGACCTGGCCGACTTCGAAGCCGCGCTGCAGACGGTCCGTCAGGCGTCCGCGTCTGTTGAAGAAGCCGCGAAACCGGTGACCGCGCTGACTCAGCAAGCCGCTGAGGCCGCAGCGAAACTGAAGGCGACCACTGCCGCCATCGAACAACACACCGCGGAGCTGACGGCGGTCCGCACTCAGCTTCCGACTCTCGAACAAATTGTCCAGACAGCTCAGGCTGCCGTGGCCGAGGCCGAACAGGTCGTCGCACAGTTCGACGCCGAAAAACAAAAGGCCGACGAAGCCGCCAAGCAGGCGAACGAAGCCACGAAATCCAATCCAGTCAATGTCCGACTTGTCGGCACGCCGGTGCTGCTGTCAGTTCACGAATCAGCCGCGACGATTTCCGCCGCCGTGCCGAACGAGGGAGCCATCAGGAAGGGACAGACGCTGGATGTGACGGTGACGGTCACACGCAAACCGGCCTTCACCGGCGCACTGACGGTTTCACTGCTTACGCCCGAAGGCGACACAGTAGTCACTTCCAGGACGGCAGAAATTCCGGCCGACAAGACAGACGCCGTGCTGACTCTGACCGCGGCTGCTGATGCCGCTCCGGGCGCGATTGCAAACGCCGTCATTCGAGCGACCGCTGAATTCAACGGTCGCCCCGCGAACATCGATTTCCCTGTTAGTCTGAAGGTGGCGGAATGAGTGAGCAGATGAAACTGGTTTGGCTGTCGTTGGCAGTGGTCCTGCCGACAGCTCTGGCGATCGCCGACGAAGAAACGCCCATCGAGCCGGCTGCCGTGCAGCTTGACCGGCCGGTGGAATTCGCGAAAGACATCTATCCGATCCTCGAAGCCAACTGCCTGGCGTGTCACAACCTGGCAACGGCCGAAAGCGATCTCGTCGTCGAGTCTGTCGAAGCCATGCTGAAGGGCGGAAACAACGGACCAGCGCTCGTTCCCGAAAAGCCCGAAGAAAGTTACCTGTACCAGCTTGCCGCACGACATGAAGAACCGGCGATGCCGCCGTGGCCGAATGATGTTGAAGCGAAGAAGCTGACGCCCGAACAGCTTGGTCTGCTGAGGCAGTGGATTCTGGAAGGAGCAAAATCCGGCCCGGCCACGTCAAATGCCAGCATGAACTGGCAGGCAATCAATGACCAGCTGCGCGCGATCTATGCGCTCGATGTCGATCCATTCGGCCGATTTGTGGCGACCGGTCGTGCCGGCTCCGTCACAGTTTACGATTTGGCAGCCAGCCAGAATCAGCAGTCGCTGGCCGATCCCGAGATCGACCTTCCCGCAGCCCACCCCCTGGCTCATCGAGACTATGTTCACGCGATCGCTTTCCATCCGGACGGCGAGCTGCTGGCGACGGCAGGCTATCAGGTCGTCAAATTGTGGACTCGAAACTTCGCCGACGCCGTCCGCCCGTCAGATATCAGTGCGGAAGCAGTGACGTCGGCAGACAGTGCCGGAGGCATCACTGTTCGCGTTGACGCGGCAGTCGTAACTGTCGCAAAGACGGAAACACCAGACCAGCCCGTGGCCACGATCACGACACCGGCTGAAGTCACCGACGTCGCTGTTTCGCCGGATGGGCAGCGCGTCGCAACTGTCTCCGCTGACGGTGTCGCACGACTCTGGAACGCCACCGACGGCGCATTGATCGCCGATCTGACGAAGGATCTTCACGCGGCTCGCCGGCTGACTCAGCGAGAAACCGACAAGGTCGTTCGCGAATCTCGAGTCAATGTCGTGAATGCTCAGATCGCCGAAGCAGAAAAGCAGGTGGCCGAACAACAGGAAGCCGTCAAGAAAGCAGATGAAGCACTCACCAAAGCGAAAACGGCAAACGACGAAGCGGCGACAAAGCTGACTGAAGCAGCAGCGAAGGCAGCAGAGTCGAAGAAGGCATCCGATGAAACACCCGACGACGAAGCTCTGAAGAAGCAGCTCGAAGAGGCCACCACAGCCGAACAGGCCGCCAAAGACGCCGTCACCACCGCCGGCAACGAACTGAAGTCGGCCGAAAAGAGTAAACAACTCGCCGAACAGGCCGTTACGCGAGCATCGGGGCATGTCGACGAAAAGAAGCAGTTGCTGACAGCCGTGCAGGCCGAACTTACGCGGTCAACGGAAGCCCTCGAGCAAACGAAGGCTCCGGCGGAAGTTCCAGTCACCGCAAAGCTCGCTGCGTTTGTCAGCGACGGCAGCCTGCTGGCGACGCTGGATTCCTCCGGCACCGTCCGACTGTGGAAAACCTCCGATGGCTCCGCAATCGATGCGATGACATTGTTGAATGCAGAAGCTTCACCGGTCGTGGAGATGGTCCCGCACGAACAATCGCTGCTGGTTCGCCATGAAGACGGTTCGGTGTCTCAGGTTGACCTGTTCCCTCACTGGCAGCCTGCAGGAAGTCTCGGTGCTGAAGAAGGCGGCGGTAGCGTATTCGCCGATCGAGTACTCGCGCTGGCGTTCTCTCCCGACGGTTCGCTTCTTGCGGCTGGCGGAGGCGAAGCGTCACGCACCGGTCAAATCACTCTGTGGAATGTCGCAGATCGGTCACTTGCGCGAGAAATCCCGGATGCTCACAGCGATACCGTCTACGGCATGGAATTCAGCCCGGATGGCAAACGGCTGGCAACGGCGTCCGCCGACAAGTTCGTCAAAGTCTTCGATGTTGCCGACGGCAAGCTGTTCCGGTCGTACGAAGGCCATACGCATCACGTGATGGACGTCAGTTGGAAGGGCGACGGCACAACTCTGGCCAGCGCCGGGGCCGACAACGCGATCAAGGTCTGGAACGCGGAAACCGGCGAACAGGCTCGCACGATCAACACGTACAGCAAGCAGGTCACGTCGCTGGAATTCGTCGGCATGTTGGACGAATTCATCAGCAGCAGCGGCGACCGTCGCGTGTTCCGCCATCGGGCAGGTGACGGCGCAGGGGTACGCGAGTTTACGGGCTGCCCGGACTACGTCTACTGCACCGCCGTCACCTCCGACGGCAGCATCGTCGCAGCCGGCTGCGAAGACGGAGTGCTGCGAATCTGGAACGGCTCCGACGGCGCGGAAATCGCAAAGTTTGCTGCAGGCGAATAGTCGCCAGTGGCCGAACGATACCCTGCCAGCGGAAGGCAAAGGCAGATCACTGATCCCGTCGTTCCCGCACCTCCGTCATTCCCGCGCAGGCGGGAACCCAGCGGTGTTGTGCCGTCAGCACACCCTGCCGGAGCACCTCCGTCGTTCCCGCGCAGGCGGGAACCCAGCGGCCCGCACCGCACTGCCGTCTGCGCGGAAACAACGGAGTCGCGGGTCGTGCGGCTGTGCACCGGTTAGGATGCCAGCGGACAACTTCCACGGATTATTCCCGAAGAATCCGCCGACGTGACTGAGCCTGAGGAAGAAACCGGTTTCGAACTGCAGGGCTTTCCCGTGCATCAGGGAGAAGCGGACCTGCGTTCGCGCGAGCCGGTGGAGATTCTGGCGTCGCAGTTCGTCGAAGAACTGCGACAGGGCAAGAAGCCTTCCATTGAGATTTACGCGCGGCGCTACCCGCGTCATGCAGGAACGATCCGCGACTCGTTTCCGATGCTCGCTCTGCTGGAACAGGCTCGGTCGCAGAACGAAGCTGCCGCGATTCGTCGCAACATGCCGGAACGCTTTCCCTTCAAGCGACTTGGGAGTTGTGAACTGCTGTGCGAAATCGGTCGCGGCGGTATGGGAGTCGTCTTCCAGGGCCGCGAATCCGGCGGCGGCAATCTTGTCGCGGTGAAGGTGCTTCCGTGGCGCGTTGCTGTGGTTCCGGAATGGCAGCGTCGGTTTGAAGAGGAGGCTCGCATTGCCGCCAGCCTGCGGCACCGCAATATTGTTCCCGTGTATCGCTTTGGCCAGGAACACGGTTATTGCTATTACGTCATGCAGTTCGTCAACGGGATCGGCCTGGACCGCATCGTTGAACGGCTGCGCGAGACCGAAGGAGTCGTGTATCAGGACGAAATTTCCCGCAAGGAAGCCGCTCAGCCCAGTGGCTTTATTTCCAGCGTCGAAGTTAAAGCCGTCAGGACAGACAACGCTGTCGAACACGCCGGTGATGCCAAGCGCAAACGGCTAACTCGCAAGTCCTGGAAGAGCTTCACTCAGATCGCCATTCAGGCGGCTCAGGCCCTGCGGCACGCTCATTCCGCCGGCATTCTGCACAACGACATCAAGCCGGCCAACATCCTTCTGGACGCCGACGGACGTGTATGGATCAGCGACTTCGGTCTTTCGCAGCCGATCGATCAGCGAGACTCAACGGTCGCTCAGCGCATCATGGGGACGCTGCGCTACATGGCTCCGGAACGCCTGATCGGTCCGCATGACGCGACCAGCGATATCTATTCGCTGGGAATCACTCTCTACGAACTGGCAACTCTGGCCAACGCGTACGAATCGAAGACCGAAGACAGTATGGTGACGGCGATCCTGGAACAGTCACCTCAAGCGCCGCGGAAAGTTCAGTCCGACATTCCGAAGGGGCTGGAGACAATCATCCTGAACTGCACAGCTCGCCACCCGCCCGAACGCTATCCCACCGCCGATGCGCTGCTGGCAGATTTGTTGAAGTACAGTCACGGCCAGAAAATCATGTCGACACGACGCTCGACGTTCACTGGGCTCTTCAACAGGATTCGAAACCCGTGACGATCAATTCATTTCGAGTCTAAACTCACCAATCAAAGATCAGAAGTCGTTACCTCGAATCGCCTTCCACCTCAGCCAGTGATCGGCGATGACGATCGCGACCATCGCTTCGCCCATGGGTACGAATCGAGGCAGCAGGCAGGGGTCATGGCGGCCTTTGGTGGCGATGGTTGTCGGCTGGCCGTCGCGAGTCACCGTGGCCTGTTCGCGCGCGAGACTGCTCGTCGGTTTGATGGCGGCCCGCAGGATGATCGGCAGACCGGAACTAATGCCGCCCAGCATGCCGCCGTGACGATTCGATGATGTCGTAATTCGCGTCGCGTCACTGTCGGCAGACTCGGCGGGCACGAAGACATCGTTGTTCTGGCTGCCGCGAAGTTTGGCGCACCCGAAGCCAATGCCGTATTCGACCCCCAGCACGGCCGGCAGGCTGAATAATGCCTTTGCCAGATCCGCTTTCAGTTTGTCGAACACCGGTTCGCCCAGTCCCGCGGGAATTCCGGTGGCGACAATCTCTGCAACACCGCCGATCGAGTCCGTTTCCTTCCGCACCTGTTCGATCAGTTCCACCATCTTCGCGGCGGCAGCAGCATCCGGACAGCGGACGAAATTGGGGGACCCGTCGGGAAGTTTCTCGACGTGTTCCAGCGTTACATGCTCCGGAGCCTCGATCGTTGCTTTCACGTCGCCGACCTGAGTCACGTAGCCGACGACCTTCCCGCCGAAGTCGCGTTCCATCAGTTTTTTCGCAATGACTCCGGCCGCCACGCGAGCAGTCGTTTCGCGAGCACTGCTGCGACCGCCACCACGGTAATCCCGAAAACCGTAGCGTGCATCAAAAGTGAAGTCGGCGTGCCCTGGACGATACTTGTCCCTGATGTCCGAATAGTCCTTGCTGCGTTGATCGGTGTTGCGGATCAGGATCGCGACGCTCGTTCCGGTCGTGCGGCCTTCGAAGACTCCGGCAAGGATTTCCGGTTCATCAGCTTCCTGCC